>JADGHQ010000093.1 GCA_019683805.1 Thermoleophilaceae bacterium
GCCCCTGGGGGTGGGCGCTGAGCGTCTGGGACCAGGCCGACTTCGTGCCGTTCGTCGTGCTGCTGCTGCTGCCCGTCTACGCCATGCCGATCGAGTGGGCCGCCGTCGCGCTCGTCGTCGTCGCGGCGATCCACTTCGCGATCAACGTGGTCGGCTACGCGATCGGGGCGCGGAAGACGCTTCTCTGACCCAGCCCGCTCGCCGCCGCCCCGCTACTGCTCGCCGGAGGCGAAGTCCTCGGGCGAGACCTGGTCGAGGAAGTCCTTGAACTTCTCCACGACCTCCTCGGTGTCCTCGACCTCGTGCTCGAACTCGATCGCGGACTCGGCGATGACCTCCTCTGCCGCGAAGATCGGCGCGCTCGTGCGCACGGCGAGCGCCAGCGCGTCCGAGGGGCGCGAGTCGATCTCGAACTCGCGGCCGTCCTGGCGCAGCGTGATCGAAGCGTAGAAGGTGTTCTCCTTGAGCTCGGTCACGGCGACGCGCGTGCAGGTGACGTCCATCTCGCCGAGGATGTCGCTGATCAGGTCGTGCGTCATCGGGCGCGGAGTCGTGGCGCCCTGGAGCCGCATGAGGATGGCCGCCGCCTCGGGGTGGCCGATCCAGATCGGCAGGAACTTGTTGCCTTCCCGGGTCTTCAGCAGCACGATCGGCTGCTTGCCGACCATGTCGAAGCTCACGCCGTAGATCACCATTTCCAGCATTTCGATCGCGCCTTGCCCTCTCTGGACCGATCCCAGGCAGAGTCTAGACACGCCGTCGAGTCATTAGGCTCCGCTTTTCGTGACGGGTCGCCTGATCGTCGCCGTCTGCACCAACCGCCGCCCCCCTGACGTCGCCGAGTGCCTTGCCGCCCTGGAGCGGGAGGCCGGAGTCGACACGATCCTGCTCGTGACGAGCGGCCTCCCGCCCGAGCAGGCGCAGGGGCACCGCGAGACGTTCCGGGTCCGGGTGCTCGAGGAGCCCCGCGAGGGCCTCTCTCGCGCGCGCAACCGGGCGCTCGCCGAGTGCGCCGACGAGGACGTGCTCGCCTTCGTGGACGACGACGCGGTGGTGCAGCCGGGCTGGTGGTCGGCGCTCCGGCGCCGCTGGGAGGAAGCGCCCGCGGACGTGGCCTGCATCGGCGGCCCGATCCGGCCGCGCTTCGCGGTCGAGCCGCCGGCGTGGCTCTCCCCGCCCCTGCTCCCGGCGCTGACGCTCCTGGACCTCGGCCCCGAGCCGCGCGACCTCGACCCGTTCGCGACGACCCTCTACGGGGCGAACGTCTCCTTCCGCGCCGGGCCGCTGCGCGCTGTGGGCGGATTCTCGCCCGACTTCGGCCACAGCGGCACGCGCACGTTCTTCTCGGAGGAGGACGAGGTGGAGCGCGCGCTCCACCGCCGCGGCCACCGGATCCGCTACGTGCCGGACGCGGCCGTCGAGCACGTGATCCCCGCCGAGCGGCTCACCGCGGCCTCGTTCCTGCGCCGGCGCTTCTGGTACGGCGCGACGCTCGGCGTGCGCCGGGCGCGGCCGCGCAGGCTCGCGCTGCGCCAGGCGGCGAGCTCGTGGGCCGGCGCGCTCGTGGCCGCCGCCCGCGGGGACGAGCGCCTCCTGATGGAGCGGCTCGTGCGCGTCGCCGAGAACGTCGGCGTGCTGCTCGGCCCCCTGGCGGCGGCATGGCGCCGTGGCGCCTAGGGCTCGATCAGGCCGCGCCGGATCGCGTAGCGCACGAGCTCCACGCGGTCGCGCATGCCGAGCTTCTGCAGCACGTTCGCCCGGTGCGACTCGACCGTCTTCTCCGACACGTGCAGGATCTCGGCGATCTGCTTGTTGGTGTGCGCCTCGGCGATCAGCTTGACGACGTCGAGCTCGCGCGGCGTGAGCGGGTCCCTCGGGGCGCTCTCCTCGTCCTCGAGCCACCGCTTGAGGAGCGCGGTCTCGCTCGACGGCGAGAGGAAGTGCTCGCCGCGCGCGACGGCGCGGATCGCCTCGATCAGGTCCGTGTCGGCTGCGCGCTTGAGCACGTAGCCCGCCGCGCCGAGCCTGAGCGCCTCGAACACGTAGCGCTCGTCGTCGTGCATGGACAAGAGCAGCACCTGCGTGCCCGGGCAGTGCGCGCGGATCTCGCGCGCCGCCTGGAGCCCCGTCATGCGCGGCATCGAGACGTCCAGCACGGCCACGTCGGGTCGCTCGGCCTGCGCGAGCGCGAGCGCCTGCACGCCGTCCTCCGCCTCGGCGACGACGCGCATGCCCTCCTGGCGGTCGATCAGCATCCGCAGGCCGGAGCGCACGATGCCGTGGTCGTCGGCGACGAGGACGTGGAGCATCAGGGGACGCGGAGGGTCACCGTGGTGCCCTGTCCGGGGGCCGAATCGACGCTGAGCTCGCCGCCCACCAGGCGCGCGCGCTCGGCCATGCCCTCGAGGCCCAGCCCGCGCGCCCGCGGCCCGGCCTCGAACCCGCGGCCGTCGTCGCTCACGCGCAGGTGGACGCCGCCGTCGCGCGCGGAGATGTCGACGTGCACCGCGCTCGCGCCGGAGTGCCGGGCGACGTTCGAGAGGGCCTCCTGCGCCACGCGGTAGACGACGAGCTGCTGGTCGTCGCCGAGCATCGCGGTGTCGCCGCGCGTGGTGAGCCGGGCGCGGATCCCGGTCTGCTCGCCGAAGCGGCGCACCTGGCCCTCGAGCGCGGGCACAAGGCCGTGGTCGTCGAGCGCCGTCGGCCGCAGCTGGCGGGCGAGGCTCAGGAGCTCGTCCATCGCCTGGTTCACGAGCCGCTTGAGCTCCGCCACCTCCTCCTGCTGCTCGGGCGTAGTGGCGATCCCCGTCAGCGCCTGAAGGCGCAGCAGGATCGCCGTGAGCGCCTGGTTCACCTCGTCGTGGAGGTCGCGCGCCAGGCGCTTTCGCTCCTCCTCCTGCGCGCGCAGCACGAGACGGCCGCTGCGGCGGCGCTCGCCCTCGACGCGGTCGAGGAGGCGCTGGAAGGTCGCCACGAGCCGCCTCACCTCGTCGGTGCCCTCGGCCGGCGCCTCGAAGCCGGACGGCTGGGCCGGGTCGATCGCCTCGAGCTGCTCGATCAGCCGCTCGAGCGGGGTGAAGCGGCGCCGCAGCATCAGGATGTTCGCGCACAGCGCGAGCAGGATCGCGAGCGCCAGTAGCGTGAACTGCAGCCGCTCGTCGCGCACCGCGAGATCGAGCCTCGCCGCCACGCTCGCCGCGAACAGCGCGGCCGTGACGAGCAGGACGTTGACCGCGAGGACCTGGCCGATGAGTGAGTTGCGCCGCTCCATGGTCGTGCGAATAGGGTCAAGACCCCATATCGGCATTTCCGCCCGCGACCGAAGACAGGGGTGACGGAAGGCGACGGAGGGCCGCCAAGCCGCAGCATTCGGGTCCGAACAGAAGGGGCGCCGGGAGACCGGCGCCCCGTTCACTTCCGGGCCCGCCTGCGCTCGTCGAGCGACGCCACCCGAGCCGGCTGCGGGCGACGCTCCGAGGCGGGCTCGCCGCGCGCCTCCGCCTCCCCGTGGTCCCCGAGGGCAAACAGCTCGCGGATCGCCTCGAGCTGCGCGAGGAAGCGGCCGTCCTCGGCGGCTCGCTTCATGCGCAGCGTCGGCTCGTGCAGGAGGCGCGACACGATCGAGCGCGCCATCGCCTCGAGCCGCTCGCGGTCGCGGGCGGTCAGGCCCTCGAAGTGCGGCACGTTCTCGCGCAGCACGTGCCGGACGATCTCCTCGCCGCGCGCGCGCAGCGCCGCGATCGTGGGGACGACGTCGAGCGTGGCGAGCCACTCGGCGAAGCGGCGCACCTCCTGGTCGATCAGGACCCGCGCGCGCGCCGCCTCCGCCTCGCGTCCGCTGAGGTTGCGGGCGACCTCGCGCTGCAGGTCGTCCATGTCGTAGAGGGTCACGCCCGCGAGGTCGCGCACGCTCGGCTCGACGTCGCGCGGCACGGCGATGTCGATCAGGAGGAGCGGGCGCCCGGCGCGCTGCTCCATCACGAGCTCGAGCTCGTCGCGGCCGACGATCTGGTGGGGTGAGCCCGTGGAGCTCACGACGATGTCCGCCCGGACAAGCTCCGCCGGTAGGTCGTCGAAGCGCAGCGCCTCGCCGCCGAAGCGCTGCGCCAGCCCGATCGCGCGGTCGTAGCGGCGGTTCGCGATGAAGACGGTGGCGACGCCGCGCTCGCGCAGCGCCTGCGCGGTGAGCTCTCCGTTCTCGCCCGCGCCGATCACGACCACCCGCCGCCGCTCGAGCTCGCCGACCGCGCCGCGGGCGAGGTCGACCGCCACCGACGACACGGACACGCGCGAGCGCCCGATGCCCGTCTCGGTGCGGGCCCGCTTGCCGGCGGCAAGCGCGTCCCGGAAGAGCCGGTTCGTGATGGGGCCGGTGACGCCCTCGACGAGCGCGAGCTCGTACGCGCGCTTCACCTGGCCCTGGATCTCGGCCTCGCCGAGGATCATCGAGTCGAGCCCGGCCGCCACCGAGAACAGGTGCCTCACGGCATCGACGCCGCGCAGCGAGTAGAGGTGGCCGAGCAGCTCGGTCGGACGCAGGCCCGCCTGGCGCGAGAGCGTGGCGAGCGCCGCGGCCTCCGCCTCGACGGGGTCGCTCGCGACGAGGTAGAGCTCGGTGCGGTTGCAGGTGGAGATCGCGACGGCCTCGTCGACGGCGTCGTGGGCGACGAGCTCGGTCAGGATCGTGGTCGAGCGCCCGGCCGGGAGCGCCAGCCGCTCGCGCAGCGCCAAGGGCGCCGTCTTGTGCGACACGCCGAGGCAGAGCAGGCCGTGCCGCGTCATCGCCGCCGCTCGTCGAGCAGGTCGTGCAGGGACTCGACCTCGCGCTCGATCCGGGAGACCTTCGCCGCCATGATCGCCACGTACAGCACGACGAGCGTCACGAAGACGATGTACGCGGCGGCCACGTACTTGCCGGCCTCATCGAGCGGCAGCGCGGGCACCTCAGCCCCCCATCGGCTGGGCCGGGACTGCGGCGGTGGACGGGCCGGGGGCGGCCACCGCCGGCGCGGCGCCCTCGGCCTCGAGGTCGGCCTCGAGCCTGCGGCGGAGGCGCTTGAGCTCGAGCTTCGCGTGCTTGGAGGCGAGCTCGAGCTTCCACAGTGTCACGAACAGCAGCGCCATCGCCGCGAGCGAGACGTAGAAGGCGAGCCGCATCTCGCCCGGCATGTTGCCGCCCGTCGTCGTGAGCACGCGCGGGTGGCTGAACGCCTGCGCGAGCCGCACCGCCGCGAAGTTCAGTGGGACGAAGGCGCCGGCCACGATGGCGAACACCGCGGCGTAGCGGGCCTGACGCTCGGGATCCTCGATCGAGAACCGCAGCGGCTGGTAGCAGCAGTAGAGGAGGAAGACGATCAGGAACGAGACGAGCGTCGGCTCGTCCCACACCCACCAGTGGCCCCAGGAGCCCTTCGCCCAGATCGCCCCGGTGACGAGCACGCCCACGGCGAGCACGAGCGACAGGTGGATCGCCACGTACGAGCGCATGTCCCAGGACCCGTCGCGGCTGCGCAGGTACCCGATTGCCATCACGCCGCCGGCGATGAACCCGCACAGGGAGACGATCGCGAGCGGCACGTGCAGGTAGAAGATCTTCTGGATGAAGCCCTGGTCGGCGTCGTTCGGCGCGTAGAAGAAGACGAGCGCGAGCGCGGCCGCCAGCGAGACGACCGAGGCGGCCGCGAGGGGGCGGAGTCCCTTCGAGTACATCCGTCCATATCGTAGAGCTACGGGGACGGCGGGCCTCGGCCCGTCCGGGCCCGCTCAGTCCTCGAGCAGGTAGTCGAACACGCCGAAGCCGACGAGCGCGAACACCCCGTCGTAGAGCGCGAGCAGCCCAAGCCACTTGCCGAGGTCCTCGGCGCTCGAGAGCTCGCGGAAGAGCGGCTCGCTGGCGTTCGCGGCGCCGATCGCGACGGGCACGAGCAGCGGCAGCAGGAGCAGCGGTACGAGCAGGTCGCGGGCGCTCGTCTCGCTCGCGATGCCGGCGACGAGCGCGCCGACCACCGCGAGGCCGATGTCGGCGAGCGCGACTACCGCGAGCAGCTCGGGCAGGGCGTCGAGCAGGCTCGGCCCGAGCAGGAGCAGCCCGAAGGCCGGCACGGCGACGAGCTCCACGACGGCGAGGTAGAGCAGCAGCACCGCCGCCTTCGCGACGAACACGGCGGTGCGGTCGATCGGCGCCAGCAGGATGCCGTCGATGCCGCCCTGGTCGCGCTCGCTCGCGAACAAGCGGTTGACCCCCAGCACCGTGGCGAGCAGCAGCGTGACCCAGAGCACCCCGGCGGCGAGGTCGCCGTCGAGCGAGTCGCGGCCGAGCCCGAAGTGGAAGAGCACGAACACGGTGACCGAGAACAGCACCATCGCCGGCACCGACTCGCGCGTGCGCAGCTCGATCGCGAGGTCCTTGCGCAGGATCGCCCCGACCGCCCGCCTCACCCGTAGAGCCCCCTCACCTCCGCCTCGCCGAGGCGGCCGGCGATCTCCTGGCGCCCCGCGCGCAGCCCGATCCCGAGGTCGCTCTCGGCGAGCCCGCGCTCCACGTCGTGCGTCACGAGCACGCGCGTGCGGCCGGACGAGCGCCCGATCAGTGGCTCGAGCAGGTCGGCGGCGGCCGGATCGAGCCCCTCGCGCGGCTCGTCCAGCAGGAGCAGCGGCGGGTCGTGCAACACCGCGCGCGCGGCCGCGAGCCGCTGCACCATCCCGCGCGAGAGCTCGCGGACGGGGTCGCGCGCGCGGCGCGAGAGGCCGACGGCCTCGAGCAGCTCGTCCACGCGCGCGGCCGCCACGCCGTGCAGGCGGGCGTGGAAGAGGAGGTTCTCGCGCGCGGAGAGCTCCCTGTAGAGGAGCGGATCGTGCCCCAGGAGGCCCACCCGCCCGCGCACCCTCCAGGCGTCGCGGGGGACCTCTGCGCCGAGCACGCGCACCGCG
>JADGHQ010000094.1 GCA_019683805.1 Thermoleophilaceae bacterium
CGGGGGGCCCCCCCCAACCCCCCCCCCCCCCCCCCCCCGCCCCCCCGCGCGGGGGGCGCGCGGGGGTCCCGATGCAGGCGCGATTGCGCGCCCGCCGCTAGCTAGCGGCGGAACACCGAGCGGCCCGGATATGCCGCGGCGGCGCCCAGCGCCTCCTCGATCCGCAGCAGCTGGTTGTACTTCGCCACGCGATCGCTCCGCGAGGGCGCGCCGGTCTTGATCTGACCGCAACCGGTGGCGACGGCGAGGTCGGCGATCGTCACGTCCTCGGTCTCGCCCGAGCGGTGCGACATCACCGCGGTATAGCCGGCCTCGCGCGCCATCGCGATCGCCTCGAGCGTCTCGGTCAGCGTGCCGATCTGGTTGACCTTGATGAGGATCGAGTTGCCCACACCGGCGTCGATCCCGCGGCGGAGCCGCTCGGTGTTCGTGACGAAGAGGTCGTCGCCGACGAGCTGCACGCGCTCGCCGATGCGCTCGGTGAGCGCCTTCCAGCCGTCCCAGTCCTCCTCGTCCATGCCGTCCTCGATCGAGACGATCGGGTAGCGCCCTGCCATCTCGGCCCAGTAGCCGGCGAGCTCGGGCGCGCTCAGCGTGCGGCCCTCGTGCTCGAGGACGTAGGAGCCGTTGTCGAAGATCTCGCTGGTGGCTGGGTCGAGCGCGATCGCGACGTCCTCGTCGGGGCGGTAGCCCGCCGCCTCGATGCCCGCGATCAGCGCCTCGAGCGCTGCCTCGTTCGAGTCGAGGTCGGGGGCGAAGCCGCCCTCGTCGCCCACCGCCGTGCCGAGCCCGCGGTCGTGGAGGGTGCGCTTGAGGGCGTGGAACACCTCGGCGCCGGCGCGCAGGGCGTCCGAGAAGGACGAGAACCCGACCGGGACGATCATGAACTCCTGGAAGTCCACCTTGTTGTCGGCGTGCGCGCCGCCGTTGAGCACGTTCATCATCGGCACGGGCAGCACGTGGGCGTCCGCACCCCCGAGGTAGCGCCAGAGCGGCTCGCCCGCCTCCGCCGCCATCGCCTTCGCGGCCGCGAGCGACACGCCGAGGATCGCGTTGGCGCCGAGCCTGCTCTTGTTGGGGGTGCCGTCGAGCTCGATCATCGCCCGGTCGAGGCCGGCCTGGTCGGCGGCGTCGAGGCCCTTGACCGCCTCGGCGATCTCGCCGTTCGCGTTCGCGACCGCCTTCGTCACGCCCTTGCCGCCGAAGGCCTCGCCGCCGTCGCGCAGCTCGACGGCCTCGAACTCGCCTGTCGACGCGCCGGACGGCACCGCGGCGCGCCCCGACGCGCCCGACTCGAGCCGGACCTCGACCTCGACGGTCGGGTTCCCGCGGCTGTCGAGAATCTGCCTGGCGTGTACGCGCTCGATCGCGCTCAAGGCTTCACCTCCGTGCGCTCCGTCCGCTTCCTGAATGCGTCGGCTGCCCGGCGGAGCGCCAGCTCGGGGTCGACGCCTTCCTCGCGCGCCAGCGCGACGGCGGCGAGCAGCAGCTCGCCGACCGCCTCGAAGCGCTCCTCGCGGCCGGCCGCCTGCCCCGGCGCCGGCGCCTCCTCCACGCGCCTGCACGCCGCCCGCACGCTCGCGGCGAGCGCCGCGCGGTCAGGCTCGTCGTAGGCGCCGCCTGAGCTCGCGCGGCGCAGGAGCTTGCGGGCGTAGAGCGTGGAGGGAAGGTTCTCGGGCACGTCGGAGAAGAGGCCGGCGGCGCCGCGCCCCTCCTCGGTGCGCTTGATCTCGTCCCAGTTGCGCCGGACCGTCTCCGCGTCCTCCGCCTCGACGTCGCCGAAGACGTGCGGGTGGCGGCGGATCAGCTTCCGGCGGCAGTGGTCGGCGACGGCGGCCAGGCTGCCCTGTCCACGCTCCTCGAGGAGCAGCGAGAGGAAGTAGACCTGGAACAGGACGTCGCCCAGCTCGTCGAGCAGCTTGGCGTCGTCGCGCGAATGCGCCGCTTCCGCGAGCTCGTAGGCCTCCTCGACCGTGTGCGGGACGATCGTGCGCTCGTCCTGCTCGCGGTCCCAGGGGCACTCGGCGCGCAGGCGGCGGGTGATCTCGTCGAGGGCGACGAGCGCCCTCGCGAGATCCCCACCCTCAGAGCTCATGCGCGCGGCACCGCGGCTACTTCTGGGTGCTCGACCCGCTCTGCGGCATCGGCTGCGGCGAGCCGCCCGACGCCGGGCCCGTGCTCTTCGGCTTCGGAGCGTTCTTGCAGCCCTGGACGACGAACCCCTTGGCGCAGTTCGTCTTGTCCGTGTAGCGCCGCTGGTAGTCCGTCACGAAGCTGTTGAGCGCGCTCTGCTCCTGCTGCGACCTGAGCAGGTTGCGGATCGTGTCCTTCGACTCCCCCAGCGTCTGCTGGTTGGCCGGCGTGATCTTCTGGACCTCGAAGACGTAGTAGCCGAACTGCGTCTTCACCGGCCCCTCGAGCTGGCCCTTCTTGGCGCTGAAGATAGCCTCGTTGAAGGTCTTCTCCTGCGTGCCCTTCACAACGCCCGGCAGCTTGCCGCCCTGGCTCTTCGACGCCTGGTCGATCGAGTACTTCTTCGCCACCGACTTCCAGCTCGCGCCGTGCTCGAGCTCGCTCTTCGCCTGGTCGGCCTTGGCCTTGGTCTTGGTCAGGACGATCAGCAGGTCCCGCCGCTCCGGCTGCGCGAAGCGCGACTTATTCTTGTTGTAGTAGTCGCTGATCTGGGCGTCGGTGACCGTGTCCTTGCCCTTGACGATCTTCTGGCGGAGCTCGTTGGTGAGCATGTTCAGCCGCACGCGGAAGAGCAGGTCCTGCTCCGTCATCCCTGAGCCCTGGAGGAACTTCCGGTAGTCGGCCTCCTTCGGGAACGACTGCTTCTTCTGGTCCTGGAACTGCTTCTGAACCGCGGCGTCGGTGACCTTCACGCCCTGCTTGTCGGCCTCCTGCTCGAGCCACTCCGCCTGGATCAGGAACTGCATGACCTGCTGCTTGAGGCTCTCGTACTGCTGCTGGCAGGTCTTCTTGGCGTCGGCCGGGCTGGTCTTGGTGTCGCCCTTCTTGGTCTTGGCGTTCACCTGCGCGTTGACGCAGGCCGTGTAGTTCGGCGGGTACGGCGTCGGCAGCTTCGTGACGCCGGAGCCGGGAGGCGGCTGGCTCTGCTTCGCCGCGGCGTTCAGCCAGTGGTTGAAGTCGGCCTTCTTGATGATGGAGTCGCCTACCTTGGCGACGGCGTTGGCGGGAACGTCGTTGCCGCCGCACCCGGCCACGCCGACGGCGACGGCCGCGGCAGCGGGGATCGCGAGCAGCGTGGCGCGGCGCGCAGGGCGCAGCAGACCGAGAGCTTTGCGCAGGTTGTGGGTCATTCCTGGGTCGTGTCGGGGACCGAACGAGGCACCGGGCGAGAGCCGGCGAGCCGGCCCGCGCCGCCTCTGATCAGCCGCCGAGCGGCAGAGCATCCTATACCGGAGCACTCCCCACTTGTGCTCAGGACTCGTCGCTCCGCGGCTCGGTAGCGACCTTCAGGATAGCCTCGGCAGCCGCGACCACGGCGGGAAAGCGGGCCGCTGGGTCGTCGGGCACGCGCACGCTCACCTGGCTGCGGCCCGACTCGTAGAGCGCCTCGGGCAACGCCTCGCGCAGCGCCCTGGCGCCCTTCGAGTCGAGCTCGATCGGGGCGACGCGGAGCTTGCCGCCGGCGAAGCTGACGCTGCGCGCGCCGGCGCGGCCGAGCTTGATGCGGGCGTCCTGGAGCGCGATCAGGTTCTCGAGCGGAGGCGGGATCGGGCCGAAGCGGTCCTTCAGCTCCTCGCGCAGCACGATCAGCTGCGCCACCTCGCGGGCGCCCGCGACGCGTCGGTGGATCTCGATCTTGGCCGCCTCGTAGGGCACGTAGTCGCCGGGCACGTAGGCGTCCACCGGCACGTCGAGCCTGACCGGCTCGGGCGGCTCGTCCGCCGCCTCCCCGGAGAGCTGGCCGACGGCCTCGTCGAGCATCGACACGTACAGCTCGAAGCCGATCGCGGCGACGTGGCCCGACTGCTCCTCGCCCAGCAGGTTGCCGGCGCCGCGGATCTCGAGGTCGCGCATCGCGATCTTGAACCCCGACCCCAGCTCGGTGTAGTCGGAGAGCGTCGAGAGCCGCTTCTGCGCCTCCTCGGAGAGCGCCTGCGACGAGGGGTAGAAGAGGTACGCGTACGCGCGCTCGCGCGAGCGGCCGACGCGCCCGCGGATCTGGTAGAGCTGGGCGAGGCCGAGGGTGTCGGCGCGCTCGACGATCAGCGTGTTCGCGTTCGAGATGTCGAGGCCGGCCTCGACGATCGTCGTGCAGACGAGCACGTCCCCGTCGCCGCGCAGGAACGACAGCATCACCTGCTCGAGCTGCTTCTCGTCCATCCGGCCATGCGCCACCAGCACGCGCGCCCGCGGGATCAGGGCGCGGATGCGCTCGGCGGTCTCGTCGATCGTCTCGACGCGGTTGTGCAGGAAGAACGCCTGCCCGCCGCGCGCGAGCTCGCGCTCGATCGCCGTCCGCACCAGCTCCTCGTCGTACTCGCCCACGTAGGTCTGCACGGGACGGCGCCCCTCGGGCGGGGTTTCGATCACCGAGATGTCGCGCAGGCCCGCGAGCGACATCTGGAGCGTGCGCGGGATAGGGGTCGCCGACAGCGAGAGCACGTCCACCTTCAGCTTGAGCTGCCGCAGCAGCTCCTTCTGCTTCACGCCGAAGCGCTGCTCCTCGTCGACGATCAGCAGCCCGAGGTCCTTGGGCCGCACGTCGCGCGAGAGCAGCCTGTGGGTGCCGATGAGGATGTCGACCTTGCCCTCGGCGAAGTCCCGCAGCGCCGCGTTCACCTCCTTGGTCGAGCGGAAGCGCGAGGCCATCTCGATCCGCATCGGGTAGTCGCGCAGCCGCTCGGAGAAGGTGCCGAAGTGCTGCTGGGCGAGCACGGTGGTGGGCACCAGGAACATCACCTGCTTGCCGTCGAAGGCGGCCTTGAACGCCGCACGCAGCGCGACCTCGGTCTTGCCGTAGCCGACGTCGCCGCAGATGAGGCGGTCCATCGGCCGCGCCTCCTCCATGTCGGCCTTGACCTGCTCGATCGCGTCGAGCTGGTCCGGCGTCTCGCGGTAGGGGAACTTCTCCTCGAACTCGCGCTGCCACTCGCCGTCGGGCGGGAAGGCGTGGCCCGCGCGCCGCTTGCGCTCGGCGTAGAGGTTGATCAGCTCCCCCGCGAGCGCCTGCGCCGCGCGGCGGGCGCGCAGCTTCTGCTGCTCCCACTGCTTGCCGCCCAGCTTCGAGAGCGGCGGGCTCCCCGCGTCCGCGCCGACGTAGCGGCTGACCTTGTGGAGCTGGTCGCTCGGGACGAACACGCGGTCCCCGTCGCGGTACTCGAGCTCGAGGTAGTCCCGCGTGACGCCGCCCACGGTCTTGGTCTCGAAGCCGGTGAAGCGGGCGATGCCGTGGTCCTCGTGCACGACCGCGTCGCCCGCGCGCAGGTCGGTGAACGAGGCGATCGCGCGGGCGCCGGTGCGCGGCCGCTCGGGACGCTGGGCGCGCCGGCGGCGCAGGAGGCGGTGCTCGGGGAGGATGGCGAGCTTGAGCTGGGGCGCGAGAAAGCCCTCGCGGAGGCTCGCGGCGGCGAACATCACGCTCGCCTCGACGGGCGCCGGCTGGCCGTCGAGGAAGCGCGCCTGCACTCGCTCGAGGTTGTACGCGGCCCGCTCCGCCTCGCCCCGCCGCGCCCACGCGACGAACGTGCGGTAGCCCGAGCGCACGAGCTTCTCGAGCTCGGGCTCGGCCTCGCGCAGCGAGCGCGCCGAGCTGTCCGCGCCCTGCGCCCGGAAGGCGAACGGCTGGTCGCCCGAGATCGCCGAGAGCTTGAGCGCGGTGCGCTCGTCGAGCTCGCGCTCGAGCTCCTCCGGCGAGAGGTAGAGGTGGCGGGCGTCGCGGTCGTGGAAGCTCGTCGAGATGTCCTCGTAGAGGGCGGCGAGGGAGGGCGCGACCTCCTCCTCCGCGGCGATCACCACGAGCGCGTCGCCGCGCAGCAGCGAGAGCGGGTCGCGGAAGCGGTCGACCGGGAGCAGCTCGGCCACGTCGGGGCGCTCGTCCTCGCGCTCGGCGGCGGCGATCTCGGCGAGCTCGCGGTGCTCGGGCGCGAGCTCGGCCGCCGGCGCGATCTCCACCCGCTCGGCCTCCTCCAGCGAGCGCTGCGTGAACGTCGAGAAGAAGGTGAGCCGCTCGACCTCGATGTCGAATAGCTCGCAGCGAACCGCGCGCTCCTCGGTCGCCGGGTACACGTCGAGGATGTCGCCGCGCACGGCGAACTGGCCGCGCTCCTCCACCTGGTCGACCCGCTCGTAGCCGCAGGCGACGAGCCGCTCCACGGTCTCCTCGAGGTCGAGCAACCCACCCTTCTCGATCGCGAAGCCGTGCGGGCGCAGCTCGGGGTCGGGCAGCTTCTCCGCGAGCGCGGGCGCGGAGGCCACCACCACCGCGGCCTCGCCCCCGGCGGGGCCGTCGAGCAGCGCGTCGAGGGCCGCGACCCGCAGGCCCACGAGATGCGGGGCGGGTGCGAGGTGGGACTCGTAGCGCACGCCGCGCGCCGGGTAGAAGCGCACGCGGCGCGGGGCGAGGAACGCCCTGAGATCGGCAGCCAGGTCGCGCGCCGCGCGGTCGTCGCCCGCGACGACGAGCGCCGGCCGCGCCGGGTGGGCGTCCGCAAGCGCGGCGATCAGGTAGGGGCGCAGGCTCGCCGACACGAACGCGCGCTGCTGCCCGTCCTCGAGCGCGGCGGCGAGCGACTCGACGCTCGAGTCCTGATGGGCGTATACGAGCAGCTGGCGCAGCGACATGGGCACGGCGAAAGGCCGCGCAGACGCTGCGCGGCTCCTGC
>JADGHQ010000095.1 GCA_019683805.1 Thermoleophilaceae bacterium
GGGGCGTGGTGGGGGGGGGGGGGGGGGCGCGGGGCGGCGGCGCGCGGGCCCGGGGGGGGGGCCACCCCCCCCGGCGCGCCCGCGACCGGCCGCGCGACCCCGGGGCCGACCGCGTGCTCGCCCGTGAGGATGCGGCGGGCGGCCCGGCAGTGCTCGTACAGCTGCTCCTCGGGGACCGCGTCCACGTGCGCCGCCACCTGGAAAACGGAGTCCTGCGAGGTGTAGACGATCAGCCCGCCCGTTCGCAGCTGCTCCTCGCCGAACTCCTCGATCGCGCGCAGGCCCTCGCGCGGCGCGTTGCAGAGCACGCGCCGCCCGGTGGCGCGCTCGAACGCCGAGATCACCTCGGGCGGGAAGCCGCGCGGGTAGGTGGGCGCGCGCGGCGCAGAGACGCCCATCAGCTCCCAGTGGCCCGCGGTCGAGTCCTTGCCCGGGCCGAGCGGGCGCAGCCGGCCGTGCACCGCCGGCCGCTCCACCGGCCGCACCCCGCGCAGCGGCAGCACGTTGCCGAGCCCGAGCCGCTCGAGCTCGGGCAGCTCGAGGCCGCCAACCGCCTCGGCCAGGTGCGCAAGCGTGTTGGCGCCCGCGTCGCCGTACTCCGCCGAGTCCGGCAGCTCGCCGCAGCCGCACGCGTCGAGCACGACGACGAACGCCCTCCTCTCCGCCCTCACGGGGACCGTTCTACCAGTCCGTCTCGGCACGTCGCGCCGTTCCGCTCCTGCTCGCGACGCGCCCGCGTTCCCCAGCCCCCTCACGACGCGGCCCGCGGGTGCGCCCGGAAGTAGACGTCCTTGAGCCGCTCGCTCGAGAGGTGCGTGTAGATCTGCGTGGTGCTGACGTCGGCGTGGCCGAGCATCTCCTGCACCGAGCGCAGGTCGCATCCGCCGGCGAGCAGGTGGGTCGCGAACGTGTGCCGCAGCGTGTGCGGGCTCATGCGGTCGGCGAGGCCGGCGCGCTGGGCGTGGCGGCGCACGATCTTGTAGAGGCCCTGCCGCGTGAGCTTGCCGCCGCGGAAGTTCACGAACAGGTGCGGCTCGGGCAGCACGCCGACGAGCCGGGGCCGGCCGCGCCGCAGGTAGACCCGCAGCGCCTCGACCGCCTTGGCGCCGATCGGTACGACGCGCTCCTTCGAGCCCTTGCCGCGCGCCCGCAGCACCGCCTCCTCGAGGTCGACGTCGCCGACCTCGAGATCGACCGCCTCCGAGGCGCGCAGCCCGCAGGCGTACATCAGCTCGAGCAGGGCGCGGTCGCGGAGCGCGGTCGGCTCGCTGCCGCGCGGCTGCTCGACCAGGCGCGCGACCTCGGCGCGCGTGAGCACGTTCGGGAGCTTGTGGCCGCGGCGCGGGGCGGTGAGGCTCGCGGTCGGGTCGGAGTCGCGCGCGCCCTCGCGGCGCAGGTGGCGGTAGAAGGAGCGCAGGCAGGCCGCCTTGCGGTGCACGGTCGCCGGGGAGGCGGCCGCGCCCGAGTCGCCGTTCGCGAGGCCCTGGAGGAAGTCGGAGACGTCGCGCGCGGTCGCCTCGACCGCGGTCGTCCCGCGCAGCTCGAGGAAGCGCCCGAACTGCAGCAGGTCGGTGCGGTATGCCTCGAGCGTGTTGCGCGAGAGGCCGCGCTCGAACTCGAGGTAGGCGAGGAAGTCGAGCATCAGGTGCTCGAACGGCTGCGTGGCGAGCCCGGCTTGCGCGACGGCCATCGACCATGACTTCGCGCGGCGGCCGCGCCTCCCCTCCCGCTGCAATTGCGCGGTCAGGCCGACGCCACCCGCCGGGCTCACGCGTCAGCTTTCGAGGAAGGCCTTGAGCCAGAGGAGCCCGATCAGCGTCTTCGAGTCGCGGCAGCCGCGGATCACGTCGTCGAGCTCTGAGAGCGGCACCGTCTCGACCTCGATCCGCTCGTCCTCGTCCGACTCTGCGCGCTCGTCGTAGAGGCCGGTCGCGAGGTAGACGTGGACCTGCTCGTCGCTGAAGCCGGGCGACGAGTAGAAGGTCGTGAGGTGGCGCCACTCGCGGGCGCCCTTGCCGATCTCCTCCGCGAGCTCCCGCTTCGCGGTCGCGAGCGCGTCCTCGCCGTCGTGGTCGAGCTTGCCCGCCGGGATCTCGAGCAGCGCCTGCTCGTCCACCGCCTCGCGCGGCTGGCGCACGAGGTAGAGCCGCTCGCCATCGTGCGCGACGACGCCCACCGCGCCCGGGTGGGTGACGACCTCGCGCGCGTACTCCTCGCCGTCGTCGGCGCGGAAGCTGTCGATGCGGACGCCGGCGATCCGGCCCTGCCAGACCTCCTCCGACCCTGTGCGCTCAAACGCCATCGATCTCCTTCGCTAGCACGGCCCCACCCGCGAGCGCCGAGCGGAAGAAGAGCTCGTCCTCCTCGATGCTCCTGCCCATCGTCCGCGCGGGCAGGCCGGAGCGAGCATATCCGTCCACGTCGACGCTCATCTCGACCGCGCGGTGCCGCCTCCCGACCGCCTCGCGCAGCGCCGGCTGCACGCCCTCGGGCAGCGCAACGATCACCGGGCGCAGCAGCAGCTCGAGCACGACGCGGCTGTGGTGCGAGAGACCGCGGTGGCGCTCGCGCGGATCGCTCGCTGACATGCGCGGCACGAGGATCGTGGGGCAGCGGAGCGCGAGCGCCGCGTGCGCGTTGTCGAGCGCCTCCATCCCGCCGTGCCCGAGCGCGGTCGCGCTGCCGAGGATGCCCGGCCCGGGGCCCACGATCGCCGCGTCCCAGCGGTCCGCTGCGAAGCCTGCGTGGATCGCGCCCGCGACCGTGATCGCGTCGTGCTCGCCGCCGAACGCCTGCCCCGCCGTCACGTGCGCGGCCAGGAGGCCGCGCTCGCGCAGCACGCGCACGACCTCCGAGAGCTCGCCCGGCAGCGCGCCGCCCGTGGTCTGGACGAAGCCGATCCGCGCGCCGCGGCTCTGCTGCGCCGCCGCCCAGGCGACGCACGGGAGCTGCCCGTGGAGGGCGATCACCGCGACCGGGCCCGCGGCCCCGGGCGCGAGCGCCGGCGCCCGCTCCTCGTAGGGGTGCACGGCGTGCTGGAGCGAGGTGTAGTTCAGCTTCATCACGTGCGCGCCGGGCTCGCCGAGGCCGCCGAGCCCGCGCGTGAGGTTCACGTGCACGACGTCGAAGCCGCCGCTGCCGAGCCCGAGGTCGTGCGCTGCCACGTTGACGACGACGTCGTCGCCCGGCTCGACCGGGCCGGTGAGGCCGGTGTAGGAGATGGCCGGGCGGCTCTCGCCGGCGACGTCGACCGTCAGCTTCGCAACCTCGCCGCGCTCCTCCACGGAGGCGACGGTGCCCCTGCGCAGCGCGAGCCTGCTCACCCGCTGCTTGCCACGAGCCCGAGCGCGAGGTCGAGCAGCCGCTCGAGCGCCTCGACCGCGATGCGCTCGTCCGGTTGATGGTTGCGCTCGCTTCCGTCCGCGACGTTCACGCACGGCACGCCGCGCGCCTGGAAGACGCTCGCGTCGCTGCCGCCGCCGGTGGACCGCAGCACCGGCTCGACCCCGAGGCGCTCGAGCGCCTCGCACGCCACGGCGACGGGCCGGGACCCGCGCGGCAGCCGGTAGCCGCGCGAGAGCTCGGCGACGTCGGTCTCCACGTCGCAGTCGAAGTCGCTCGCCGCCTCGGTGATCGCGTCCACCATGTCGGCGACCACGGCGGCGATCCTCTGCTGGTCGAGGCTCCGCGCCTCGAGCTCGACCGCGCAGCGCTCGGCCACCACGTTGCGCGCGCTCCCGCCCGAGATCAGCCCCACGTTGGCGGTGGTCTCGGCGTCGAGGCGCCCGAGCTGCATGCGGTCGAGCGCGCGCGCCGCCGCGGCGATCGCGTTGCGCCCGTTCTCGGGCCGGATGCCGGCGTGCGCCGCGTGCCCGTGGAAGCGCGCCTCGATCCGGTAGTAGGTGGGCGCCGCGATGATCAGCTCGCCGAGCGGCGAGGCGTGGTCGAACACGTAGCCGTACTCGGCCGAGAGCCTCGAGGTGTCGAACGCCTTGGCGCCCACGAGGCCGACCTCCTCGCAGGTCGTGAACACGAGCTCCACCCCGACGGGGGAGCCTTCGCGCGCGAGCCGCCGGGCCGTGCCGAGGATCGCGGCGACGGCCGCCTTGTTGTCCGCGCCGAGGATCGCGTCGTGGCGGTTCGTGAGGACGCCCTCCTCGTTCGCGACCTCGACCGGGCCGGCGGGCGGCACGGTGTCCATGTGCGCGCAGAGGAGGATCGTGCGCGCTCCCTCCGGCCCCGGGATGCGCGCGAGCAGGTTCCCCGTGTCCGAGCCGGTTTCGGAGGCGCTCGCGTCCTCCTCCACCTCCAGCCCGACCGCCCGCAGCTCCGCCGCGATCAGGTCCGCCACCTGCCGCTCGCGCCGCGAGGGGCTCGGCGTCTCGCAGAGGCGGACGAAGTCGCGCAGCAGGCGGTCCTTCTCCTCGCGCGTCGCGCGTGGCGCGGCAGCCGCCTCCATCCCTCAGCTCGCGGGGGTGCGCTCCGCGGCGCCCGCCGGGCGCTCGCCGCCTGCGCTCACGCGTGGCTCGGCCTCGGGCGCGCGGGCGCGGCGCTGCTCGAGCGCCGCGCCCACGAAGTCGCGGAAGAGCGGCTGGGGCCGCAGGGGGCGGGACTTGAACTCCGGGTGGAACTGCGACGCCACGAAGAACGGATGGTCCGGGATCTCGGCGATCTCGACGAGCCGGTCGTCCGGTGAGGTGCCGGAGAACACGAGGCCCTTCGCCTCGAGGTGCTTGCGCAGGTGGTTGTTGACCTCGTAGCGGTGCCGGTGGCGCTCGTAGATCACGGGCTCGTCGTAGATCGCGCGGGCGCGCGTGCCCTCGTGGAGCTTGACCGGGTCCGCGCCCAGGCGCATGGTGCCGCCCATGTCGCGCACCTCCTTCTGCTCAGGCAGGAGGTCGATGACCGGGTACGGCGTCTCGGGGTCGAACTCGGTCGAGTTCGCGCCCTCCATCCCGACGACGTGGCGCGCGAACTCCGACACCGCGACCTGCATCCCGAGGCAGATCCCGAGGTAGGGCACGCCGCGCTCGCGTGCGAAGCGCGCCGCGTGGATCTTGCCCTCCACACCGCGGATGCCGAAGCCGCCGGGGATGAGGATGCCGTCGACCTCCTCGAGCTGGCGCACCGCCTCGTCGCGGTCGAGCGCCTCGGCGTCGATCCACTTGACGTCGATGCGCACGCCGTGGTGGAAGCCGGCGTGCCTCAGCGACTCGATCACGGAGAGGTAGGCGTCCTCGAGCTGGATGTACTTGCCGACCAGCCCGATCCGGACGGTCTCGGTCGCGGCGTCGCCGCGCTTGACGAGCGCCTCCCACTCCGAGAGGTCGGCGGGCGGAGCCTCGACCTCGAAGTGCTCGAGGATCTGGTCGTCCACGCCCTCCGCTCGGAAGTAGAGCGGCACCTTGTAGATCGTGTCGACGTCGCGCGCGGACACGACCGCCTCGACCGGCAGGTTCGCGAACAGCGCGATCTTCTGCCTGATGTCGCGGCCGAGCGCCCCCTCCGAGCGGCACATGATCATGTCCGGCTGGATGCCGATGCGGCGCAGCTCCTGCACCGAGTGCTGCGTCGGCTTGGTCTTGAGCTCGCCGGCGTGCCCGAGGAACGGCACGAGCGTGACGTGCACGAACATGCACGAGCTGCGGCCGTGGTCGACGTGGAACTGGCGCAGCGCCTCGAGGAACGGCAGCGACTCGATGTCGCCGACCGTGCCGCCGATCTCGGTGATCACGAAGTCGACGTCCTGCGAGTCGGCCACCAGCCGTATCCGGCTCTTGATCTCGTCGGTGATGTGCGGGATCACCTGGACGGTGCCGCCGAGGTAGTCGCCGCGGCGCTCGCGCCTGATGACGGTGTTGTAGATCGCGCCGGTCGTGACGTTCGACTGGCGCGTGGTGTTCACGTCGGTGAAGCGCTCGTAGTGGCCGAGGTCGAGGTCGGTCTCGGCGCCATCCTCGGTGACGAACACCTCGCCGTGCTGGAACGGGCTCATCGTGCCCGGGTCGACGTTGATGTAGGGGTCGAACTTCTGGATCGCGACCTTCAGGCCGCGCGAGACGAGCAGCCGGCCGATCGAGGCCGCGGCGATCCCCTTGCCGAGAGCCGACACCACGCCCCCCGTGACGAAGATGAACTTGGTCGGCGTGCGTCGGTCAGGCATGTCCCGCTCTCCCCAGCGAGTCTAGTGATCTGAGCAGCGGCGTCCGCTCGATCAACGCCGAGATCGAGCGGAACTCGCCATAGACGGTGACGAGCGCGATTACGGCGAGCGCCGCCGCCTGCCCGGCGGTCGACAGCGTGAGCACGAGCCAGAGCCCCGCGACCGCCCCGACGAGGTTCGAGCCCGTGTCGCCCATCATCGCCCGCTCGCGCAGGTCGAGCGGCAGCAGCACGAGCAGCGGGCCGAGGAAGAGGCCGACGCTCCACAGCGGCTCGACCTCGCGCGACCCGGCCGTGAGCCCGGCCCCGAGCAGCACGAGCGCCTTGGTCGAGCGCCCGGGCCGCAGGTCGAGCAGGTTGAAGAGGTTCGTGGTGAGCACGAGCAGCGCCACCGCGAGGACGTACTCGCCCGCGCCGAGGCCGCGCCCCGCGAGCGCGAACAGCGCGAGTCCGAGCGCGCCGGCGGCCTTGAGCGCGCCGGTGGAGAAGCTCCCGCCGAGCGTAGCCCGCGCGTGGCCGCGCCAGCCGCGCGGGCGCTCGCGCCCGGCGGCGCCGGGGTGCGGCGCGCGCGCGCCGCTCCCGACCAGGTCGTCCAGCACCCCGAGCAGCGCGACGCCGAGGCCGTAGAGCAGCACGACGCCCGCGTCGCGCGTGAAGA
>JADGHQ010000005.1 GCA_019683805.1 Thermoleophilaceae bacterium
GGCGGCCCGGGGGGGGCCCCGCCGCGGGGGTGGGGGGGGGGGGGGGGCGGGCGCCCCCCCCCCCCCGGCGCGATCGAGATCGGCGGCGAGGTGCACACGAGGCTCACCCCGAGCCTGGCGCAGGAGAGCGGCCTCGCGATCGTCCATCAGCACCCTGCGCTGCTGCCCGACATGACGGTCGCCGAGAACATGTCGCTGGCGGCGCCGAAGGACAGGCGCGGCAGCGGCAGCGCGGCCTGGATGCGCGAGCAGCTCGAGCGCGTCGGCTGCAGCGTCGAGCTCTCCACGCGCATGGAGGAGCTCAGCGTGGCGCAGCGGCAGCTGGTCGAGGTGGCGAAGGCCCTTGCGCTGGAGCCGAAGGTCCTCATCCTGGACGAGCCGACCGCTCCGCTGGGCGCCGAAATGGTCGCCGGGCTGTTCGAGCAGATCCGGGCGGCCACGGCTCGCGGCGCGGCGGTGATCTACATCTCGCACCGGCTCCCGGAGGTGCGCGAGATCGCGGATCGCGTCACGGTGCTGCGCGACGGCGCCGTCCGCGGCAGCGCGCCGATCGACGAGATCTCCGACGAGGAGATGGTGCGCCTGATCGTCGGGCGGTCGGTCTCCACGACCTTCCCGCCCAAGCGCTCAGGCGACGAGCTTCCGGACGGGGCCTCAGGCGGGCTCGTGGTCAGGGGCCTGTCCAACCAGGCCTTCGAGAACGTCGACCTCGAGGTCAGGCCCGGGGAGATCGTCGGCCTCGCGGGCATCGCCGGCAACGGGCAGAGCGAGCTCCTGCGCGCGCTCGCCGGCCTCGCGCGTGCCTCGGGCGAGGTGCGGCTCGGCGGGCGCGAGCTGAAGCTCGGCAGCCCTGCGCGCGCCCGCGCGGCGGGGGTGGCGTACATGTCCGCGGATCGTCACGAAGAGGGCCTGCTGATGCGGCTCTCGGTGCGCGAGAACGCCACGCTGTCCTCGCTCGAGCGCTTCGCGCGCTCCGGGGTGGTCCAGCGGCGCGCCGAGGTCGCCGCGGTCGAGGAGCAGCGCAAGGCGCTCAACATCCGCACGGTCTCGATCGAGAAGGACGTCGGCGCGCTGTCGGGAGGCAACCAGCAGAAGGTCGTGCTCGCGCGCGCGCTGTTGAGCCAGCCGAAGCTAGTGCTCGCGGACGAGCCGACCCAGGGCGTCGACGCCGGCGCGCGCGTCGAGATCTACAGGATCCTGCGCGAGATCGCCGACAGCGGGATCCCCGTGCTCATCGTCTCCTCGGACGGGCTCGAGATCGAGGGCCTCTGCGACCGCGTGCTCGTGTTCTCGCGCGGCCACGTCGTCGGCGAGCTGAAGGGTGACGATGTGAGCGAGGAGCAGATCGCGCGCACGATCCTGACCGCCACGAGCCATCGCGGCGGGCGTGGCGAACCGTCGCGGGCCCAGGGCCGCAGCGACATCGCGGCGCGCGTGCGGCAGTTCGCGAAGGGCGACTACGCGCCCAGCGCGATCCTCGCGCTCGCCGTGGTCCTGCTGGCCGCGTACACGTACGGCCAGAACCAGCGCTTCCTGGCCGCGTTCAACCTCAGCTCGCTCCTGCTCCTGCTGGCGGCCCTCGCGTTCATCGCGTTCGGCCAGCTCATCGTGATCATGACGGCGGGCATCGACATATCCGTCGGACCCCTCGCCGGGTTGGTGGCGGTCATCGGATCCTTCTTCGTGGTCGACGGCAAGTCGACGGCGACCGTCGTGCTGGGCTTCGCGATCATGCTCGGGGCGGCGCTCGCGGTGGGCGTCCTGAACGGCTCGCTCGTCCGCTTCGGGCGCTTCACCCCGGTTGCCGCGACGCTCGCGACCTACATCGCGCTGCAGGGCATCTCGCTGCTCCTGCGGCCGTTCCAGGGCGGGTACATCAGCGCCGGCGTGTCGAGCGCCATCGAGAGGAAGGTGGGCGTCGTGCCGGTCGCGTTCATCGTCGCCGTGTGCCTCGCGATCCTGCTCGAGTACTGCCTGCGCTACACCCGCTGGGGGCTCGCGCTGCGCGCCGCCGGCTCGGACGAGGACTCGGCGCACCGGCTGGGTGTCGGGGTCGACCGCGCGATCGTGCTCGCGTACGTCGCGTCCTCGGCGCTCACGTTCCTCGGCGGCGTGATGCTGATGGCCCAGATCGGCGTGGGCGACCCGACGCAGGGCGTGAGCTACACGCTCGCGAGCATCACGGCGGTGGTGCTGGGCGGCGCCAGCCTCTTCGGCGGCCGCGGGTCGTTCATCGGCGCGCTGCTCGGCGCCGCGCTGATCCAGGAGATCATCAACGCGACCACCTTCCTGAGCCTCTCCCAGGCCTGGCAGTTCTGGTTCCAGGGCCTGTTCGTGCTGGTGGCGGCCGCCGTCTACACGACCGCGAGGCGCAGGGGCGTCGCGGCGTGAATCGACCTTGCAAGTGACGGAGCAAGAAGACGAACGGAGGTGCAATGGCTGAGCTTGCGGGGAAGGTCGCGCTGATCACAGGCGCTGGAAGCGGCATCGGGCGCGGGATCGCCAGGGTGCTCGCGCGCGAGGGAGCCGACCTCGTGCTGACGGACCTCGACGAGGGGAACGTGCGCGGCGCGGCCGCGGAGCTGAGCGCCACGGCGATGAAGCACGACGTCACGAGCTGGGAGTCGTGCCGCCAGGTGGTGGCGGACACGCTCGAGGCGAAGGGGCGGATCGACGTGCTCGTCAACAACGCAGGCGTCTCGAAGAGCGTGCCGTTCCACGAGCTCGACGAGGCGGAGTGGGACCGCGTCAACGACGTCAACCTGAAGGGCGTCTTCCTGACCACCCGCGCGGTCGTGCCGCACATGATGGAGCGCCGTTCCGGGCGCATCATCAGCATCTCCTCGATGGTGGGGAAGGAGGCGATCCCCTACTTCGTGCACTACTGCGCGAGCAAGTTCGGCGTGATCGGGCTGACCCAGGGGCTCGCCAAGGAGCTGGCCGAGTACGACATCACTGTCAACGCGGTCTGCCCCGGCGTCGTGCGCACGCCCCTGTGGGAGCCGCTGCTCGACCAGCTCTCGGAGAACAAGGGCATCTCGCGCGAGGAGGCCTGGAACGAGTTCATCGAGGGGATCCCGCTGCGACGCCCCCAGGAGCCAGAGGACATCGGCGAGGTCGTGGCGTTCCTGGCCTCAGACCGGGCGCGCAACATGACGGGCCAGGGCGTGAACGTCACCGGTGGCATGCAGATGCACTGACGCCGTCGAGGATCGGAGAAAGGAGAGCATGAAGGCACTTGTATTCGAGGCGCCCAAGCGGGCGGTGGTCGCGGAGCTCGAGCGGCCGCAGATCGGTCCGGACGAGGTTCTGGTCCGGTCCCATGCCGTCGGCATCTGCCACTCGGACTTCGAGCTGCTCGACGGGCGCTACATCATTCCCGTGTCCTACCCGGTCGTCCCCGGCCACGAGTGGTCCGGCGAGGTCGCGGAGGTGGGCGCGGACGTGGACGGGCTGCGACCCGGCGATCGCGTCGTGGGCGAGTGCGTGGTCGGCCCCGGGGGACGCGACCACTTCGGCTTCTCGATCGGCGGGGCGAGCGCCGAGTACTTCAAGGCGCGCGCGGACTGGCTCCACAAGCTCCCCGAGGAGCTGTCGTACACGACGGGCGCGCTCGTAGAGCCGTTTTCGGTCGCCTACAACGCGACGCTCGCGGCCGGGCGCGTCGACCCGAGCGACGCGGTGGCCGTGATCGGCGGTGGGCCGATCGGCCTCCTCTGCGTGATGGCGGCGGCCGCGAGCAACGCGACGGTGACGCTCGTGGAGCCGCGGGAGTCGCGCCGGGAGATGGCTCTGCGACTGGGGGCGAAGCTCGCGCTCGACCCGACCGCGCACGACTTCGAGGAGGCGACCGCCGAGGCCACCGGGGGCCGGGGCTTCGACGTGGTGGTCGAGGCGGCTGGCGCTCCGGCCGCGATGGCCTCGGCGCTCGAGCTTGCCGGTCACTCCGCCCGGGTGGTGTTCGTCGGCATCGACATCGGGTCGAAGGCGCCCGCCCAGCTCGGACTGATCCAGTCGAAGGCGCTTCAGCTGCGCGGCATCATCGGCTCCGTCGGCGTCTGGCCGCAGACGATCCGCTTCCTCGCCAGCGGCGCCGTCGATCCGAGCGCGATCGTCACCGCGAGCTTCCCGCTCGAGCGTGCCCTCGACGCGCTCGCCGCCGCGCGGGACACCCAGGCCAACGTGAAGGTCCACATCGAGACGGCATGAGGGCGGCCGTCTACCACGGACCGGGCGACATCCGCGTCGAGACGGTGCCGGATCCGTCGGCGCCGGAGCCGGGCGTGGTGCTGATCGAGGTCCTGCGAGCGTCGATCTGCGGCACCGACTCCTCGGAGTGGGCGCACGGTCCGCTGCTTGCGCGTCCCCCGGTGGTGCTCGGGCACGAGTTCGTGGGCCGGGTCGCCGCCGTGGGGGAAGGGGTGGACGACCTCAGCGTCGGGGATCGCGTGGTGTCCGGGGCGGGGGTCTCGTGCGGGCGGTGCGCGTGGTGCCGCGAGGGTCGCACGAATCTCTGCGCGTCGTACTTCACGCTCGGGCTGCACGTTGACGGCGGCCTCAGCGAGCTCGTGAAATCGCCGGCGGCGATCTGCAGGCGCGTACCGGAGTCCGTGACCGACGACGCCGCGGCGGTGGCGCAGCCGCTTGCGGTCGCGCTCCACGCGGTGCGCCGGAGCGGCGTGCGGCGCGGGGACGCCTGCGCGGTGATCGGCGTCGGCGGCATCGGGGCGTTCGTCGTCGCCGGAGCCGCGGCGCGTGGCGCCTCGCCGCTGATCGCGATCGACGTGGACGAGGATCGTCTCGAGACGGCCCGCCGGCTCGGCGCCCACGAGACGATCGACGGCCGCGAGCGGGACATCGCGGAGGCCATCCTCGAGGCCACCGGCGGCGAGGGCGCGCACGTCGTGATCGAGGCGTCCGGCGCGCCGCACGCCCCGGCGGCGGCGCTCAAGGCGGCCCGGCGCGGCGGCCGGGTGCAGCTCGTCGGGCTCCAGTCCGCCCCGCGCGAGCTCGATCTCCTCAGCTTCACGGTGCGCGAGGTGGACGTGAGCACGAGCCTCGCTCACGTCTGCGGCGTGGATTTGCCCGAGGCGCTCGAGCTGCTCGCGTCGACGGATCTCGCACGCGTGGTCCTCGACCGCGTCATCCCGCTGGACAACCTGGTCGAGGACGGAATACGGCCGCTTGCCGAGCGGCGCGCGCGGGGCAAGATCGTCGTCGACCCGACCGCGCGCTAGCCGTGCCGCCGCGGGCGTCGGCAAGGACTCGGGTGTTTAATAGCACTGGACATTTTGTGCAGTGTCGTGATATAAGGCCCGGGACTGCATGAAGTCGCATGTCGCGTTCATAGGCCTCGGCCGTATGGGCACGCCCATGGCCCGATCCCTCCTCCGGGCGGGCTTCCCGCTGACCGTCTTCAATCGCACCGCGCGGCGCGCCGAACCCCTCCGCGGCGCGGGAGCGACGGTCGCGGGGAGCCCGGCCGAGGCCGCCTCCGGCGCGGACGTCGTCGTGACCATGCTCTCCGACGCCGCCGCGGTCGCCTCCGTGGTGACCGGACCGGAGGGAGTTCTCGAGGGCGCGCGCGAGGGCACGGTCCTGCTCGAGATGAGCACGATCGGACCGACCGCGGCCCGCGAGCTCGCAGCCGCGGCCGCCGAGCGCGGCGTCACCGTGCTCGACGCGCCCGTGTCGGGCAGCGTCGAGCTTGCGGAGAAAGCAGCGCTGACCACGGTCGTGGGCGGCGATCGCGACGCCTTCGAGCGGGTGCGCCCCGTGCTGGGGGCGATGACGGCCGCGCAGCTATGGCTGGGGCCCTCGGGCGCGGGGGCGACGATGAAGCTCGCGCTCAACATGCTCATCGCCGCCACGACCGAGGCGATAGCCGAGGGCCTCGTGCTCTGCGAGCGCGCCGGCATCGAGCGGGAGCGCGCGTACGACGCGATCGCCTCGAGCGCCGTCGGCTCGCGCTTCGTCGACTACAAACGGGCAGCGTTCCTGACCCCGTCGGACGAGAGCGTCGCCTTCACGCTCGAGCTGATGCAGAAGGACCTCACGCTCGCGCTCGCCCTGGCGCGCGATCTGCGCGTGCCGGTGCCCGGGGTCGCGGCCGCTGACCAGATGCTCACCGTCGCTCGCGCTCTCCAGGGTGACGACGGCGATCTGGCCCGCGTAGCCGACGCGGTCAGGGAGCTTGCCCGTCGCGGCGGGGAAGACGCCGCGTCCTGACCAGGAGGTGTCATGAGGTACGGCGTGCTCTTCAGCTTCCAGGATCCGCCGGGCTCGCAGGTCGGCCACCCGGCGCTTTACGAGGCCGCGCTCGAGCAGGTGGTGGCGGCCGAGAGTCAGGGATACGAGTGGGTCAACGTGACCGAGCACCACGTGGCCGCGGACGGCTACCTGCCCGCGCTGATCCCGGTGCTCTCCGCCATGGCGGCGGTGACCGAGCGCATCCGGCTCTCGACCGGGATGCTGATCCTGACGCTGCACCACCCGCTCCGGATCGCGGAGGAGGCGGCCGTGCTCGACATCCTCAGCGGAGGCCGCCTGACCCTCGGCGTGGCCGTCGGCTACCGCGAGGTCGAGTTCGCCGCGCTCGGCGTGGACTACGCGAAGCGCGGACAGCGCTTCCGGGAGTCGCTCGAGATCCTCGAGCTCGCCTGGCGGGGCGAGCCGTTCGCATACTCGGGGCAGATCTTCGACATTCCCGAGGTCGTCGTCCGCCCGACGCCCGTTCAGCGTCCCGGCGTCCCGCTCTGGCTCGGCGGCACGACGCCCGTCGCGCTGCGCCGCGCGGTGCGGCACGGCTCGCCGTGCTTCCCCGGCGCCACCGACGAGCTCGACGTCGTCGCAGCCCGCTTCGCGCAGTACAACGAGCTGCGGGAGGAGGCGGGGCTCGAGTCGCCGGGCGACCTCGTGCTGCCCCGCCTCACGCTGGTGGCCGACACGGTCGAGGAGGCCCGGCGCCGCGCGCTGCCCGGGATCCGCGCCATGTTCGAGACCTACCAGTCGTGGGGCCTCCCGGTCGACTTCACTGCCGCGCTGCGCGACTGGTCGCTGCTCGACGAGCTCGTGATCGTCGGGGACCCCGCGCGCTGCGCCGAGCAGGCCCGCCGGTACGCCGAGCTCGGGGTCACGGACCTGATGCTGCAGTACCAGCTCCCGGGGCTTGATCCCGCCGTGGCGGGGGAGTCGCAGGCGCGCTTCCTGCAGGAGTGCGCGCCGCTGGTCGAGACGGGCGATGAGAAGGAGGACGCGGTCGGATGAGCCGGAACAAGCGCGCGGTGGCCGAGGCGGTGGCTCGCGGCGATCGGGAACCGGAGCCGCTCGAGCTGTACCGCCAGATGCTGCTCATCCGCCGCTTCGAGGAGGCGGTGCAACGGCTCTTCCAGAGAGGCGAGGTGCACGGCACGACCCACCTCTACTCCGGACAGGAGGCGGGAGCGGTGGGCGTCTGCAGCGTCCTGCGGGAGGGCGACCGCGTCGCCGGCACGTACCGCGGGCATGGGCACGCGCTCGCGCTCGGAGTCGATCCGCAGGCGCTGATGGACGAGCTGCTCGGCCGCGCGACGGGCGTCTGCGCGGGCCGCGCGGGATCGATGAACATCGTCGACCTCGCTCACGGGCTGATCGGGTGCTTCGGCATCGTCGGCGGCTCCATCGCCGCCGCGACCGGAGCGGCGCTGGCGCTCGAGAGGCAGGGCCTCGACAACGTGGCCGTCGCCTTCTTCGGGGAAGGCACCGCCAACCAGGCGTACTTCGCCGAGTGCCTCAACTTCGCGCAGGTGCTCCGCCTGCCGGTGGTGTTCGTCTGCGAGAACAACCGCTACATGGAGTTCACCCCGATCGAGGACGTGACCGCCGGCAGCATCCGGGCTCGGGCCGAGGTCCTGGGGCTCCTCGCGACGACGGTCGACGGCATGGACGTGCGCGCCGTGCGCGCAGCGGCCGCGACCGCGGTCGAGCACGCGCGCTCGGGGGCGGGTCCGGCGTTCGTCGAGACTCTCACGTACCGCTTCGTCGGCCATTCTCGCAGCGACCCCGGCCACTACCGCAAGCCAGGGGAGCTCGACGAGATGCTCGAGCGCGATCCCCTCAAGATCGCACGCGCGTGGCTCCTCGACAGCGGCGAGGCGTCCGAGGAGGAGCTCGACGCCGCCGAGGCGTGGGCGGCCGCGCGCATCGACGAGGTGACCGAGCGGGCGCTGGCGGCGCCGTTCCCGGCCCCGGACGCGGGCGCGCGCGAGTACAAGGAGAGCTTCGCGGCGTGAGCGTCGCCCAGGCCGTCGAAGTAGTGATGCCGCGCCTCTCCGACTCGATGGAGGAGGGGACGATCGTGCGCTGGCTCAAGAGGTCCGGCCAGAGCGTCTCCCGCGGCGAGGCGATCGCCGAGATCGAGACCGACAAGGCGACGATGGAGTTCGAGGCCGAGGCCGACGGCGTGCTCGAGATCGTCGCGCAGGAAGGGGACACGCTTCCGCTCGGCTCGCCGATCGCGCGCCTGCTCCCACCGGGGTCGACACCGGCTGCGGGCGGCGGGGGCGCGACTGCCGCTCCCGAGCCGTCCGGGGGCCCGAGCGCCGGGGACGCCGGGCGCGCCGGAGCAGCCGCGAACGGGGCGTCTTCGGGCGCGCGCGCCACCCCGGTGGCGCGCCGCCTCGCCCGCGACCTGGGGATCGACCTCCGCGCGGTCACCCCGAGCGGGCGGCGAGGGCAGATCATGAAGGCGGACGTGCTGGCGGCGGCGGCCGCGCGCGACCGGGATGGCGATCGGGCCGCCGCGCCCGCGCCCGCAGCCGCGTCGGAGAGCGCGTCCGCCGGCGCTCGGCCGGGGGCGGCCGCGGTCGAGCCGAGCGGGGCGAAGGGCGAGGTGACCGTGATCGAGCTCTCCCGCCTCCAGCGCACGGTCGCCTCGCGCATGTCGGAGTCGCGCGCGACGGTCCCGGACTTCACGCTCGAGGTGGACATCGACATGGGCGCGTGCGTCGACCTGCGCGAGCGCCTCAAGGAGCACGCCGATCCGGCGCCGTCGCTGAACGACATGGTGGTGAAGGCGTGCGCCCTCACGCTGCGCGACCACCCGAACGTCAACGCCGCCTATCGGGACGGCCGCTTCGAGCGCTACGGACGCGTGAACGTCGGAGTCGCGGTGGCGGGGGAGGACGCCCTGATCGTGCCCGTCGTCCGCGACGCCGACCGCAAGAGCCTCGGCGAGATCGCCCGCTCTACGCGCGAGCTGGCGCGCCGCGTGCGCGAGGGCACGATCGAGCCCCCGGACCTCGCGGGCGGCACCTTCACCGTCTCGAACCTCGGCATGTTCGGAATCACGCGCTTCGCCGCCGTGATCAACCCCCCGCAGGCCGCCATCCTCGCGGTCGGGGCGGTGGAGGAGCGGCCGGTCGTCCGTGACGGCCGCATCGCCGTGGGCCGCCTGATGACGGTGTCCCTGTCGAGCGATCACCGGATCCTGTACGGCGCCGACGCCGCACGCTTCCTCGCCGACCTGCGGGCGCGCCTCGAGGCGCCGCTGACGCTGCTGCTGTGAGCAAGGAGGGCCTATGAGCGAGATCGAGTTTCGCGATGCCATCAAGCAGGCGCTCGACGAGGAGCTGGCGCGCGACGAGCGTGTCGTGTTCTTCGGAGAGGACGTGGCCGCTGCGGGCGGCGTCTTCGCGGTGACGGGCGGCCTGCAGGAGGCCCACGGGCCCAGGCGCGTCTTCGACACGCCGATCTCCGAGCTCGCCATCGCCGGCGCCGCGTTCGGGGCCGCCGTGACGGGCCTGCGGCCGGTGGTGGAGATCATGTTCGGGGACTTCCTGCACCTCCCGATGGACAGCCTCGTGAACCAGTCCGCCAAGTACTGGTTCATCTCGAACGAGCAGGCGAGCGTGCCGCTCGTCGTGCGCTCGGCCGTCGGCGCGGGCGGCCGCTTCGGCGCCATCCACTCCCAGATGCCGGTGCCTTGGTTCCAGGGGGTCCCCGGGATCAAGATCGTCTGCCCCGCGACGCCGCGCGACGCCAAGGGTCTGCTCAAGGCTGCGATCCGGGACGACAACCCGGTGCTGTTCCTGGAGCACAAGCGGCTCTACTCGATGAAGGGGCCGGCGGGCGAGCCCGGCGAGGTGCTTCCGATCGGGAAGGCCGAGGTGGTGCGGCCGGGCGACGACCTCACGATCGCCACGGCGATGAAGAGCGTGCACGACGCGCTCGCTGCCGCCGAGGAGCTGCAGGGGGACGGCGTGAGCGCGGAGGTCGTCGACCTCAAGACCCTTCGCCCGCTCGACCTCGCGACCGTGCGCGAGTCGGTGGTGCGCACCAACCGCCTGCTCGTAGTCGAGGAGGGGCCGCACACAGGCGGCTGGTCCGGCGCGGTGCTCGGGCAGCTGGCCGAAGACGCGCTCGAGCATCTCGACGACGTCTGGCGCCTCACTACGGCGGATGCCCCGATCCCGTACAGCCCGCCGCTCGAGGACGCCTTCCTGCCGACGGCCGAGCGCATCGTCGCGAGCGTGCGCGAGCGCCTCGGTCTGGCCGCGCCGAGCAACCCCGTCACGTCGACCGTCTGATCCCAAACGGAGGAAGATCGTTGAGCAAAATCGAGATCGACAGGCCCGTGCTGGACGACCACCCGCGGAAGGCGCGCCTCGAGGACTTCGGGCCCGGCAAGGGCGCCCGGCCCGAGGATGGCAAGCCGGGCTGGATCGACATGGACGTGCGCTGGCTCGTCACACGGGATTCGGTCGGATCCCAGCAGTCGGTGTTCGGCGTGACCTACTTCCCGCCGGGCGCGCGCCACGAGGTGCACAGGCACGAGAACGCAGAGGAGATCGAGTACCTGATCCAGGGGCACGGCGTCGCGCGGGTCGGCGACGCGGACGTGGCCATGGGACCTGGCGACGCCGTGTACGTCGCGCGGAACGAGTACCACGGCTTCCGCAACACCTCCGACACGGAGACCGCGGTCATGGCGTGGTGCTACGCCGGTGCCGCGAGCCTCGCCGAGGCGGGCTACGTCACGGAGGAGGAGGACTCCCGTGCCGGCGCCTAGGCGTCGGCCAGGCGGCGGCGAGGAGGTCTAGCGATGCGTGCGGTCCGCTACCACGGCGCCCGTGACATCCGTGTCGAGGACGTTCCGGAGCCGGCCGGGCTCGGTCCCCACGAGCTGCTCGTGCGACCGCGCCTGTGCGGGATCTGCGGAACCGACCTGCACGAGTACGTCGCGGGTCCGATCGTGACCCCGACCGAGCCGCATCCGCTCACGGGCGCCAAGAACCCCCAGATCCTCGGTCACGAGTTCTCGGCGGACGTCGTCGAGGTCGGCAGCGCGGTGACCTCCGCGCGTCCCGGCGACCGGGTCGCGATCATGCCGCTTGCGTTCTGCGGGCAGTGCTACTTCTGCGCCCGCGGCCTCAATCACCTCTGCACGAAGATGGGCTGCGTCGGGCTGAGCTGGGCCTGGGGCGGGCTCGGCGAGCTCGCCGTCGTGACGGAGTACCAGGTCGCGGTGCTCCCCGAGAAGCTCTCGTACGAGCAGGGCGCTCTCATCGAGCCGGCGGCGGTCGCCGAGTACGGGATCCGGCGCGGCGGAGTCGCACCGGGCGACAGCGTGCTCGTCACGGGAGCCGGGCCGATCGGCGCCCTCGCCGTGCTCGCCGCCCGCGCGGCCGGGGCCGGGTCGGTCTACCTGTCGGAGCCGAACCCGGTGCGCGCCGCGAACGCCGGCGGCCTGGGGGCGGATGAGGTGTTCGACCCGAGCGCGTGCTCGGTCCCCGAGGAGATCAAGCGCCGAACCGGCGGGATCGGCGTCGACGTGGCGATCGAGTGCGCCGGCAGCGCGCGCGCCCTCGACGACTGCATCATGGCGACGCGCCGTGCGGGCACGGTCGTCCAGACGGGCCTGCACATAGGTCCGGCGGAGGTCCGGCCGATGGTCTGGTCCGAGAACGACCTGACGATCGTGGGGACGTGGTGCTACCGCGTGTACGACTGGCCCAGGATCGGCGCTCTCATAGAGAGCGGTGCGTTCCCGGTGGAGCGCATCGTGACCGACCGCGTGGGCATGGATGACGTCGTGCCGCGGGGGTTCGACGTCCTGATCGACCCGGCGGGCGCCCAGATGAAGGTGCTGGTCGAGGTCGGTTGAGGCGGCTCCGTTCGGTCGCCGCCGCGCGCGCCGCGGCAGGGTACGCGCGGCGCGCGCGGAATTCACCGGCATGACGCGGACCATCGCCGTCGCCGCGACCGTCCTGGTCGGCGCGTTGATCGCGTTCCAGCCGCCGGTCAACTCCGAGCTCGGCAAGCACACGAGCGTCGTCGCAGCGGCGTTCATCAGCACGGCGATCTCGGCGCTCGTGCTGGGGCTGATCGCGCTCGCGCTGGGGGAGCTCTCGACCGTGAAGGCGATAGCGCACATCAAGCCGGTCTACCTCACCGGCGGCCTGCTGGGGGCCGCCCTCGTCTCCGTCTCCCTGGTGACGGTGAGGACGCTGGGCGCCGGTGGGGTGGTAGCCGCCACCGTGACCGGCCAGCTCGTCGTGTCGGCGGTTCTCGACCGCTTCGGCGTGCTCGGCCTCAGCCGCGTCGGCTTGACGCCCGGGCGCCTGGCCGGCTTTGCGCTGCTGCTCGCGGGCACGGCGCTCGTCACGAGCCGGTAGCGCGCGACCGGCGCCCGCGCGCCCCGCGCGGTGCGCCGGCGCGCCCCGCGCCGCCGACGAGCCCGCACTTCGACACAACATAGGGGGAAAAGTGCGGGTGGTTCGGGGCGCCGGCGGCGTGCGGGCTGCCGCGGTCGTCCCCGCGCGGGCGCTCAGGCCGCGGCGCGCGCCCGCTCCGGCGCGGGCTCCTGGGCGCCCAGCGCGAACGAGGGGTGGGCGATGTTGAGGTAGTGGTTGAACGACCAGTCGACGAACGCCTTCGCCGACATCGCCTTGATCGCCGGGCCGAGCAGGCGGGGCGGCACGCGCGGCACGAGCCTCTGCACGCGCAGCATCCACTTGAACTGCCAGCCGTGGCCCGCGCTGAAGGCGTGGTAGCTGCGCAGCGCCGCGTCGCGGGTGGCGCGGCCCTCGACCACACGGCGCAGCTCGCGCCCGCACGCGATCCCGAAGTAGAGCGCCGTGCGGATTCCCTCGGCGGTCAGCGGCAGGCAGTGACCCGCCGAGTCGCCGACGAAGAAGACGCCGCCCTCGGTCGCGTCGCGCAGCTTGTGCGGGATCCAGTTGCCCTGGTAGCGGACGGCCTCGCGGCCCAGGTCCTCCGCCAGCAGCACGGTGGTGTCGCGCACGTGGAAGTGGGGGTCGAACGAGCCCACGCCCACGCGCACCTCGTCGCGGGCGGGGAAGCTCCAGCCGTAGCCCGCCGGCACGTAGCGGCGGTCGATCCAGATCTCGAGGTCGGCGCCCGAGCCGTGCGGGTGCACCTCGAGCCCCCGCGAGAGCGGCGCGTCGGGCGGCTGGTAGCCGGAGCCGAGCACGCGCCGCCAGCCGAGCGCGTCGACGATCAGCGGGGCGCGCAGGTCGCCGCGGTCGGTGTGGACGACGTCGCCGCTGCGCCCGTCGACCTTCGCCGTCTCGAACTCGGCGTCGTTCTGGTCGTCGAGCAGCTCGCAGAGTGTGGGGTAGTCGAACGTCGAGAACGTCCACGGCAGCCGGTAGCGCGCGCTCCCGTGCGGCGTGTGGATCACGAGATCCTCGAAGGTCTGGCGCATCGAGGCCTCGAGCGACAGCGCCTCGAGCCAGAGGGTCGGCGCGGCGCAGGCGGACGTCTGCCGCTCGCCGATCTCGTAGCGGTCGATCATCATCACGCGCGCGCCCGAGCCCGCAAGCTCGCGCGCGACGGCGAGCCCGGCGAAGCTCGCGCCGCAGATCAGCACGTCCGCGTCGACCGACAGCGGCGTGCGCTCGGGTCCTCGCTTGGTCCTGGGTCGCGGCATGGGTGCCTGAGGGTATACGCGCGGGCCGGACGGCGGGGCCGCAGGCCCGCTAACCTAGCTCCCAGTGCAAGAGACTCCTACTTTGACCGAACCCCGCGCCGTCGAGGGGTCCAACGGGCTTCTGCTCGAGATCGACGGCCAGATCGTCCCGAACTACGACGCGACGCTCGTGCCCTTCGAGGAGGGCGACGTCGTGTCGGGCAAGGTCGTCCGCATCGACAAGGACGAGGTCCTCGTCGACATCGGCTACAAGTCCGAGGGCGTCATCCCGAGCAACGAGCTCTCGATCCGCAAGAACGTCTCGCCGGAGGAGGAGGTCACGCTCGGCGAGGAGGTCGACGCGCTGGTTCTCACGAAGGAGGACCAGGACGGCCGCCTGATCCTGTCGAAGAAGCGCGCCCGCTTCGAGAAGGCGTGGCGCCGCATCGAGGCCGCCGCCGAGTCCGGCGAGCCCGTCGAGGGCACCGTGATCGAGGTCGTCAAGGGCGGCCTGATCATCGACCTCGGCGTGCGCGGCTTCCTGCCCGCCTCGCTCGTCGACATCCGCCGCGTGCAGAACCTCGACGACTTCCTCGGCCAGACGATCGAGTGCAAGGTGATCGAGCTCAACCGCTCGCGCAACAACGTCGTGCTCTCCCGCCGCGCGGTCCTCGAGGAGGAGCGCAAGGAGGTGCGGCAGCAGATCCTCGACCGGCTCCAGCCGGGCCAGGTCGTCGAGGGCGCGATCTCGAACATCGTCGACTTCGGGGCGTTCGTCGACCTCGACGGCATCGACGGCCTGATCCACATCTCGGAGCTCTCCTGGAGCCACGTGAACCACCCGAGCGAGATCCTCTCGATCGGCGACGTGGTGCCGGTGAAGGTGCTCGACATCGACCGCGAGCGCCAGCGCATCTCGCTGGGCCTCAAGCAGACCCAGGAGGATCCGTGGCAGCGGATCGTCCAGAGCTACAACGTCGGCGACGAGCTCGAGGGCAAGGTCACGAAGGTCGTCAGCTTCGGCGCGTTCGTGGAGATCATGGACGGGGTCGAGGGGCTCGTGCACATCTCGGAGCTCGCCCAGCACCACGTCGAGAACCCGCGCGAGATCGTGAACCAGGGCGACGTGGTCATGGTGAAGATCCTCGAGATCGACTCCGAGCGCCGCCGCCTGTCGCTCAGCGTCAAGCGCGTGGAGGGCCAGAACCTGCCTGTGCGCACCGCCGAGGCTACCCCGGCGGAGGAGGGCGCGGAGCTCGGCGAGGTCCGCGACCTCGGGCTCTCCGACGAGGTGTTCTCCGAGGGCGAGTCCGCCGAGGCGGGGGCCGAGGAGGCTGCCGAGCCGGCCGAGGAGGCGCAGCCCGCCGACGAGGCTCAGGCCGACGAGGCCGGCCCGGACGCCGCGACATCCGAGGGCGAGCAGCCAGCAGGCTAGCGGTGGCCTCCGGCGACGGCCGGATTCCGTTCATAGGGCTCACCGGCGGCATCGGCGCCGGCAAGTCCGAGGCGCTCGCCGCGCTCGAGCGTCTCGGCGCGGCGACGCTCTCGAGCGACGCGGTCGTGCACGAGCTGCTCCAGAGCGACGAGGTGCGCGACCGGCTCGTCGAGCGCTTCGGCCCGGAGGTCGCACCGGACGGCGTGGTGGACCGCGCCGCGGTGGCACGGCTCGTGTTCTCGAACTCCGATGAGCGCAAGTGGCTCGAGGAGGAGCTGTGGCCGCGCGTGGGGCGGCGCATCTGGGACTGGCGCCAGTCGCTCGAGGGCCGGCGCCCGCGCCCGCGCGCGGCGGTCGTGGAGGTGCCGCTGCTGTTCGAGGCCGGGATGGAGCAGGCCTTCGACCACACGATCGCGGTCGTGGCCGACGAGCGCGTGCGCGAGCTACGCGCGGCGGCGCGCGGCCACGCGGGGCTCGAGTCGCGCACCTCGCGGCAGCTCAGCCAGGAGGAGAAGGCGCAGCGTGCGGACTTCGTCGTCGTGAACGACGCCGACATCCCCGCGCTCGAGTCGAAGCTGTCCCAGCTTCTTGCCAACATGGGCAGGTGACCTACGGATCGGCCAGAGCCGTCCGGCGGCGCGCGGCGCGCCGAAGCCCCGCGCGCTCGCGCGCGATCGCCCGCCGGCGGCGCCTGGCGGCCGCGGCGCTGCTCGTCGCCGTCGTGGGGGCTGCGGTCGCCCTCGCGGTCCGACTCGGCCCCGATGCGGTGCGTGAGCTCTACCTGCCGCTCCGGCACGAGGACGTGATCCGCCAGCAGGCGCGCGACAAGGGGCTCGACCCCGCCCTGATCGCGGCCGTCATCTACCAGGAGTCGAAGTTCCGCGACCGCACCTCCGCCGCGGGTGCCAAGGGCCTGATGCAGATCCTCCCCGACACCGCGAGGTTCATCGCGCGCAAGTCGGGCGGCACGCGCTTCGAGCTGCGCGACCTCGGCACCCCGCAGATCAACATCGCCTACGGGTCGTGGTACCTGCGCTACCTGATGCAGCGCTACGCCGGCGACGAGAAGCTCGCCGTGGCGGCGTACAACGCCGGCGAGCGCAACGTCGACCGCTGGGTAGAGGCGGCCGGCGGGCCCGAGCGCTTCGACGCCGAGCGCGACATCCCGTTCCCGGAGACGCGCGCGTACGTCGCGGGCGTGCTCGCCAAGGAGGAGGAGTACCGGAGGTCCTACGCGCACGAGCTCGGGCTCGACTAGGGCGCCGGCCGAGCCGCCCGCGCGGGCGCCCCCGGCGCGCGGCGCGGACGGGCGGCGGCGGCCTCCGCCGGTGCTAGCGTCAGCTCGCGATGCCGAGGTTCGAGGTCAACCCCGCCTACACGCCGGTCGCCGACCAGCCGAAGGCGACGCGCGAGCTCGCCGAGGGGATTCGCGCGGGGGAGCGCTTCCAGACGCTGCTCGGCGTGACCGGCTCGGGCAAGACGGCGACGATGGCCTTCACGATCGAGCAGGTGCAGCGGCCCGCGCTCGTGATCGCCCACAACAAGACGCTCGCGGCCCAGCTCTGCAACGAGTTCCGCGAGCTGTTCCCCAACAACGCCGTCGAGTACTTCGTCTCCTACTACGACTACTACCAGCCCGAGGCGTACGTCCCGAGCCAGGACCTCTACATCGAGAAGGACTCGTCGATCAACGACGAGATCGACCGGCTGCGCCACTCCGCCACGGCGGCGCTGTTCGCGCGCCGGGACGTGATCATCGTCGCCAGCGTGTCGTGCATCTACAGCCTCGGCTCGCCGGAGAAGTACGACGCGCAGATGCTGACCCTGCGCAGGGGCGAGATGGTCGACCGCGACGCGGTGCTGCGCAAGCTCGTCGACATCCAGTACTCGCGCAACGACACCGTGCTCGGCCGCGGCGGCTTCCGCGTGCGTGGCGAGTCGCTCGAGATCTACCCGAGCTACGCGGAGTCGGCCTACCGCGCCGTGCTCTTCGGCGACGAGGTCGAGTCGCTCCAGCAGTTCGACCCGCTCACCGGCGAGGTGATGGCGGAGCTCGAGCACGTCGGCGTCTGGCCGGCGACCCACTACGCCACCGACCGCCAGACGATCGAGCGCGCGGTGGGGGAGATCCGCGAGGAGCTCGAGGCGCGTTGCAAGGAGCTCGAGTCGCAGGGCAAGCTGCTCGAGTCGCACCGCCTGCGCCAGCGCACGCAGTACGACATGGAGATGCTGCGCGAGCTAGGCTTCTGCAACGGCATCGAGAACTACTCGCGCATCCTCGACGGCCGCCCGCCGGGCTCGCGGCCCTACTGCCTGCTCGACTACTTCCCCGACGACTTCGTCTGCTTCATCGACGAGTCGCACCAGACCGTCCCGCAGATCGGGGGCATGTACGAGGGCGACCGCTCGCGCAAGCAGACGCTGGTCGACTACGGGTTCCGCCTGCCGAGCGCTCTCGACAACCGCCCGCAGACGTTCGACGAGTTCCTCGCGCGCACCCGCCAGATCGTGTTCGTGTCGGCCACGCCCGGCGAGTTCGAGCGCAGCCACTCGTCGCGGATCGTCGAGCAGATCGTGCGCCCGACCGGCATCGTCGATCCCGAGGTCGAGGTCCGCGAGACCAGGAACCAGATCGACGACCTCATGAACGAGATCAAGGCCAGGGCGGAGGAGGGCGAGCGCGCGCTCGTCACCACGCTCACGAAGAAGATGGCGGAGGACCTCACCGACTACCTGCTCGAGTACGGTTTCAGGGTCCGCTACCTGCACTCCGAGATCGACACGCTCGAGCGCATCCAGATCATCCGCGACCTGCGGCTCGGGGAGTTCGACGTGCTCGTGGGCGTGAACCTGCTGCGAGAGGGGCTCGACCTCCCGGAGGTCTCGCTCGTGGCGATCATCGACGCGGACAAGGAGGGCTTCCTCCGCGGCGAGACGTCGCTGATCCAGACGATCGGGCGCGCGGCGCGCAACGTCAACGGCAAGGTGATCATGTACGCGGACAAGGAGTCCGAGGCGATGCGCCGGGCGATCGGCGAGACCGAGCGCCGCCGCGCGATCCAGCTCGCGTACAACGAGGAGCACGGCATCACGCCGGCGACCGTGCAGAAGGGGATCTCCGACATCACCGACTTCCTCGCGCTCGAGTCGAAGGTCCCGCGCGGGCGCTCGAGCCGCCGGAAGGTCGACACCGGGCGCATGTCGCCCGAGGAGATCTCGAAGACGATCGTCGAGCTCGAGGAGGAGATGCTGCTCGCGGCCGACGAGCTGCGCTTCGAGTACGCGGCGAAGCTGCGGGACGAGATCAAGCAGCTCAGGCACGAGCTGGAGGAGATCCAGGCCGCGGGCGCCTAGCCGGGGCGGCGGTTCGGTAGGCTCCCGCCGGTCAACCGAGGTGGGCAGGTTGGAACTCGACAGGCATCGCATCGAGCGCAAGGACTTCGAGATCGTGCGTCGGGGCTATGACCCCGGCGAGGTGGACCTGCATCTGCGCGAGATCGCGGACGCGGTCGCGGAGCTCAAGGCCGAGCTCCGCTCGACGCCGGCCGGCGTCGCCGGGGCCGCCGCCGAGCACGTCAAGACGATCGTCGAAGCGGCGGAGAAGAGCGCCGCCGAGATCGAGGCGAAGGCGGAGGAGGAGGCGCGCCGCCTGCTCGACGACTCGGCGCGCATCGCGCGCGAGACGCGCGAGCGCGCCGACCGCGACTCCGCGGACCAGCTCCAGCGCGTGCAGGAGGCCGCGCGGGCGATGCTCGAGCGCGGCGACGCGCTCGAGGAGCAGCTCGAGTCGATCGTCAGCGGGATCCAGTCCGCGGCGTCGGCGCTCGTCGAGGCGCTGCGGAACGGCGCGGGGGAGCTCGAGCGCGAGCTCGGCGAGCTGCGGCAGGGGCTGCTCGCGGCGCGCCCGATCCACGCGAGCGGCGCCCGCCGCGCGGGCGGCGGCGGAGCGCAGGAGGGCGCCGCCGAGGAGGCGCCCGGCGAGCGCGCGGGGCGCTCCTCTGCCGCCGCGGCCGCGAACGGGCTGGCTGCCGGCTCGGCGGACGAGCCCGAGGCCCGCGGCGAGGTCGAGGGGGACCGGGCCGAGCGCGGGGCCGCGCCGGCCGAGCCCGTCGCAGGCGCCCCCGCCGGCGTCGACGAGCCCCAGGAGGCCGGGGCGGGCGGCGGCGCGGAGGGCGCGCGGCTGATCGCGCTCAACATGGCGCTCAACGGCACGCCCCGCGAGGAGGCGGCCCGCTACCTGGCCGACAACTTCGATCTCGAGGATCGGGACGCGATCCTCGACGACGTCTACTCGCGCGTCGGCGGCCGCGGCTAGCCGGCGGAATTCAGCCCTCGACAGGCCCGCGGCCAGCGGCGGGCGTGCATGCCTGGCCGCCGCGGCGCATCGCACGGCGGAGAGAACCGAACACGTGTTCCCTCCGACCCCGTCCCTAGAATCGACCCGGTGAGCCAGCAGAGCGAACTGGTCGTCTCGGGCGCGCGGGAGCACAACCTCAAGGACCTCCACCTCGCGATCCCGCGCAACGCGCTCGTCGTCATCACCGGGCTGTCGGGGTCGGGCAAGTCGAGCCTCGCCTTCGACACGATCTACGCGGAGGGCCAGCGCCGTTACGTCGAGTCGCTGTCAGCCTACGCGCGCCAGTTCCTCGGCCAGATGGACAAGCCGGACGTCGACTCCATCGAGGGCCTCTCGCCGGCGATCTCGATCGACCAGAAGACCACCTCGCGCAACCCGCGCTCGACCGTCGGCACCGTCACCGAGATCTACGACTACCTGCGCCTGCTGTGGGCGCGCATCGGCCATCCCCACTGCCACAAGTGCGGCCAGCCGATCGCGGCGCAGTCGGCCGAGCAGATCGTCGACCAGATCATGACCCTCGAGGAGGGCACGCGGTTCATGGTGCTCGCCCCGGTCGTGAGGGGGCGCAAGGGCGAGTACGGGAAGCTCTTCGAGGACCTGCGCGCCGAGGGCTTCGCGCGCGTGAAGGTGGACGGCGAGCTGCGGCGCCTCGAGGAGCAGATCGTCCTCGACAAGAAGCTCAAGCACGACATCGCGGTGGTGGTGGACCGGCTCGCGATGCGGCCCGACCTGCGCAAGCGCCTGGCCGACTCGGTCGAGACCGCGGTCGCGCTGGCGGACGGGATCGTCGAGGTGGAGACCGTGCCGGCGGACGGCTCCGAGGGCGTCGTCCACACCTACTCCGAGCGCTTCGCGTGCCTCAACTGCGGCACGAGCATGCCCGAGCTCGAGCCGCGGATGTTCTCGTTCAACTCGCCGCACGGCGCCTGCCCGCGCTGCACGGGGCTCGGCTCGCAGATGGAGATCGATCCTGATCTCGTCGTGCCCGATCCGAGCCTGTCGCTCGCCGAGGGCGCGTTGCTCCCTTGGTCGACGACGGCGTCCAACTACTACGAGCAGATGACGCAGGCGATCGCGGACCGCTACGAGGTCGACCTCGAGACGCCGTGGGAGCAGCTCCCCGAGGAGGTCCGCGACTGCTTCCTCTACGGCACGAACGGCGACCGCCTGTACATCACCTACCGCAACCGCTACGGCCGGCGCCGCTCCTACACGACGAGCTTCGAGGGCATCATCCCCAACCTCGAGCGCCGCTACCGCGAGACGGACTCCGACTACACCCGCGAGAAGATCGAGGAGTACATGACGCTGCGGCCCTGCCCGGAGTGCCGCGGCGCGCGGCTGCGGCCGGAGAGCCTCGCGGTGAAGGTCGGCGGGCTCGGCATCCACGAGCTCACGCGGATGTCGGCGCGGCGCGCGATCGAGTGGTTCGAGCGGCTCGAGCTCTCGGACAGCGAGCGGCAGATCGCACGGCTGATCCTGCGCGAGATCGACGAGCGCCTGCGCTTCCTCGACAACGTCGGCGTGGGCTACCTGTCGCTCGACCGGGCGGCGGCCACGCTCTCGGGCGGCGAGGCGCAGCGGATCCGGCTGGCCACGCAGATCGGATCGAGCCTCGTGGGCGTCCTCTACATCCTCGACGAGCCGTCGATCGGGCTGCACCAGCGCGACAACGAGCGGCTGATCCGGACGCTCGAGCGCCTGCGCGACCTCGGCAACACCGTGATCGTGGTCGAGCACGACGAGGGGACCATGCTCGCGGCCGACCACATCGTCGACCTCGGCCCGGGAGCGGGCGAGCACGGCGGCCACCTCGTCGCCCAGGGGACGCCGCAGGAGGTCATGCGCGTCAAGGAGTCGCTCACCGGCCAGTTCCTCGCGGGCACGCGCAGGATCGAGGTGCCGCGGAAGCGGCGGCGCCCGACCGGCTACATCGGGATCGAGGGGGCGCGCCAGCACAACCTGCGCGACATCGACGCGAGGATCCCGCTCGGCGTGTTCTGCGCGGTCACGGGCGTGTCGGGCTCGGGCAAGTCCACGCTCGTCAACGAGATCCTCTACAAGGCCGTGGCCAACCGGCTCCACCGGGCGAAGCTGCGGCCGGGCGCTCACCGGCGCGTCACCGGGCTCGACCAGGTCGACAAGGTCATCAACATCGACCAGTCCCCGATCGGGCGCACCCCGCGCTCGAACCCGGCCACCTACACGGGCGTGTTCGACTCGATCCGCGAGCTGTTCTCGCGCACGCAGGAGGCGCGGGCGCGCGGCTACAAGCCGGGGCGCTTCTCGTTCAACGTCAAGGGCGGCCGCTGCGAGGTGTGCCGCGGCGACGGCCAGATCAAGATCGAGATGCACTTCCTCCCGGACGTGTACGTCCCCTGCGAGCAGTGCCACGGCCGCCGCTACAACCGCGAGACGCTCGAGGTCCGCTTCAAGGGCAAGACGATCGCCGACGTGCTCGACATGCCCGTGGAGGAGGCGCTCGAGTTCTTCAGGCACATCCCGAAGATCAAGCGCAGGCTGCAGGCGCTGCACGACGTCGGGCTCGACTACATCCGCCTCGGCCAGCCCGCCACCACGCTCTCGGGCGGCGAGGCGCAGCGGGTGAAGCTCGCCACCGAGCTCGCGAAGGTTGCGACGGGGCGCTCCCTCTACATCCTCGACGAGCCCACCACGGGCCTGCACTTCGCCGACGTGCAGCGCCTGCTGGAGATGCTCCAGCGCCTGGTGGACGCCGGCAACACCGTGGTGGTGATCGAGCACAACCTCGACGTCATCAAGACCGCCGACCGCCTCATCGACATGGGGCCCGAGGGTGGCGACGAGGGCGGGACGATCGTGGCCGAGGGCACGCCGGAGGAGGTCGCGGCGGTCGAGGGCTCGCACACCGGCCGCTTTCTCGCCGAGGTCGTGACTCCTGCGCAGCCGAAGGCCCGGCGCGCGGGCTCGCGGCGCAGGCGCGCCGCCGAGCCGGCCGCGGCCTGAGCGGGCGGCGCGCCGCACTGTCTGGAAAGCTCTGCCGGCAATGGGCGGCCTCGGCTCCGACGCGCTCCTCTGGTACCGCAAGTGGCGCTGGTACGAGCGCAACGCCGTGCCGTGGAATCGCGCTCGGATTCACTGGCACATGCTCAGGCGGCGCGCGTTCATCCGCTTCCCGGTGCACGGCAACGTGCTGGAGTGCCTCGACGACGGCCGCCTCGAGATCGGCCCTCACACGCTGCTCGAGCCGGGCTGCTGGATCACGATCGCCGAGAGCGGGCGCGTCCGGATCGGCGAGGGCTGCTTCCTCAACCTGGGCACGATGCTCGCCGCGCTCGACTCGATCGAGATCGGCGACCACACGATGTTCGCCAACCACTGCTTCGTGGGCGACGCCGCGCACCGCTACGACGACCCCACGCGCCCGATCACCTGGCAAGGCTTCACCTCGAAGGGGCCGGTCAGGATCGGCTCGAACTGCTGGTTCGGCGTGAACTGCGTCGTCACGAGCGGCGTGACCGTGGGCGACCGCTGCGTGATCGGCGCCAACTCGGTCGTGACGAGCGACCTGCCGGCGGGCGTGGTCGCGGCGGGCGCGCCCGCGCGCGTCATCAGGCAGATCGGGTTCTCGACGCCGGGGGACCTGCCGGCAGCGGACTGATCCCCGGCCGGTCCGCGTGGCGCGGCGCCCGGCGGCCGGACGACCGCCGCGCGCCGCGGCCCGACCGCTAGCGGAAGGCGATCCCGCTGCGGGAAAGCGTCCGGTTGCCGAGCGCGTCAGACCGCGCCTGCGCACCACGGCCTGCGGGGTCGAGCTGTCGCTCGCCGGCGTGAACGTCGAGGACGCGAGCTGCGGCGCGGCGCCGGGCAGCGTGGTCGTCGCAGCCAGGTGGAAGCTCGCCGACGGGTCCTGCGATCCGGCGAACCTCGCGGTGAACGTGTCGCGAGCCGCGGTCACCGCCGCGGGCGGGACGATCCCGAGATCGCGCGTGGGCGCGCTCAGATCGGTTCCGACCGTGCGGGGCGGGCCGCGGACGAGACTGGGAGGGATGAATCCTGGGCCCCTCCGCGTCCCCGTCGGTACCGCACCGAAAGCGAGAACGAAGGAGCTGGAATGCGAGTCGAGCGAGCACTTGTCGCGCTGGCGGCGGTGGGAGCGCTGGTGGCGGCCGGCTGCGGCGGCGAGAGCCGGTCGTCATCCACGGGGACCACGCCGCAGGGGACCTCGACGGAGCCGGCGGCGCCGACCGGGAAGCCCACCGCTACCGTCGAAGTGACCGAGACCGACTTCAAGCTCGACCCGTCGAACCCCACCGTGAAGGCGGGCGTCGTGGATCTCAAGGTGAAGAACGACGGCAAGACGGCCCACAACCTCGAGGTCGAGGGGCCCGGGGGCGAGGTCCGCCTGCCGAACGACCTTCAGCCCGGCGACTCGGGCGTGGTGAAGGTGGACGTGTCGAAGCCCGGCAAGTACGAGTTCTACTGCCCCGTGGACGGCCACAAGGGCCTCGGCATGAAGGGCACGGTCACGGTGACGAAGGGCGGCACCGCCTCCTCCCAGGGATCCGGCGCGAGCGGCGGCGCGTCCGCGACGCAGACGGAGCGCGGCTACGGCTACTGAGAGGCGGCGCGTCGCGGGCGCGCGGCCGGCGGCGTCCCGGGGGGCCCCGGCCCCGGCCCGGGGGGGGGGGGGGGGGGGGGGGGCGGGGGGGGGCCGGGCGGGCGCGGGGACGCCGCTCGGCGGCCTATGCGTGCGCCCGGTCCGCCGCGAGGCGCGAGACGAGCCCGCGCAGGCGCGCGACCTCGTCCGGGGCCATCGTGTAGCCGTGCTCGGGCTCGGGGTAGCGGCGCTCGCGCACCTCGCGCGCGAACGCCTCGACGCCCTCGATCATCGCCTGGCGCACGTCGCCGTAGCGCTTGACGAAGCGCGCGGCGTGCCCGTCGTAGATGCCGAGCAGGTCGTGGAACACGAGCACCTGGCCGTCGGTGGCGGGGCCCGCCCCGATGCCGATCACCGGCACCTCGATCAGGGGCATGACGAGCTCGGTGAACTCGCTCGGCACCGCCTCGAAGACGATCGCGAAGCAGCCGGCCTCCTGCAGCGCGAGCGCGTCCTCGAGCACCTGCATGGCGCGCTCCGCCGTGCGGCCCTGGGAGCGGTAGCCGCCGAGCGCGGTCGCCGTCTGCGGCGTGAGCCCGACGTGCCCCATCACCGGGATGCCGGCGTCGACGATCGCCTTGGCGCGCGCCGCGCACACGCCTCCGCGCTCGAGCTTGACGGCGTCGCAGCCGGCATCCTTGACGAACCGCTGCGCCGTGGCGATGGCCTGCTCGTCGGACGCCTCGTAGGATCCGAACGGCAGGTCCCCCACGAGCAACGGCGTCGACAGCCCGCGGCGGGCAGCGGCGGAGAGCATCAGCATCTCCTCGAGCGACACCGGCACGGTGCTCGGATAGCCGAGCACCGTCATGGCGCCGGAGTCGCCGACCAGCACCAGGTCCACGCCGGCCTCCTCGGCCACCTGGGCGCTCGGGTAGTCGTAGGCGGTGACCATCACGATCGGCTCGCCGAGCGCCTTCTTCTCGGCGAGGCTCGAGAGCGTGACCGCCTTCCGCTTCGCGGGAGGCGCCGGGGTGACGCGCGAACCGGCGCTCATGACACGAGCTCCGCGACGGCGTCGTCGATCTGGATGATCTCGTTGTGGGCGTTCACGTGCACCACCTTCGGCTCGTAGTCCTCGAGCTCTCGCTCGTCGTATGCGGCGTACGAGACGACGATCACGGTGTCGCCCGTGTGGACGAGCCGCGCCGCCGCGCCGTTCACCTTGATCTCGCCGGAGCCGCGCTCGCCGGCGATGGTGTAGGTCTCGAAGCGGGCGCCGTTGTCGACGTCGAGCACGTGCACCAGCTCGTGCTCGAGGATGTCGGCGGCCTCGAGGAGGTCGCGGTCGATGGTGATCGACCCCACGTAGTGGAGATCGCTCGCCGTGATCCGCGCGCGGTGGATCTTCGACTTCAGCATCTGCCTTCTCATGCGCCTCCCAGGAGGGTGTTGTCGATGAGCCGTGCGCGGCCGATGCACGCCGCCACGGCGAGCAGGGTCGAGCCGTTGACGCGCTCGACGGGCGATAGGTCCTCCGTGGAGCGGAGCTCCAGGTACTCGGGGTCGACCCCGGCCTTCGCGAGCTCGGCGCGCGCCGCGGCGAGGACGTCGTCTGCGTCCAGGCGCCCGGCGGCCACCGCCTCCTCCGCGGCCCGCAGCGCGCGGCTGAGCGCCAGCGCGCGCTCGCGGTCCGCGGGGCTGAGGTAGGCGTTGCGCGAGCTCATCGCAAGCCCGTCCGGCTCCCGCACCGTGGGGCGGACCTCGATCCGCACCGGCATGTCGAGGTCCCTCGCCAGCTTGCGCAGGACGATCGCCTGCTGCGCGTCCTTCTGGCCGAAGTACGCCGCGTCCGGCTGGGTCATGTTGAAGAGCTTCGTCACCACGGTCGTGACGCCGCGGAAGTGCTCGGGCCCGCGCCGGGCGGGGTCGCCGCAGAGCACCTCGGTCAGCCCGTGCACCTCCACGCTCGTGGCGAACCCGGGGGGGTAGACCTCCTCGACCGGCGGGGCGAACAGGATGTCCGCGCCCGCCTGCTCGGCGAGCCGCGCGTCGCGCGCCTCGTCGCGCGGGTAGGAGTCGAAGTCCTCGCCCGGTCGGAACTGCGCCGGGTTGACGAAGACCGACACGACCACGGTGGCGTTCTGCTCGCGCGCGCTGCGGATGAGCGAGAGGTGGCCCTCGTGGAGCGCTCCCATCGTGGGCACGAGGCCGACCGGCCGCTCGGAGGAGCGGACCGCCGCGCGCAGGTCGGTGACCGTCCGCACGATCCTCATCGCGCGCCCTCCGCGGCGTGGGGCGTGCGCGGCGCCGCGAGCGACCGCGCGCTCTCCGCGAGCGCGTCGAACAGTGGCAGGAGCTCCGGCGCCTGCGCCCGCACGGCGGCGCGCTGCTTCGCCACCGTGAGCTCGTCTCCGCGCGCCACCGGGCCGGTCAGCGCCCGCTCCGGGCCGAGCTCGACCCAGTTCTCAACGGTGGCGCGGACGAGCGGCGCGAGCAGTGCGCGCGCCTCGGCGGGTGAGAGCCCGGCGCCGCCGGCCACCCGCTCCGCGGTCGCCTCGAGCGCCACCAGGAAGTTCGAGGCGATCGAGGCCGCCGCGTGGTAGGCCGCGCGGCGCTCCTCCTCGAGCTCGAAGGGCCGCATCCCGAGCGAGAGCGCGAGCCCGCGCGCCGCCTCGAGCGCGGCGGGCGTCGTGCCCGCCACCGCGCAGCCCGCGCCCCTGAAGCGCGCCGGCGAGCGCTCGCCCTCCGCGCCGCTGAAGGTCTGGAGCGGGTGCAAGCCGAGGCCGTCGGCCCCCGCCGCGAGCGCCGGCTCGAGCGCCGCCAGCGGCGTCGCGCCGCTCGTGTGCCCGACGAGCGGGGCGCAACCCGCGACGGCTGCGGCCGCGGCGGGGATCTCCCCGTCCGGGACGCACAGCAGCACCCCGTCGCCCTCGGCGCGCTCGCCGCGCCCGAGCGGCCCGACCACGTCGCGTCCCGCGGCGCGCAGCGCGCATGCGAGGGCGCGGCCGAGCCGGCCGGGGCCGACCACGACGACCCGCCGCGGAGCCGGCGGTCCGGGGTGCGCTTGGCTGCGGGGGGCGCTCATGTGGCTCCAGTTCTCGGTGCGAGATACCGGGCGGTACTGGGAATGCTCAGCGGTGGGTGTCGGGTCCGCTCGCCACCCGGCGTAGCGGCCGACGCGAAGGATAGCCCCCGCGCCGCGGTGGCCGCGCCGCGTCCATCCGCGCATCCGCGTACCCTGCCCGCCGCGATGGGAGCTTCCGCGCCGCAGCGCAGGGCCGAGCTCGTCGAGCGCTTCAGGGAGCTGAAGGACTGCCGCCGCTGCGCGCTGGCGGCCACACGCACCAACGTCGTCTTCGGCGCGGGCAACGCCGACGCGGACCTGATGTTCGTCGGCGAGGCGCCGGGGTTCCACGAGGACCGCCAGGGCCGCCCGTTCGTCGGCGCCGCCGGGAAGCTCCTCGACAAGCTGCTCGCCGAGGTGGGGCTCGACCGCGAGCGCGACACCTTCATCGCCAACGTCCTGAAGTGCAGGCCGCCGAACAACCGCGACCCGCTGCCGGAGGAGATCGAGGCCTGCAAGCCATTCCTGCTCGAGCAGGTCCGCCTGATCGAGCCGCGCGTGATCTGCACGCTCGGCCGCTTCGCCACGACCTGCATCAGCGGGCGCCCCGAGGGGATCACGAAGCTGCGCGGCCGGCCGATGGCCGTGGAGGTCGCCGGCCTGCCGGTCACGGTCTACCCGATCTACCACCCCGCCGCGGGGCTGCGCAGCGGCGCGATGCTGACCCGGCTGCGCGAGGACTTCCAGCGCCTGCCGGAGCTGCTCGCGGCGGCGCGGCCGACAGCCGTCAGTGGGCCTGCGGCAGGGCCCTCGGAGGCCGGCACGGAGTCCGCGCCCGCGGCGCCGGAGCCCGCCCAGCTCGGCCTCTTCGGGTAGCCCGGCCGGCGGAGCGGGCAGACTTCCGCTCCATGCGGATCGAGGCGTCGACCCCTGCGGAGACCGAGGCGGCGGGCGCGCGGCTCGCGCGCCGGCTCGGCCCGGGCGACGTCGTGCTCGTGTCGGGCGAGCTCGGTGTCGGCAAGACGACGTTCGTGCGCGGCGCCTGCCGCGAGCTCGGCGTGTCCGAGGCTGTGACGAGCCCGACCTTCACGATCGGCCAGGTCTACGGCGGACGCGTCGAGGTCGCGCACCTCGACCTCTACCGGCTCGCGAGCCTGGACGGGGAGGACCCCGCGCTGCTCGACGACTACCTGACGCCGGACCGGATCGCCTTCATCGAATGGCCGGCGGCGGCCGAGCCGCGGCTCGAGCGGGTGCGCGCGAACGTCCGCATGGAGCACCTGGGCGGGGACCGGCGCGCGATCGAGATCGACGGGCCGTGAACGTCCTCGGCTTCGACACCTCCACCGCCGCGACGAGCGCCTGCGTGCTGCGCTCCGACGGCGAGGCGTTCGAGGTCGCGCCCCCGGTGGAGGCGCTCGCCGCTCCCCCCGTCCACGCGCGCGAGCTGCTGCCCGCGGTCGCCCGCTGCCTCGAGCGCGCGTGCCTCGGCTTCGCCGACCTCGACGCGATCGCGGTCGGCACCGGGCCGGGCACCTTCACCGGGCTGCGGATCGGGATCGCGACCGCGCGCGCGCTCGCGGGCGCGAGCGGCGCCGAGCTGCGGCCCGTGTCGAGCCTCACGGCGCTCGCGGCGGGGATCGAGGCGCCGCTGCGGCTCGCGCTGATCGACGCCAAGCGCGGCGAGCTCTTCGCCGCGCTCCACGACGAGCGCGGCGTGCGGATCCCGCCGCTCGCCGCGCGCCCCGAGGGCCTGCTCGAGCGGCTGCGCGCGGAGGGGCTGCTCGGCGCCGAGGGCCTGCTGGCCGCCGGAGACGGGTCGCTACGATTCCGGGAGGTGCTGGAGGCGGCCGGCGTGCCGGTCGCAGAGCCCGGCTCCGCGTCCCACGTGGTGCGCTCCCTGCACCTCTGCCGGCTGGCGCTCGACGCCGAGCCCACGCCGCCCGAGGCCGTGCTGCCCGACTACCTGCGACCCCCGGACGCGAAGCCACAGAGTTGAGCCAGAGCCCCCAGATCAGGCGACTCAGCTACTCCGACCTGCCGCAGGTGATGTCGATCGAGCGCGGCTCCTTCCCGACGCCGTGGTCGCTCGCGATGTTCGTGCTCGAGCTGTCCAAGCCGTCCGGCATCTCCCTCGCCGCGGTCCACGACGGCCGCGTCGCCGGCTACCTGATCTGCTCGCGCTACGACACCGTCTGGCACGTGATGAACGTGGCGGTGGACCGCCGGCATCGCCGCAAGGGCATCGCCACGGCGCTGCTCGCCCGCCTGTTCGAGATCGCCGACCGCCCGGGCGAGCAGTACACGCTCGAGGTGCGGGTGTCGAACCAGGCGGCGATCTCGCTGTACGAGCGCTTCGGGTTCCGCGGCGCGGGCGTCCGCCGCGGCTACTACCACGACAACAGGGAAGACGCGCTCATCATGTGGCGGACCGCCGAGGCGGCCGCCGCTTCCTGCGAGCGGGAGAGCGCGCCCGTCCGCAAGGCGGGCAGCGACGGGCTGGGCGCGAGCGCCGCACCAGCGTGATCCTCGGCATCGAGACGAGCTGCGACGACACCTGCGCGGCGGTGGTCACCCGCGCGGGCGAGATCCGCTCGAACGTCGTCGCCTCGCAGGGCCTGCTGCACGAGCGCTACGGCGGCGTCGTGCCCGAGATCGCCTCGCGGCGCCACCTCGAGCTGATCGACGCGGTGATCGCCGACGCCCTCGAGCGCGCCGGCGCCTCGCTCGACGACGTGCGGGAGGTGGCCGTCACCCGCGGGCCCGGGCTGATCGGCGCGCTGCTCGTGGGGCTCTCGGCGGCGAAGGCGCTGGCGGCGGCGCGCGGCCTGCCGCTGACCCCCGTCGACCACCTCCACGGCCACGTGGTGGCGAGCACGCTCGGGCCCGACCCGATCGAGCCGCCCTACCTGTGCCTCGTCGCGAGCGGCGGCCACACGTTCATCGCGCGCGTCGACGACCTGCGCGCCCACCGCCGGCTCGGCGGCACCCTGGACGACGCCGCGGGGGAGGCGTTCGACAAGGGCGCGCGGATCCTCGGCCTCGGCTACCCCGGGGGGCCGGCGATCGACCGGCTGGCGCGCGCGGGCGACCCCGAGGCGTTCCCCTTCCCGCGCGCGGCGCCCGGCGAGCTCGACTTCAGCTTCAGCGGCGTGAAGACCGCCCTGCTCTACGCCGTGCGCGACCTCGGCGAGCGCGAGGCGGAGCGCCGCAAGGCCGACCTCGCCGCCTCGTACCAGTCGGCGATCGTCGAGGCGCTCGTGGCGCGGACCCGCACGGCGGTCGAGCGCGAGGGGATCGAGCGGCTCGCGATCGGCGGCGGCGTGGCGGCCAACTCGCTGTTGCGCGAGCGGATAGCGCAGGCGGCCGGCGAGCTGGGCCTGCGCCTGTGGGTGCCGGACTTCTCGCTCTGCACCGACAACGCGGCGATGATCGCGGGCGCCGCGCGCTTCGGCGAGCCGATCGCCCACCCCGGCTACCTGGCGCTCGACGCCGCCGCGCGTCTCGAGGCGGCGGCATGACGAGGGTCACGCTCTACGGCAAGCCGGGCTGCCACCTCTGCGACGACGCCCGGGCCGTCGTGGCGGAGGTGCGGCGGGGCCGGCACTTCGAGCTCGAGGAGGTGGACATCACGCTCGACCCCGCGCTCGAGCGCCGCTATCGCGAGCGCATACCGGTGATCGCGATCGACGGCGAGGAGGCGTTCGAGCTCTTCGTCGACGCCGCTTCGCTCGCAGAGCGCCTCGATAGAGTGGAGACGTGACCTACGACCTCTACGACGGCAGCACGGAAGTGGCCGAGCGAAGCGGCGAGCGGCTCTCCCTCGGGGTTGCCGCTCGGCTCTCGCGTTACCTCCAGGTGCTCACGCAGGCCAAGAAGATGGGGAAGGAGACGATCTCCTCCCAGGAGCTGGCCGACTACACGCACGTCAACTCGACCCAGATCCGCCGCGACCTCTCCGGCTTCGGCAAGTTCGGCAAGCGCGGCGTCGGCTACAACGTCGACTCGCTCGTCTCCCAGATCCGCAAGATCCTGCGGACCTCCGGCCAGCACAACATCGCGCTCATCGGCGCCGGCCACCTCGGGCAGGCGATCGCGAGCTCGGACATCTTCGCCGACCACGGCTTCCGCGTGGTCGCGATCTTCGACAACTCCCCGAAGAAGATCGGGCTCCAGGTGGGCGCGGGCAAGAACGCCCTCACCGTCCGCCCGCCCGAGGAGCTTCCCAAGGTCGTGGAGGACGAGGACATCGTGGTGGGCGTGATCGCCGTGCCCACCCATTCCGCCCAGGCGGTCGCGGACGACCTCGTCGCGGCCGGCGTGAAGATCATCTTCAACTACTCGGAGGCGTTGCTGCAGGTGCCGCCCGACGTGACGGTGCACACCTCGAGCCCGGCCGTCGACCTGCTCTACGCGCTCTACTTCTACCTGACCTGACCGACCCAGGCGCCCGCGGAGCGACGTGGACCCGGCATCGCCAACGGAGGTCTTCGAGTCCTCGGAGGACTTCACCGTGGGCATCGAGGAGGAGTTCGCGATCCTCGACCCCGAGACGCGCGACCTCGCGCAGCGCTTCGAGGAGCTGAGCGCGGCGGCGCAGGGCGACGAGGTGCTGGCCGAGTCGGTCGCCGGCGAGCTGATCTCGTCCGAGATCGAGATCCGCTCCGGTCGGGGGCAGAGCTTCGCTGAGGCCTCCACGCTCCAGCAGGAGGCCCGCCGGCGGCTGTTCCGCCTCGCGGCCGAGCGGGGCGTGCTGCTTGCCGCGACCGGCGCCCATCCCTGGGCCGACTACCGGCGCCAGCGCATCATCGACACCGACCACTACCGCCGGGTCGAGCAGGGCCTGCGATACGTCGCCTGGCGCAACAACACCTTCAGCCTCCACGTCCACGTGGGCATCCGCGGCGCCGCGCGCGCCGTCGCGGTGTGCGACCGCCTGCGGCCCGTGCTCCCCGAGCTGCTCGCCCTGTCCGCGAACTCGATCTTCCTCGAGGGGCGCGACTCGGGGCTCCACTCGGTCCGCAGCCAGATCTTCACGAAGAGCTTCCCGCGCTGCGGCATCCCGGACCACTTCGGCAGCCTCGACGCCTACTCGCGCTACGTCGACACGCTCTACCGCCTCGGCTCGATCGTCGAGGACACGCAGCTCTGGTGGAGCGTGCGCCCGCACCGCGCGTTCGGCACGGTCGAGGTGCGGATCTGCGACGCGCAGTCCACCGCCGAGGAGGCCACGGCGCTCGAGGCGCTGATCGCGGCGTGCGTGGCCCAGGCGGCGCTCGACGAGGACGAGGGCGTTCCCTACGAGCCGCAGCCGAACCGCATGATCGAGGAGAACTTCTGGCGCGCGATCCGCTACGGCCTCGACGGCAAGCTGATCGACCTCGAGCGCCTCGAGGAGTTCCCGGCCGCGGCGGTGGCCGACCGGCTGCTCGCCTGGACCGAGCCGGCGCGCTCCGCGCTCGGCCTCGACCCGGCGATCGGACCGCTCAACGGGGCGCAGCGCCAGCGCCGCGCGCTCGAGGCGGGCGCGAGCATCGAGGAGGTCTACGCGGCCGAGGTGGACGCGACCCAGCGAACCTACGCGGCAACGGAGGGGGTGAGGACGTGACGCAGGAAGGCGGCTCGCAGCAGCGGCAGCCGAGCGAGGAGGAGATGCGGCGCGCGCTCGAGGAGCAGATGCGCCGCGTCACGGTGCGCGACGTGGTGCTCCAGACCGTCGTGACGCTCGTGAGCCTCAGCGCGCGGCGGCTCGGCCTCCAGGACGCGCCGCCCGAGGAGCGCGACCTCGAGCAGGCGCGGCTCGGCATCGAGTCCGTGCGCGCGCTGCTGCCGCTCGTCGAGGGCGACGACACGGCGCCCGTGCGCGATGCGCTCTCGCAGCTCCAGCTCGCCTACGCGCGCGAGGTGCGCGCGGGCGGCGAGGCGGCGCAGCAGCCGCGGCGGAGCGGGGAGCAGGCGCAGCAGGCCCCCGAGCGGCCCGCCGAGCAGGACGCGGAGCGCGCGAAGGCGCGCGCGAAGATCTGGACCCCGCCGGGCGTTTGAGCGGCGAGCGGCAGGCGGAGATCGGCGTCTTCGGCGGGTCCGGGTTCTACGAGCTCCTGGACGACGCCGGGGAGGTCACGCCGGAGACGCCCTACGGGCCGCCTTCGGCCGCGATCCGGATCGGCGAGATCGCCGGCAGGCGGGTGGCGTTCATGCCCCGCCACGGCGACCGCCACGAGCTGCCGCCGCACCGCATCAACTACCGGGCGAACGTCTGGGCGATGCGGGAGGTGGGGGTGCGGCGGATCGTCGGCCCCAGCGCCTGCGGCTCGCTCAAGCCGGAGCTGCGGCCGGGCACGTTCGTCGTGGTCGACCAGTTCGTCGACCGCACGAGTGGCCGCGCGGACACCTACTACGACGGCCCGCGCACCGTCCACGTCTCGGCGGCCGACCCCTACTGCCCAGACCTGCGGCGGGTGCTCGTCGAGTGCGCGGGCGAGCTCGACATCCCCGTGGTCGACGGCGGCACGGTCGTCGTCATCCAGGGACCGCGCTTCTCGACGCGCGCGGAGTCGCGCTGGTTCGCCGCGGCGGGATGGGACGTCGTGAACATGACGCAGTACCCGGAGGCGTGGCTCGCGCGCGAGCTCGGGCTCTGCTACGCGAGCGTCTCGATCGTCACCGACTACGACGTCGGGCTCGAGGGATTCCCGGATGTGGAGCCCGTCTCGGCCGATGCGGCGTTCCGTGTGTTCGCCGAGAACCTCGGTAGACTGCGCGCTCTCTTGTTCCAGGCGGTGCCCAAGATCGGGCCTCAGCCGGACGACATCTGCGCGACGGCGCTTGAGAGCGCGATCGCTCGCTGACGAGCGGCCGGAGCGCGCGCTTCGGTCCGCGACAGGCACGCACGGGGCCCAGGGCATCCAAAAGCGGAGGATCACTCTTTGAGTTCAGTTGATTGGGGAATCATCGGCGCGCTGGGCTGCGCCGGCGCGGCCGTCGTATACGGTCTGACAACGTCGCGCTGGCTGCTCGCCATGTCGCCCGGCACCGAGGTGATGGCGAGCATCTCCAGGGCGGTGCAGGAGGGCGCCTCGGCGTACCTCAGGCGCCAGTACACGATCATCGCCGGCGTGGCGGTGGTGATCGCGGTCGTCCTCGCGATCGCGCTCGACGTGCGCACGGCGATCGGCTTCGTCATCGGCGGCGCCCTCTCGGGCGCGGCCGGCTTCATCGGGATGAACGTCTCGGTGCGGGCGAACGCGCGCGTGGCCGAGCAGGCGCGCAAGGGCGTCGCGCCGGCGCTCAAGGTGGCCTTCCGCGGCGGCGCGGTCACCGGCCTGCTCGTGGCCGGTCTCGCGCTGCTCGGCGTGGCCGGCTACTACGGCATCCTGCTGCTCGCCGACGAGAGCGACAAGACCGCGGTCGACGCGCTCGTCGGGCTCGGCTTCGGCGGCTCGCTGATCTCCGTCTTCGCGCGACTCGGCGGCGGCATCTTCACCAAGGCCGCCGACGTCGGCGCCGACCTGGTGGGCAAGATCGAGGCGGGCATCCCGGAGGACGACCCGCGCAACCCCGCGGTGATCGCCGACAACGTGGGCGACAACGTCGGCGACTGCGCCGGCATGGCGGCCGACCTCTTCGAGACCTACGCGGTCACGGCGGTCGCCGTGATGCTGCTCGGCGTGCTCACCTTCGACGACCAGCGCGCCGTCGCCGTCTTCCCGCTCGTGGTCGGCGGCGTCTCGCTGCTCGCGTCGATCGTCGGCACGTTCTTCGTGCGCAGCGAGAGCGGCAAGGTCGAGCAGGCGCTCTACCGCGGCCTGATCGTCTCCGGGGTGATCGCCGCGGCCGCGTTCATCCCGCTCACGCAGTGGCTGATGGACGACCTGTCGCTGAAGTCCGGCGCGCCGAGCATCCTTCACGGCGCGGCGGGCGCCGGCCCGTGGGACTTCTGGCTGTGCACGCTCATCGGCATCGCCGTGACGGCCGGCCTGTTCGTCATCACCGACTACTACACCTCGACCCGCTTCCGCCCGGTGCGCACCACCGCGCGGGCCTCGCAGACGGGTCACGCGACGAACATCATCCAGGGCCTCGCCCAGGGCTTCCAGGCGACGGCGGCGCCCGCGATCCTGATCGCGCTCGGCATCCTGGGCGCGAACGAGCTCGCCGGCATCTACGGCGTCGGCGTGGCCGTGATGGCCCAGCTCTCGCTCACCGGCCTGATCGTGGCGCTCGACGCGTTCGGCCCGATCACCGACAACGCCGGAGGCATCGCCGAGATGGCGGACCTGCCGGACGACGTCCGCAACGTCACCGACCCGCTGGACGCGGTCGGCAACACCACGAAGGCCGTCACCAAGGGCTACGCGATCGGCTCGGCGGTGCTCGCTGCGCTCGTGCTGTTCGCGGCGTTCATCATCGAGCTCCAGGACGAGGCGGGCGGCAAGATGCTGAAGTCCTTCGACATCTCGCAGCCGGAGGTCCTCATCGGCCTGCTGATCGGCGGCATGATGGTCTACCTCTTCTCGGCCCTCGCGATCGAGGCCGTCGGCCGGGCCGGCGGCGGCGTGGTCGAGGAGGTGCGCCGCCAGTTCCGCGAGAAGCCCGGGATCATGGAGGGCACGGAGAAGCCCGACTACGCGCGCGCGGTGTCGATCGTCACCGCGGCGGCGCAGCGGGAGATGATCGTCCCGGCGCTGATCCCGATCCTGATCCCGCTGGTCGTCGGCCTGCTGTCGTACCAGGCGCTCGGCGGCCTGCTGATCGGCGTGATCGTCGTCGGCTTCTTCTCGGCCGTCTCGATGACCTCGGGCGGCGGCGCCTGGGACAACGCGAAGAAGCTGATCGAGGACGGCGAGTTCGGCGGCAAGGGCTCGGAGGCCCACGCCGCGTCGGTCACGGGCGATACGGTGGGCGATCCCTACAAGGACACCGCCGGCCCCGCGATCAACCCGATGATCAAGGTCGCCAACATCGTCGCGATCCTGATCATCCCGTTCCTCGTGTAACCGTCGGTGGCTGCGAACCTTCGCATTGCGGCGTCCTCGGGTCTCGTCGTATTGGCATACGGCTTCGACCCTGCCTCCTTGCACTGCGCGGTGCTCGCTCACCGAACGGTCACACGACCGCTGTAGTGATCCCGGGCCCGGGGTGGAGTGACCCCGGGCCCGGGGTTCTCGGCCTGCCCGGTCCCGGAGTCGTGCGGCCCCGCCTCGGGCATCTGTAGCTTTCCGCGGGCGTAGATGGCCGAGCGAAGACCCAAGCACCAGAGCCTCGAGCGCGTCCTGGGCACGGGCGCGCTCTTCAGCACCGCCTACGGCAACGTCGGCAGCTCGATCTACTACGCCCTCGGCCTGGTAGCCGCCTACGCGCTCGGCATGACGCCGGTCGTGTTCATCGTCTCCGGCCTGATCTTCGCGGCCACCGCGGCCACCTACGCCGAGGCGACGGCGATGTACCCGGAGGCGGGCGGCTCCTCGTCGTTCGCTCGGCACGCGTTCAACGAGTTCTGGTCGTTCGTCGCGGCCTGGGGCCAGATGCTCAACTATGTGGTCACGGTCGCGATCTCGGCCTTCTTCGTGCCGCACTACCTGGGCGTCTTCTGGGAGCCGCTGCGGCACAGCCCGGGCGACATCTTCTTCGGGATCGGCGTGGTCGTCGTCCTCGGCGCGATCAACGTCGTCGGGGTCAAGGAGGCGGCCGGCCTCAACGTCTTCCTGGCGGTCGCCGACTTCGCCACGCAGCTGCTGCTCGTGGTGGTCGGCTTCTTCCTGGTGTTCTCGCCCGAGACGCTGGTCGACAACGTCGACTTCGGCCGCTACCCGACCGTCAGCAACTTCCTGATCGCAATCCCGATCGGCATGGTCGCCTACACCGGCATCGAGACGATCTCGAACATGGCCGAGGAGGCTCGCGACTACGGCCGCACGATCCCGCGCTCGATCGGCTTCGTCGTCGCCGCCGTCGTCGCGATCTACGCCTTCCTGCCGTCGATCGCGCTCTCGGCCATGCCGGTGAGGAACGGCACCACGATCCTCGCGGTCAGCGAGGAGAAGGGCGGCTTCGCCGGCGACCCGATCCTCGGCGTCGTGAAGAACATGGATCTCGGCTTCCTCCAGGACGCGGCCGAGATCTACGTCGGCATCCTGGCCGCGACGATCCTCTTCATCGCGACGAACGCGGGCCTGATCGGCGTGTCGCGGCTCACCTACTCGATGGGGCAGTACCGCCAGCTTCCGGAGCAGCTGCGGCGACTGCACCCGCGCTTCCGCACCCCCTACATCGCGATCTTGCTGTTCGGCGGGGTCGCGTGCCTGACGATGATCCCGGGGAAGGCGACCTTCCTCGGCCAGATCTACGCGTTCGGCGCGATGCTCTCCTTCACGATCGCGCACGTGGCGGTGATCGGGCTGCGGCTCACGCAGCCGGACAGGGAGCGGCCCTACCGGGGGCCGGGGCAGATCAGGATCGCGGGGCGGGACCTCCCGCTGTTCGCGGTGCTCGGCGGCCTCGGCACCCTGCTCGCATGGGTGGTCGTGACCGTCCTCAACCTGGGCACCCTGATCGCGGGCGCGGTCTGGCTCTCGATCGGCGTCACCACCTACGTGGTCTACCGCCGTCGCCAGGGGCTCGGCCTCACGCAGACCGCCAAGATCGTCGTGCCGAAGCCGGTCGTGGAGCACGAGGTCGAGTACGAGTCGATCCTCGTCGCCTTCGAGGACGACGCCTACTCGCCCGACGCGGTGGTCACCGCGGTCAAGCTCGCCGCGCGGCGGCGGCGCGGCATCCACGTGCTCGTGCTCATCACCGTCCCCAACACCTCGCCGATCGACGCGTCGCTGCCGGAGCAGGAGGCGAGCGCGCAGGCCACGATCGACTCGGCGCACGTGATCGGCGGCCGTCGCGTGACCGGCCACTGGGAGAAGGTCCGCCCGGGCGAGGCCGGCAGGCGGATCGTCGACGAGGCCCGCGAGATCCGCGCGCGGGCGATCGTCATGACCGCCCCGCGCCACCGCGCCGGGGCGACCACGCTCGGCCGCACGCTCGAGACGGTGCTGGCGGAGCGCCCGTGCAGGGTGATCATCGAGTCGGCCGAGGCGGGTCCCGAGCGCCGTCGCGCCGCGGCCTAACATCCCGCGCGTGCAGCGTGCCTACCTCAACGGCGTCCGTGTGCTCAGCGTCCTGCTGTGCGCGCTCGGCGTCGCGCTGGTGGTCGTGACGCTCGCGAACGGCGGCGGGGCCGCCGCCAGGGGGGTCGTGCTGGGGGCGCTTCTGGCGGCGCTCGGCGTCGGGCGGCTGTGGCTCTCGAGGCATCGGGACGGCGGACGGACGGGCAGGTGAGAAGCAGGGGCGTCGGCTCGCCCGCGCTGTTCGGCATCGCGCTGACCTCGGTCGGCTCCGCGATCTACTTCGTGCTCGGGATCGTGGCCGGGAACGCGCTCGGCCTGACGCCGCTGGTCTTCCTCGGCGCCGGCGTCTTCTTCGTGCTCACGATGATGACCTACGTCGAGGGCAACTCGCTGCACCCCGAGCGCGGCGGCGCGTCCACGTTCGCGCGCTACGCCTTCGACGAGCTCTGGAGCTTCATCGCCGGGTGGGCGATCATCCTCGACTACCTGATCGTGATGGCGATGGCCGCCGTCTCGATCTCGAAGTACCTCGCGGGCTTCTGGGGCGTGGCGGGCGACGAGGGCTCCGAGCTCGCGATCGCGGCCGCCGCGATCGCTTACGTCGCCTGGTGGAACGTGCGGGGGATCTCCTCGGTGAACCTGCGGTTCCTGCTGCGGCTGGGGCTCCTGAACCTGGCGGTGCTGGCGGCGCTCGTGATCGTCGGCCTCCTGACAACCTCGAGCGACGTCGGGGCGATCGCGGACTCGATCGACCTCGGCTCCGCGCCGCGCTGGGAGGACGTGATCTTCGCGAGCGCGGTCGCCACCGTGGCGCTCACGGGCATCGAGGCCGCCTCCGGCCTCGCCAGCGAGATCAGGGTCGGCAGGCGCGAGCTGCGCGAGCTGATCGTCAGCGGCGGGGCGACGGTGCTGGTCGTGCTGGTGGCGGTGTCGGTGGCAGCGCTCGCGAACGTGCCGGTGGTGGACGGCCACACGGCGCTCTCCGACCGCTACGTCGAGGCGCCGCTCCTCGGCGTCGCCGACGCGCTCGACCCCGCCGGCGTGAGCGACGCGCTGCGCTACGCGCTCGCCGGCGTCGGCGCGCTCGTGCTGCTCACGGCCGTCAACGGCCAGATGCTCGGCTTCTCCCGCCTCGCCTACTCCCTCGCCACCAACCGCCAGATCCCGAGCCCGATCGGCAAGCTCCACAAGCGCCACTCGACGCCCTACGTGGCGATCGCGATCGCGTCGGTGGCCGCCTTCGGCCTCATCCTGAGCAACGACATCCGCTTCCTGGCGGGCCTCTTCGCCTTCGGCGCGATGCTGGCCTTCCTGCTCGCGCACCTGTCGGTGATCGTGCTCCGCTTCCGCGAGCCCGAGGAGGCGCGCGAGCGGGCGTTCCGGGTGCCGTGGTGCGTGAAGGTCGGCCGCGGATCGGTTCCGATCCCGTCTGCGCTCGGGGCGCTGATGGCGGGAGCCGGCTGGGTCAGCGTGCTCGTGCTGCACTCGGGCGCCCGCTACGTCGGGTCCGGCTGGCTGCTCGGAGGGCTCGTGCTCTACGTCGTCTACCGCAAGACGCAGGGGAAGTCGCTCACCCGGCGCTTCACGATTCCCGCCACCGCGCTGCAGGAGCCGCCGGAGGTCGAGTACGGGAGCATCCTCGTGCCGGTCTTCGGCACGCCTCTCGACGACGACATCGTCGGCACGGCCGGGCGGCTCGCGTCCGAGGAGGGGGAGACCGGCGAGGGGGGCGCCGTGATCGAGGCGCTCTACGTGCTCGAGGTGCCGATGTCGCTGCCGCTCGACGCGCGCATGCCGGAGGAGCGCGTGAAGGCGGCACGCAAGGCCCTCGCGCGCGCCAAGGAGGTGGGCGAGGAGTACGAGGGCGTCGAGGTCGCCACGGCGATCGTGCGCGCCCGCTCGCTCGGGGCGGGGATCGTGGAGGAGGCGCGCCGTCGCGGGGTGGACGTGATCGTGCTCGCGGCGGAGCAGCCCTCGCGGGTGCGCGGGGGCGCCCTGCTCGGCGGCCGCGGAGGCCCGCGCGACAAGGGCGTGGGGGAGATGACGCGCTACGTCTTCGAGAAGGCGCCGTGCCGCGTGATCCTCACCGCCGCTCCCGCCGGCGAGGCGGGCACGCGCGCTGGCGTGGCGCCCTAAAGTCGCGCCGCCCCGCGCAGATGCAGGTTCCGCTCTGACGGCGCTATTGTCCCGATCCAGATGTTCGTCCTGATCGTCGGCTGCGGACGAGTGGGGTCCGCGATCGCACGCAAGATGCTCGCAGCAGGGCACGAGGTGTCCTGCCTCGACGAGGATCCCGAGGCGATCGCGCTCCTCGAGATCGGCGAGTCAGAGACCTGGGAGGATCGCGGCGGCATGTTCACGGTTGGCACGGCGCTTGAGATCGACGCCCTGATCGAGGCCGGGATCGAGCGGGCGGACGCTTTCGTCGCCTCGACCGACGGAGACAACACGAACCTCGTGATCGCCCAGATCGCGCAGCGCCGCTTCAACATCCCGAAGGTGGTCGTGCGCGTGCTCGACCCGGCGCGCGCCGCGTGGTATGAGCGGCAGGGCCTCTCGACGGTCTGTCCCACCCAGAAGGCGATCGAGATGCTCGAGGCCGCCGTCCTAGAGGGCGCCGCGTGACCATGTACATCATCGTCGTCGGCGCCGGAAAGGTCGGCTGGAACCTCGCGCGAGAGCTAATCGGGAAGGGCAACGAGGTCACGCTCATCGAGTCCGACCGCGTCCGCTACGCGGTCGTAGAGGAGGAGCTCGAGCACGCCGTCCACTACGGCGACGGCTCCGAGCTCTGGGTGCTCGAGCGCGCCGGGATCGCGCGCGCCGACATGGTCATCGCGGTCACGGGCGACGACGAGGACAACATCCTGATCTGCCAGGTGGCGCGCGAGAAGTACGGGGTCGAGCGGGTCATCGCCCGCTGCAACAACCCGCGCAACCTCCCGCACTTCGAGCTGCTCGGGATCAAGCCCGCCGTGTCCGCCACGGACCTGATCCTGCGCCTGATCGAGCACGAGGTTCCCCGCTACGGCTTCCTCCACCTGCTCGACCTGCCGCAGGAGCGGCTCGAGATCATCGAGATCGAGGTGCAGGAGGGGTCGCCCGCGGCCGGACGCCAGGTGCAGGAGCTGGGCCTGCCCGACGGGTCGCTCGTGATCTCGATCCTCCGGGACGGGACCGGCTTCGTGCCGCTCGCGGACTCGGTGATCGAAGCCGGCGACGAGGTCCTGCTGGTGCTCGACACGGGCCTCGAGCAGAAGATCATGGACCGCTTCAGGCCGTCCGTGGAAGCCGCCTGATTCGGTGCCGGAACGCTCGGTCGAGTACCTGCTCGTGGGAGGCGGGCTTGCGTCCGCGAACTGCGCGCGCTGGCTGCGCGAGGCGGGCGCCGACGGCTCGATCCTGCTCGTCGGCCGTGAGCCGGACCCGCCGTACAACCGGCCGCCGCTGACCAAGGGCTACCTGCGCGGGAGCGAGTCGCGCGAGGACGCCCTTTTCCGCCCGAGAGAGTGGTGGCGCGAGCAAGAGGTCGAGCTGCTCACGCGCACGAGCGTGATGAGGCTCGACCCCGGCGAGCGCGTGGCAAGGCTCTCGACGGGCGACGAGGTCCGCTTCGGCAAGGCGCTGCTCGCCACCGGCGCGAACGTGCGCCGGCTAAGGGTCGAGGGCTGCGAGCTCGACGGCATCCACTACGTACGCGCGTTCGGGAACGCGGACGCGATCCGGGAAGAGGCCGAGCAGGCCGAGCGCGTGGTGATGATCGGCGGCAGCTACATCGGCACCGAGGCGGCCGCCTCGCTCACCGCCCTGGGCAGGCGCTGCGCGATCGTGATGATGGAGGAGGTGACGCTCGAGCGCCTCTGCGGCAGGGAGGTCGGCGCCTACTTCCAGCGCGTGCTCGAGGAGCACGGCGTCGAGATCCACGGCTGCGAGGAGGTCGAGCGTTTCGAGGGCTCAGACGGGCGCGTGCGCAGGGTCGTGCTGAAGTCGGGCAAGGAGCTCGAGGCGGACATGGTCGTCGTGGGGGTGGGGGTGACGCCCGACGTGACGCTCGCCCGCCAGGCCGGGCTCGAGATCGGGGCGAGCGGAGGCGTGCGCTGCGACTCGCGGCTCGAGACCTCGGCGCCCGGGATCTTCGCGGCGGGCGACGCCTGCGAGTTCGAGAGCGTCGTCCACGGCGCGCGCATGCGGCTCGAGCACTGGGACGTCGCGTTCACGCACGGCAAGGCGGCGGCGCTGAGCATGCTCGGGAAGGGCGGCCCCTACGAGGAGGTGCCGTACTTCTTCTCCGACCTCGCCGAATGGACCGGGATGGAGTACGTCGGCCCGGGGTCGGGCGATCTCGTGGTCCGCGGGTCGCTCGACGACGGCGACTTCACGGCCTTCTACCTCGCCGACGGGCGCGTGACCGCGGCGCTGACCGTGGGCCGCTCGGGCGACCTCGACCACGCGCGCCGCTTCATCAAGGAGAGGACGCCGGTCGAGCGAGCCGCCCTCGCCGACGAGGACTCGGACCTGGCGGATCTGCAATGAAACCCCTGCAAATCGAGGGGTTTCTACTGCGGGACTAGGACTCGAACCTAGACTACCTGGTCCAGAGCCAGGCGGGCTACCATTACCCCATCCCGCAAGGGGTGCCGAGTATAGCCGTCGGCCCCGCGCGCGGTCCCGTGCGCCCAGCGGGCGCCCGGCCTCACGCGGCCGCCTGCTCCGCCCAGTCGCGGTAGAGCCGGGCGTAGGCGCCGTTCGCGTCGAGCAGCTCCTCGTGCGTGCCCTGCTCGACGATCCGCCCGCCCTCCAGCACGAGGATGCGCCCCGCGTTGCGGATCGTGGAGAGCCGGTGCGCGATCACGAACGCCGTGCGCCCGGCGAGCAGCCGGCGCAGCCCGCGCTCGATGCGGGCCTCGGTGTGCACGTCCACGTTCGAGGTCGCCTCGTCGAGGATGAGGATGCGAGGGCCGACCGCCGCCGCCCGCGCGAACGCCACGAGCTGGCGCTGCCCCGCCGAGAGGTGGCCGCCGCGCTCGCCGACCTCGGTTAGGTAGCCGTCCGGGAGCTGCTCGATGAACTCGTCGGCGCCCACCGCGTGCGCCGCGGCGCGCACGTCCTCGTCGGTCGCGTCCTGAAGCCCGAAGGCGATGTTGTCGCGGATCGTGCCGGAGAACAGGAACCCCTCCTGCGGCACTACGCCGAGCTGGCGCCGCAGCGAGCGCTCGCGCACGTCGCGCAGGTCGTGCCCGTCGATCAGTATGCGCCCCTTCGTCGGGTCGTAGAAGCGCGCGACGAGCTTCGCGAAGGTCGACTTGCCCGCGCCGGTGGCGCCCACGAGCGCCACGGTCTGGCCGGGCGGAACCACGAGGTCGATGTCGCGCAGCGCGTAGTCGCCGTCCTCGCCCGCGTAGCTGAAGGAGACCCCCTCGAAGCGCACCTCGCCGCGCACCTCCGGCAGGTCGATAGCGTCCGGCCCGTCCTCGAGCTCTGGCCGCTCGTCGAGCAGCTCGAAGATCTTGTCGAGCGCCGCCATGCCCGCCTGGTAGGTCGTGTAGAGCTGCGAGAGCTGCTGGATCGGGTCGAAGAAGCTGTTCAGGTAGAAGACGAACGACGCGAGCACCCCGATCGTGACGTCGCCGCCCGTCAGCACCTGGTGGCCGCCGTAGAGCAGGATCACGGCGGTCGCCACGGCGGACAGGAACTCGACGCCCGGGAAGTAGGCGGCGTTGAGGTAGACGGTCTTCATGTTCGCCGCGCGGTTCTCCTCGTTCAGCTCGGCGAACCGCTCGAGGTGGCGCTGCTCCTGCCCGAACGCGCGCACGACGCGGATGCCCGACAGCGTCTCCTGCAGGTACGCCGTCACATAGGCGATCTTCTCGCGGGTGCGCCTGTAGGCCTCCGCCGAGACGATGCGGAAGACGATCGACCCGATGCCGAGGATCGGGAAGGTGACGAACGTGATCAGCGCGAGCTTCCAGTCGAGCACGAACAGGATCGCCGCGGTGCCGACCAGCGTCAGCGAGGAGGAGAAGAGCGTGACCACGCCGTCGGTGACGAGCTGGTCGAGCGCCTCGACGTCGTTGGTGATCCGCGAGATCACGACGCCCGCCTTGTTGCGCTCGTAGAAGCCGACCGAGAGCCGCTGCAGGTGGGTGAAGAGCTTGAGCCGGAGATCGACGAGCGCGCGCTCGCCGACCCAGTTCACGAGGTAGGTCTGGAGGTAGCTCGCGCTCCAGTTCACGAGCGCGCTCGCGAGGAACGCGATCACGATCCAGTCGAGCGCGCCGAGGTCGCCGCGCTTGATGGCGGCGTCGATCGCGCGGCCCGCGAGGTACGGCGGCGCGAGCGCGGCTGCCGTCGCCGCCAGCAGCGCGACGAGCATGACGATCACGCGCAGGCGGTAGGGGCGCAGCAGCTCGAGCAGCCCGCGCAGCTTGCGCGAGCGCTGCAGCTCCTTGCGCTGCAAAAGCGACCACCAGCGGAGGGCCCGCGCGCGCATCAGAGCGCCGCCTCCCGCTCGGGCGGGTTGCGCGTCAGGAACACCTGGTCGGGCAGCCCCTTCTCGGCGATCTCGCGGTAGAGCTCGGAGCGCTCGAGCAACTCCTCGTGCGTGCCGCGCGCCGTCACCCGGCCGCGCTCGAGCACCACGATCTCGTCCGCGAGCGCGATCGTCGACAGCCGGTGGGCGATGATGAACGTCGTCCTGTCCTCCATCAGCTCGCCGAGCGCGCGCGCGATGCGGCTCTCGGTGGTGGCGTCGACGCTCGAGGTGGCGTCGTCGAGGATCAGGATGCGCGGGCTGCGCAGCAGCGCCCGGGCGATCGCGATCCGCTGGCGCTGGCCGCCGGAGAGCGTGTAGCCGCGCTCGCCGATCACCGTGTCGTAGCCCTGAGGCAGCTCGGCGATGAACTCGTCCGCTCCCGCCCGGCGCGCCGCCGCGCGCACCTCGGCGTCGGTCGCGTCCGGGCGCGCGTAGGCGATGTTCGCGCGCACGGTGTCGGAGAACAGGAAGGGGTCGTCGGAGACGAACGCCACCTCCCGGCGGAGCGCCGTCGCGTCGACGTCGCGCACGTCCACGCCGTCGACGAGAAGCGCGCCCGAGCTGACGTCGTAGAGGCGCGGCAGCAGCATCACGAGCGTGCTCTTGCCCGAGCCGGTCGGGCCCACGAGCGCCACCCTGCGCCCGGCCTCCACGGTGAGGTCGATCCCGCGCAGGACCGGCTCGCGCGCCCCCGGATAGGCGAAGCTCACCCCGCGCAGCTCGACGCGCCCGCCGCCGGCCGGCAGCGGGGCCGCGTCGGGCTTCGAGCGCAGGCGCGGCTCGCGGTCGAGCACCTCGAACACGCGCGCGCCCGAGGCCACGGCGCGCTGCGACATGCCGAGCGCCACGCCGAGCATCCGCATCGGGCCGGTGAGCATCGCGACGTAGCCGTAGAACGCCACGAACTCGCCGACGGTGATCGTGCCGTGGATCGCCTGGCGCCCGCCGACGAGCAGCAGCGCGGCGAGCCCGAGCTGGGGCAGGAAGCCGATGAAGGGGTTGTAGAAGGCGCGCAGGCGCGTCGAGACCATCGACTGCTCGAACACGCGCACCGCCTGGCGCGAGAAGCGTGCGAGCTGGCGCTCCTCCTGGGCGAAGGCCTTGACGACGCGGATGCCGGAGATGTTCTCCTCCGCCTCCGCGGTCAGCTCGGCGATGCGCTGCTGGACCTCCTGCGACGCCGGCCTGTTCCTGCGCCCGTAGCTGTACGCAACCCACACGACGACAGGGGTGGGGGCGAGGGTGATCGCCGCAAGCCCGGGGTTGACGGCGAACATCACGCTCGCCGCCACGAGGATCGAGATCAGCGACTGGACGATGAAGACGAGGCCGTAGCCGAGGAAGAAGCGCACCGACTGCAGGTCCACGGTCGAACGCGACATGAGCTGGCCGATCTGCTGCTCGTCGAAGAACGCGAGCTCGAGCGCCTGCAGGTGCTCGTACATCCGGTTGCGCAGGTCGAACTCCACGCCGAGCGACACGCGGCCCGCCACGAGACGGCGGAGCACCGACAGCACGAGCCGGCCGAGGCCGGCCGCGACGATCGTGACGATCAGCGGCCAGAAGCGGTGGTTGCCGTTGCGGATCTCGTCGACGGCGCGGCCGGTGAGGAACGGGATCAGCACGCCGACGCCCATCGCTCCGGCAGCGAGCGCGAGCGAGACGATCACGCCCGTCCGGTACGGGCGCAGGAAGCCGAGCAGGCGTACGAAGGTCCTCACGCCCGCATAGAGTACTTCACTAAGTAAAGCGGCCCGCCGGGCCGGCCCGGCGGGCCCCGCTCAGCCGCCGCGGTGTATCACCCGCTCGGGCACGACCTTGAAGATCACGCGCGTCTCGTCCGGCGGGCCGGGGTAGTTCGGGTTGCCCGTGTACTTCTCGGAGAGCTTGTCGATGTGGTCGCGCGCGCCCGCCTCGGTGCGCTCGGCCACCCGCCCGCGAACCTGCACGTATTCGTACGGGTTGTCCATGTTCACCACGGTCACCGTCACGCGCGGGTCGCGCTCGAGGTTGGTGGGCCATGTGCGGCCCGCGGCCGTGTTGAGCAGGACATGCTCGCCGTCGGTGTCGACCCACGTCACGACCACGTGCGGGGTGCCGTCCCCCGACAGGCTCGCCACCGCAGCGAAGTTCTTCCCCTCGATCAGCTCGCGGGCCCGCCCTGCGATCTTCTCTGCCATGGCTCGAAGATAGCGGCCCGCGCGGCCTTCAGGCGTGGGGCGAGGAGACCCTGAGCCCGCCGCGCTCGATCCCCGGCGCGCTCGCCCGGAAAGCCGGGACAAGCTCGCTGGTCACGAGGCCGGTCTCCCGTGTCAGCTCGTCCACGACGGCGAGCCAGCGGCGCGCTCGCTCGGGCTCGTCCACGGCCACGGTCACGACGGGCAGGTGGCGCCGCAGCGAGAGCAGCCGCTCGCCGTGCGGCTCGTGGTCTCCGTGGTATCCCCACACGCCGCGCAGGGCGGTGGCCCCGGCGGCGCCCTCGGCCCGCAGCCTGCGCACCAGCTCGGCGTACAGCGGCCGGCGCCCGGCTCGCGCCTGCTCGCTCGCGTACACGGAGACCTTCTGCCAGACGGCGAGCCCCGAGGGATCCGCCGGGGGCACCGAGGGCGCCTCCGCGAGCCGCGTGCCGTCGCGCCTCAGCACGCGCACGCGCTCGAGCGTGGCGAGCGGCGGGCCGGCCACGCGCGCGACCTCCGCGAGCGCCGCGGCGATGCGCTCGCCGTCGCCGACCGAGACCACCATCGCGGGCACCTGCGCGTTGCGCCCGACGAAGCGCGCCCGTCGACGCTTGCCGCGCACCGTCCCGTCCACGCCGAGGAGCGCGGTGGCGCCAGCGACACCGTGGCGCCTCAGCAGCTCCACCACCGCCCGCGGGCCCGGACGGCTTCCGCGGCCGAGGTAGAGCGTGAGCTTCGCCTGCTCGCCGGCGGGGAGCTCGAGCGGCGCCGCCGCGCGGGCGCGCTCGAGGGTGACGAGGCCGTGCCCGCAGACGGCCGAGACCTCCGGCAGGAGCGCCTCGATCCGCTCGCGCTCGTCCACGGCGACCGACACGAGCGGCAGGTCCTCCGACAGCGTCAGCAGGCGCTGCGTCTGCAGCTGGTGGCGGATGCCGAAGCCCTCGGTGCCGCGCAGCAGCACGCTCGCCGCGACGCGCGCGCGGGCATAGACGCCGATCAACTCGTCGGCGAGGAAGCCCCCGCCCGCCCGGTCGCGCTCGCCGAAGTAGACGGTCAGCTTGAGCAGCTCGCCGGTCACAGCGCCGCTCCGAGCGTGCGCCCGAGCGCGGCGGCGGCGAGCCCGGCCGCGAGCGAGACCGCGACGTTCGCGAGCGCCGCGCGTCCCTCGCCGTCCTCGGCGAGCCGCTGGGTCTCGAGCATCCAGGTCGAGAACGTCGTGTAGGAGCCGAGCGCGCCCGTGCCGGCGACCAGCAGCGCGCTGCCGCCGACGGACGCGCCGCTGAGCAGCCCGAGCGCGAGCGCCCCGCTCACGTTCACGACGAGCGTGCCCAGGGGGAGGCGCGACCCCGCCCGGAGCGACACGGCGCCGTCGAGCAGGAAGCGCGCCAGCGCGCCGACGCCGCCCGCGGCGGCCACGCCGAGCCAGGCGGCGGCGCTCACGCGGCGAGCCTCGCTCTCCGCGCCAGCTTGGTCCCGAGCAGCACGCCGGCGAAGCCCCCGGCGACGCTCGCCGTCGCGTACCCCGCCGCGAGCGGCGCGCGTCCCGCGTCGAGCATGTCGAGCAGCTCGACCTGCACGGTCGAGAACGTGGTGAGCGCCCCGCACAGCCCCGTCCCGAGGAACGGCCGCTTGTACGCCGAGAGGGGCAGGCGCTCCTGCAGGCGCGTGACGAGCCACCCGAGCGCGAACGCCCCGGCGAGGTTCGCGGCGAGCGTCGCCCAGGGCCAGCGCGCGGACGGGTGCCCGAGCAGCTCCACGAGCCCCGCGCGGGCGAGCGCGCCGAGCACGCCGCCGCAGAAGATCGCGGCGAGCTCGCGGGCGTCGACGTTCGGGATGCGCTGCTGGGGCTCGCGTAGCTGGATGATCGCCTCCGTTCGGGCCGGGGACTCGACTGACAGGCTGCCGGCGACCGACGCGCACGGGCAACGTTTGCAGAACTGCCGGCGGTTCGGCGGGACGGGGCGGGCGGCAAGGCGCCCGGCCGGCGGCGAGGGCCCGGCGAGTGCTACAACCGCACGCTGGAGACGCTGCGAACGCAGGGCGTGCGCGGATGGATAGCTCCGGGTGGATTCGAACCACCGACCTCACCATTATGAGTGGTGCGCTCTAACCGCTGAGCTACGGAGCCCGGCGACACAGGAGTCTAGACAGCTTGCTTCTCACAGTGCCGAACGTCAGCGAGGGACGCGACCGCGAGGCGATCGAGTCGCTGGCCCGGAGCTTCGCCCCCGCCCGGCTCCTCGACGTCCACACGGACCCCGACCACGGCCGCAGCGTCTTCACGCTCGCCGCCGAGCAGGGCGAGATCGCCGAGGCCCTGCTGGGCGGGGCGCGCGCGACGGTGGCGGCGATCGACCTCACCGGGCACGCCGGGCTGCACCCGCACGTAGGCGCGCTCGACGTCGCGCCGGTCGTCTACCTCGACGACGCGGACCGCGGCGCGGCCTGCGCCGAGGCGCTCACCGCCGGCGCCCTGATCGGCGAGGAGCTCGGGCTGCCCGTGTTCCTCTACGGGCAGCTCGCCACCAGCGACGGAACGCGCGAGCGGGCCGACATCCGACGCGGTGGGCCGCGCGAGCTCGCGCGCCGCCTCGAGGCGGGCGAGCTGCGGCCGGACTACGGGCCGCCGCGGGCGCACCCGACCGCGGGCGCGGTGCTGGTCACCGCGCGGCCGCCGCTCGTCGCCTTCAACATCGACCTTGCGACCGGCGACCTCGAGCTGGCGCGCCGGATCGCGGCGCGCCTGCGCGAGTCGAACGGCGGCCTCGCCGGCGTGCGGGCGATCGGGCTGCCCCTCGCGCACCGCGGCCGCGCGCAGGTGTCGTTCAATGTCCACGACCATCGCGCGGTGCCGCTGCGGGTGCTCGTCGAGGAGGTCGCACGCGAGGCGCCGATCGCGGAGGCCGAGCTCGTGGGGCTCGCGCCGCGGGCCGCCTTCGACGGCTTCCCCGAGGACGTTCCGCTGCGCGGCTTCAGCCCCGAGCGGCATCTCATAGAAGAGGCGTTACGCTCCGTTACCTAGATGGCACAGACGAGGAAGAGACGCCGCCGCAAGCACCGCGGGACGCCGGCCGGCACGATCGAGCGCCGCGGGCGTACGAGCAAGGCGCACGCGGGCCGGGCCGCGGGATCCGCGCGCCGGATGACCGCCGCCGAGCGGCGCGAGGCGCGCCTCAACCGCGAGCCGACCTGGAGCGCGTCGTTCCAGCGGGCCGGCATCGCCGCGCTGATCCTGCTCGTGTTCGTGTCCCTCGTGCAGCACAACGTGGCCGCCGGCGCCGTCCTCGCAGCGTTCTCGCTGATCCTGTACGTGCCGCTCGGCTACTACTTCGACCGCCTGCTCTGGCAGCGGCGGATGCGCAAGCGGCAGGGCGGGGGGCGCTGAGGTGGACGTGCGCACCTTCACCGTCGGGCCACTTCAGGAGAACTGCCACATCGTCCGCCGCGACGGATCCGACCGCGCCCTGATCGTCGACCCCGGCGAGGAAGCCCCGAGGCTGCTCGCCGCGCTCGAGGCGCTGGGCGTCACGCTCGACGGCATCCTGCTCACTCACACGCACTTCGACCACGTCGGCGCGGTCGCGCCGATCGCCCGGGCGACAGGCGCAGAGGTCTGGGTGCCCGAGATCGAGAAGGGCGTGCTCGCCGACATCATGAGCTACGTGCCGTGGCCGGGCTTCGGCCCGTTCGAGAGCTACGAGGCCGAGCACACCGTGAAGGGCGGCGAGCGGCTCGAGCTCGCGGGCTTCGAGATCGACGTGCTCTTCACGCCGGGGCACAGTCCGGGGCACGTGACCTACTCGTTCGCGGACGAGAAGGCGATCCTCTCCGGCGACGTGCTGTTCCGCGGGTCGGTCGGCCGCACCGACCTCCCCGGCGGCGACTGGCAGACGCTGCTCGACTCGATCCGCTCGCTCATGGACGCGCTGCCAGAGGACACCACGGTCCACCCCGGGCACATGGGCGTCACGACGCTGGGCGCAGAGCGCGCGTCGAATCCGTTCCTCGCCGAGCTCGCCCGGTAGCGATGGCGGGGGCGAGGCTCAAGGCCCCCCGGGGCACCTTCGATGTGCTGCCCGAGGACGGGCGCAGGCGAGAGCGGCTGCGCCGCCTCTTCGAGGAGCTGCTCGACGCGGCCGGCTACGAGCCGTTCGAGACCCCCGTGTTCGAGCAGACCGAGGTGTTCGCGCGCGGTGTGGGGGAGACGACGGACATCGTCCAGAAGGAGATGTTCACCTTCGAGGACCAGGGCGGGCGGAGCCTGACGCTGCGCCCTGAGGGCACCGCGCCGATCTGCCGCGCGTACGTCGAGCACGGCATGCACAAGCTCCCGCAGCCCGTGAAGCTGCGCTACTTCGGCCCGTTCTTCAGGCACGAGGCGCCGCAGGCGGGACGCTACCGGCAGTTCAGCCAGCTCGGGGTCGAGGCCCTCGGCTCGGACGACCCCTCGCTCGACGCCGAGGCGATCGTCCTGCTCGACGAGCTGCTGCGCGCGGCGGGGGCGCGGGGGTTGCGGCTGCGGCTCTCGAGCCTCGGCACGCCGGAGACCCGCCGCGAGTACTCCGACGAGCTGCGCGCCTACCTGCGCCGGCACGAGTCCGAGCTCTCGGCGGAGGTGCGCGCGCGGCTCGACGCCAACCCCCTGCGCGCGTTCGACTCCGACGATCCGGGCACGCGGGCGGTGATGGCCGAGGCTCCGAGGCTGCTCGAGCGGCTGGCCGACGAGGACGCGCAGCACTTCGCCGAGGTGCGCGCGCTGCTCGACGACGCGGGTGTCGCCTACGAGGTCGACAGCGGGCTCGTGCGCGGCCTCGACTACTACACGCGCACCGTGTTCGAGTTCACGAGCGACGCGCTCGGCGCCCAGAGCGGCGTGGCCGGCGGCGGGCGCTACAACGGCCTCGTGAGGCTGCTCGGCGGGCCCGACACCCCGGGCGTCGGCTGGGCGGCCGGGATCGAGCGGATCCTGCTCGCGGCGCAGCCCGAGGCGCCGCAGCCGCCGGCGCCCGTGTTCGTGGCGCGCGACGAGGGCGCGAGCGGGCGCGACGCCTTCCGTGTGCTGCGGACGCTCCGCGCCGAGGGGCTGCCCGCGCAGCTCGAGCAGGCGGGACGGTCGCTGAAGGGGCAGCTCAAGCACGCGGACAGGATCGGCGCCCGCGCCGTCGTGATCGTCGCCGACGGCGGGCTGCGGGTGCGCGACATGCGCTCGGGCGAGCAGCGCGAGGCGGCCGACGCGGCCGAGGCTGCGCGACTCGTGATCGAATCCACGACTCGATGAGGGAGCCGCGGCCGAACCGCTACCGCACCGGCTGGGCCGGCGACCAGCGCGCCGAGGGCGTGGGCCGCGAGCTGCGCGTGGCGGGCTGGGTGCACAGGCGCCGCGACCACGGCGGCCTGATCTTCATCGACCTGCGCGACCGCACCGGCCTGCTGCAGCTCGTCTTCCGGCCCGAGGAGAACCCGGAAGCCCACGCAGTCGCGCACACGCTGCGCTCCGAGGACGTGATCAGCGCGGTCGGGCAGCTCGTGCGCCGCGAGGAGGGCACGGTCAACCCGGGGCTGCCGACCGGCGAGGTGGAGCTGAACGTGCGCGCTGTGGAGAAGCTCGCGGACGCCGAGACCCCGCCCTTCCCGGTCGACGAGGACGGCCAGCTCGACGAGATGCTGCGCCTGCGCCACCGCTACCTCGACCTTCGCCGCGAGCGCATGCGGCGCAACATCGAGCTGCGCCACGAGATCGTCGCCGCGATCCGCAGCCGGCTCGACCCGCTCGGCTTCCTCGAGATCGAGACGCCCTTCCTCACGCGCTCTACGCCCGAGGGCGCGCGCGACTTCCTGGTGCCGAGCCGGCTCGAGCCGGGGTCGTTCTTCGCGCTGCCGCAGTCGCCGCAGCTCTTCAAGCAGCTCCTGATGGTCGGCGGGCTGGAGCGCTACTACCAGATCGTCCGCTGCTTCCGTGACGAGGACGCGCGGGCCGACCGGCTGCCCGAGTTCACGCAGCTCGACATCGAGATGTCGTTCGTCGAGGAGGACGACGTGCTCGAGGTCGCGGAGGCCGTCACCCAGGCGATGCTGGCGGCCGGCGGGGTGAGCATCGAGCTGCCGCTCGAGCGGGTGCCCTACGACGAGGCGATGCTGCGCTACGGGTCGGACCGTCCGGACCGTCGCATCGGCATGGAGATCCACGACCTCGGCGAGGTGTTCGCCGGCAGCGGCTTCAGGGTCTTCGCCGACGCGCTCGCGAGCGGCAAGGCGGTGCGCGGCTTCGCTGCCAGGGGCGAGCTCACGCGGCGGCGCTTCGACGAGCTGACCGAGCAGGCGCGGCGGCTCGGGGCGGGAGGCCTCGTGTGGGCGGTGGTGGAGGAGGGCGGCTGGCGCTCGCCGGTCGCGAAGTTCCTCTCCCCGCAGGAGATGGAGGCGGCGGCCCGCGCGGTCGGCGCGGAGCGCGGCGACGCGATCCTGATCGTCGCCGACACGCCCGCGACGACCGCACGGGTGCTCGGGCAGCTCCGCCTCGAGCTCGCGCCCGCCGCGGTCGAGGGCCACGACGTCTTCTGGGTCGTCGACTTCCCGATGCTCGAGTGGAACGAGGACGAGGGCCGCTGGGACGCGCTCCATCACCCCTTCACCGCGCCGGTCGGGGACCTCGACTCAGACCCCGGCACGTGGCGGAGCCGCGCCTACGACATCGTCTGGAACGGCAACGAGATCGGCGGCGGCTCGATCCGCATCAACATGCCCGAGGTCCAGGAGCGCGTGTTCGACGCGCTCGGCATCCCGCCCGAAGAGGCGCGCGAGCGCTTCGGCTTCCTGCTCGACGCCTTCCGCTACGGCGCGCCCCCGCACGGCGGCATCGCCTTCGGCATCGACCGCATCGTGGCCCTCTGCGCCGGCGAGGACTCGATCCGCGACGTGATCGCCTTCCCGAAGCTCGCGAGCGGCTTCGACCCGCTCACCGGCGCGCCGGCGCCGGTCGATGAGCCGCAGCTGCGCGAGCTCGGCCTGCGGCTCGCCGCGGCGCCGGGGGCTCGCGCGCGGGGGGAGGAGGCCCCCGCGCCCCAGCACCCCGAGGAGACCGGGACAGCGGAACGCCGCTAGGGGCGCCGGCCACCGGCGTTGCTACGCTCGGTCCTGGCTCGAGCCTGTGCGACAGCCGTTCTCGTTACTTGAACCAACACGATGGGAGTCGGGTGCCCGACTGCGGGGCGGATCGTGGTCCTCCCTCGCGGGCGCCCAATCTTGCTGAAGCAAGGTTCAACTCCCGAGGCGGCATCGGCAGGCTGGGGCCTTTTCTTCGCGCGGGGTCGCGCTTGCGGCGCCGTCCGTGTGTGCGACCCTTGAGCCGATGGCGACAGATCCCGTGGCGCGCGGCAGCGGACTGACCGATCACCTCGCTTTCCCGCGCGGGAAGGGCGCGCTCGCGCGCTCGCCCCACGCCGGCGCGGCCGGCGGGGCCGCCTGTGGCGACCTCGTGCGCGTCGCCGTGCGCCTGGAGGGCGACAGGGTGGCGGAGGCCGGGTTCGACGCCGCTGGGTGCGCCGCCGCCCAGGCCGCCGGCAGCGCCGTGGTCGAGCTCGTCGAGGGCGAGCCGCTGCTGGTCGCGGCGCGCGTCACCGCGGCCGACGTCGGGCGCGAGCTCGGGGGCCTCTCGCCCGAGCGGATGCACGCCGCGGAGCTCGCCGCGGACGCGCTCCACCGCGCGATCGGCGCCGCCGCCCGTGACGGCGCCCCGCGGCTGCGGCCGAGCCCGGCGCGCACGCTCGTCGCGATGAGCGGCGGGGTCGACAGCGCGGTCGCGGCGCAGCTCGCGCTCGAGCGCGGCGACGAGGTGATCGGGGTGACCCTCGAGCTGTGGGCGGACCCCGCCGGCGACGGCACCCTGAGCTGCTGCTCGCCGCAGGCCGTCACGGGCGCCCGCGCGCTCGCGCACCGGATGGGCATCCCGCACATCACGCTCGACCTGCGCGAGGGCTTCCGCCGCGAGGTCGTGGACGACTTCCTCGCCGCCCACGCAGCCGGGGCCACGCCCAACCCCTGCGTGCGCTGCAACGGCCTCGTGCGCTTCGACGCGATGCTCGCGCTGGCCGAGCGGCTCGGCGCCGCGCGGCTCGCCACGGGTCACTACGCCCGCATCGAGCGGACCCCGGACGGCCCGCTCCTGCGGGCCGCGGCGGACGCGCGCAAGGACCAGTCGTACATGCTCGCCCGCCTCGCCCCGGCGGAGCTCGAGCGTCTCTGGTTCCCGCTCGGCGAGCTCGAGAAGCCGCGGGTGCGCGGGCTCGCGGAGGCGGCGGGCCTGCCGGTGGCGCGCAAGCCCGAGAGCCAGGACCTCTGCTTCCTCGCAGGCGGCGCGCGCGCCGACTTCCTGGCTCGCCACGGCTCCGCGCCGTCCGGCCCCGGCGAGATCGTCGACCTGGAGGGCCGCGTCCTCGGCCTGCACCCGGGCCACGAGCTCTTCACCGTCGGCCAGCGCAGGGGGATCGGCGTGCCGGCGCCCGAGCCCCTGTACGTGATCGCGAAGGACGCTTCCAGGAACCGCATCACCGTCGGGCCGCGGCGGGCGCTCGCGACGACCGCGGTCGCCGTGAGCGACGTGCGGCTGCACCGGCCTGCGGCGGCGGTCGACCGGGTCAAGCTCAGGTACCGTTCGCCCGCGGTTCGCTGCCGGGTCGAGCAGCTCGACGCGGCCACGGGCTCGCACCCCGGGGTCACGCTCCTGCTCGAGGAGGCGGTGGACGGGGTGGCTGCGGGGCAGACCGCCTGCCTGCTCGCCGGCGAGCTGGTCGTCGGGTGCGGCGTGATCGCGGGTCCCGCGGAACGGCGAGGAGCGAGAAGGGAGGCCACGCTTGCCGTCTGACAGGATCGAGTTGACCACCCCCGTGGGGCGCGACTGGGACCCGGTCGTGCGCCTCGTGCTCGGCGGCATCGCGGACCGCCTCAACCTCGGGTTCGAGGAGCTCGACGACCTCCAGCTCGCCGTGGAGCGCCTGCTGCTCGAGGCGGGCCCGCAGGCCTCGGTGAAGCTCTCGTTCGAGCTGTCCGACCACTCCCTGCGCACGCGCATCGGCCCGCTGCGCGCCGCCGCGCTCGCAGAGGCGCTCCAGGGCCCGCCGCCGCCGCCGCCAGGGGAGCTCACGCTCCGCCGCATCCTCGAGACTGTCGTCGACTCCTTCGGCGTCGAGGACGTCGGGCACGACGGCAGCCTCGTGGTGCGCCTCGAGAAAGTAGTCCAGGGAGGGTGAGCGTGAGCGGGGCACCCACGCCCGCTCCCACGGACCGCGAGCTGCTGCGGCGCTATCACGATGAGGGCGACCGCGACGCCCGCGAGCTCCTGGTCGAGCGCCACCTGCCGCTCGTGCGCTCGCTGGCGCGCCGCTACGCGGGGCGGGGCGAGGCGCTCGAGGACATCGAGCAGGTGGGGGCGATCGGCCTGCTCAAGGCGATCGACCGCTACGACCTCGCGCGCGACGTCGCGCTGACGACCTACGCCACGCCGAACGTCGTCGGCGAGATCAAGCGCTACTTCCGCGACAAGGGCTGGGCGATCCGGATCCCGCGCGGGCTCCAGGAGCTGAACGCGAAGCTGTCGTCGACGATCGAGCGGCTCACCGGCCGGCTGGGCCGCTCGCCGAGCATCGCGGAGATCGCCGAGGAGCTGCAGGCGAGCCCGGAGCAGGTGCTCGAGGCGATGGAGGCGGGCAGCGCCTACTCGCCCGTGTCGCTCAGCGCCGGCTCGGGCGACGACGGGGACCTCGATCCGATGGAGACGATCGGGGCGGTCGACGAGGAGTTCGAGCGGTCCGAGCAGCGGGCGGCGCTCGAGCCCGCGCTGATGTCGCTGCCCGAGCGGGAGCGGGAGATCCTGCGCATGCGCTTCGAGGAGGGCATGACGCAGACGCAGATCGCCGAGCGCGTCGGCGTCTCGCAGATGCACGTCTCGCGCCTGATCCGCAAGTCGCTCACGCGCATGCGCGCCGAGCTCTCCTGAGCCGCGCCTTAACGCGACCTTAAGCGGAAAACCGCCCGAGTCCCGGCTTTGGAGGTGTAATTTTCCCGACCGCGAACCAGGATGATCAGTGTGGGGACGTCGAATCGAGGGACACGGTCGAGAACGGTCTTCGCGCCCCGCGGATCGGGCCGCGCGCGTCGCGCGCTCCGCGGCTTGACCGTCCTGGTGGTCGGGCGTTGAGGGGCGTCGTGTCTTGACCAGCACGATCGATCTCGCGCGCGAGTCCTCCAGCGAGGCGGAAGTCTCAGGCATAGCCGCGCGCACGCCGCTCGAGCTGTTCTGGCGGCGGCTCAAGCAGGACCGCGTCGCGATGGCGGCACTCGTCTTCATCCTCCTGCTGGTGGCGGTGGCGGTGCTCGCGCCGCTGCTCGTGAAGCTGACCGGCCAGCGCCCGCCGAACGACCAGTCGACGAAGTTCCTCGACGAGTTCGGCACGCCCACGGGGCCGACCTCCGAGAACTGGTTCGGCGTAGACCCGCTCGGGCGCAGCGTCTTCAGCCGCGTGCTCTACGGCGCGCGCGTGTCGCTCGAGGTGGCGATCATCGCGACGGCCGCGTCGGTCGCCGTCGGCGTGGTGGTGGGCATGACCGCCGGCTTCTTCCGCGGCTTCGTCGACACGGTGCTCTCGCGCCTGATCGACGTGCTGCTCGCGTTCCCGATCCTGCTGCTCGCGCTCGGCCTCGCGGCGGCCTGCTCGCTGGGCAACGGCTGCCTCGGCGGCCTCATCAAGCCGGGGCTCACGGTCGTGATCTTCGTGATCGCGTTCGTGAACTGGACCTACATCGCGCGCATCATCCGCGGGCAGGTCCTGTCGCTGCGCGAGAAGGAGTTCGTCGAGGCGGCCCGCTCGCTCGGCGCCTCGAACGGGCGGATCATCTTCAGGGAGATCCTGCCCAACCTGGTGGCCCCGATCATCGTCTACAGCACGCTCGTGATCCCCCAGAACATCCTCTTCGAGGCGGCGCTCTCGTTCCTGGGCGTGGGGGTGCAGCCGCCGAACCCGAGCTGGGGCGCGATGCTCGCGGACGCCACCGAGATCTTCGACACGGCGTGGTGGTACATGGTCTTCCCAGGCGTCGCGCTGCTGCTCACCGTGCTCGCTTTCAACCTCCTCGGCGACGGCCTCCAGGACGCGCTCAACCCGCGTGTCGAGAGGTCGACGTGAGGTATCGCGGGGAGGATTGATGAACCCAAGGGAAAGGAAGGGCATGCACCGGAACGCAAGGTTCCTGCTCTGCGCGCTCGTCGCCGTCCTCGCGCTCGTCGCCGCCGGATGCGGCGGCGGGAACGACAACAACGGCGGAGGCGGCGGCAACGCCGCTACGGGCAAGAAGGGCGGGACGCTCACGATCGTCGACACCGCCGGCGGCGTCGACAGCCTCGACCCCGGTTACTGGTACTACCAGACCGACTATCTCGAGCTCGCCCAGCCGACGCAGCGCTGGCTGTACTCGTGGGGTCCGACCGACACCAAGCCGAGGCCCGACCTGGCGGAGGGCATGCCCCAGGTCGCCGACGGCGGCAAGACGCTGACGATCAAGATCAAGCAGGGCGTCAAGTACAGCCCGCCGCTCCAGGACCGCACGGTGTCCTCGAAGGACATCAAGTACGCGATGGAACGCTGCTTCCTTCCGCAGGTCGGCAACGGCTACGCGCCCGTGTACTACTCGGACATCGTCGGCGTCAAGCAGTTCCAGAGCGGCAAGGCGAAGGAGATCTCGGGCATCCAGACGCCCGACGACGCGACGCTCGTCCTGAAGCTCGCGAAGCCGGTGGGCGTGCTCGCGAACGCCAACGCGCTCGCGCTGCCGTGCACGATCCCGGTGCCGAAGGACTACGCGCAGAAGTACGACAAGGGCAAGACGTCGCACTACGGCGAGCACCAGGTGTTCACCGGGCCGTACATGATCCAGAACGACGGCAAGGGCAACATCACGGGCTACCAGCCCGCCAAGAGCCTGGTCCTGGTCCGCAACCCGAGCTGGGACCCGTCGACCGACTACCGCAAGGCGTACCTCGACAAGATCGTCGAGCAGAACGGCAGCGACGCGACGGTCGCGAGCCGCAAGATCCTGACCGGATCGCACATGATCAGCGGCGACTTCGCCGCGCCGCCCGTGCAGGTGCTCAAGTCGGCGCTCTCGTCGAGGAAGGACCAGCTCAGCATCGCGCCGAGCCAGGGCAACCGCTTCATCTCGCTCAACACGAAGGTGAAGCCGTTCGACGACGTGAACGTCCGTCGTGCGGTGTCGGCGATCACCGACCGCAACGCGCTGCGGCTGACGCGCGGCGGCCCGGCGCTGGGCCCGACCGCCACCCACTTCATCCCGCCGGGGATCCCCGGCTTCGAGGAGGCGGGCGGCATGAAGGGCCCCGGGTTCGACTTCGTCAGCAACCCGAACGGCGACCTCGCCGTGGCGCAGAAGTACATGAAGGCCGCGGGCTACAAGTCCGGCAAGTACACGGGGCCGCCCGTCCTGATGGTGGGCGACAACGTCGACCCGGCGCGCAAGACCGGCGAGGCCTTCCAGCACCAGCTCGCGCAGATCGGCATCAAGCTGAACTACCGGCAGGTGCCGCACGCCACGATGCTGTCGAAGTTCTGCGGCGTGCCGAAGGCGGCCGTCGCGATCTGTCCGAACCTCGGCTGGGGCAAGGACTTCTTCGACGCGCAGTCGATGATCGACCCGGTGTTCAACGGCAAGAACATCGTGCCGGTCGGCAACGCGAACTACTCGCAGGCGAACGACCCGAAGCTGAACGCGCTGATGGACAAGGCCGAGCAGGTCATCGACCCGGCCGAGCGAGCGCGGCTCTGGGGCGAGATCGACAAGCAGGTCACGAACCAGGCCTACGTCGTCACATGGCTCTGGGACAACCAGATCAACCTGCGCTCGAGCGACGTGAACGCGGTCCGGAACGAGTTCAACTCGTCCTGGGACCTTAACTTCACGTCCCTGAAGTAGGGAGCGAGATAGCAGGGACGCCACAACCGGATGAGGGCCCCGCCGCCGCGGCGGCGGGGCCCCGCGCCCGGGAGCGGAAGCCGTGACGACCTACATCATCAGGCGGCTGCTGTGGGTGATCGTGCTCCTGTTCTTCGTGAGCTTCATCACCTTCATGATCTTCTACCTGTTCCCGTCAGCCGACCCGGCGGCGCTGCGGGCAGGGAGGCAGCCGAACCCCGAGCTCGTCGAGCAGATCAGGCATCAGCTCGGCCTCGACAAGCCCTGGTACGTGCAGTACGTCGACTACATGAAGGGCGTGTTCCTGCACTTCGACCTGGGCTACAGCTACCAGAACAACATCAGCGTCAAGACGCAGATCTTCCAGCGCCTGCCCGCCACGATCTCGCTGGCGCTCGGCGCGGCGGTCGTGTGGCTCGTGATCGGCATCGCGGTGGGGACGATCTCGGCGGTGCGCCGGCGCAGCCTCTTCGACCGCGTCTCCATGACGGGCGCGCTGGTCGGCATCTCGGCGCCGGTCTACTGGCTCGGGCTGCTCGCGCTCTACCTGTTCGCGAACGACATCGGCCGCTTCAAGATCTTCCCGGGCTCGGGCAGCTACGTGCCGATCAGCCAGGACCCCGCCAAGTGGTTCACCTCGTTGATCGTGCCGTGGTTCGTGCTCGCGGCCGCGTTTGCCGCCTTCTACGCGCGCCTACTACGCTCGAACCTGATCGACGTCATGTCCGAGGACTACATCCGCACGGCCCGCGCGAAGGGGCTGTCTGAGCGCCGCGTGGTCCTCCGGCATGGCATCAGGAGCGCGATCACGCCGATCGTGACGGCGGCCGGCCTCGACATCGGCATCCTGCTCGGGGGCGCGATCCTCACCGAGAGCGTCTTCAACATCCCCGGCATAGGGCGCCTGGCCTTCGACTCGATCCAGAACAGCGACCTCCCGATGATCCAGGGCACCGTGCTGTTCGGCGCCTTCTTCATCGTCATGGCGAACCTGATCGTCGACATCCTCTACGCGTTCATCGACCCGCGGGTGAGGTACTAGTGAGCCCGCTGCTCGAGGTCCGCGACCTGCGGGTCCACTTCGACACCGAGGACGGCGTTGTCAAGGCCGTCGACGGCGTGTCGTTCACGCTCGAGAAGGGGAAGGTGCTCGGGATCGTCGGCGAGTCCGGCTCGGGCAAGAGCGTGACGATGCTGACGGTGATGGGCCTCTCGCGGGCCAGCAACGCGCGCATCGGCGGCGAGGCCCTGTTCGAGGGCCGCAACCTGCTCGAGGCGAGCAACGAGGAGCTGCGCTCGGTCCGCGGCAACGACATCTCGATGATCTTCCAGGACCCGCTCTCGTCGCTGCACCCCTTCTACAAGGTCGGCGCGCAACTCGTCGAGGCGATCCAGGCGCACCAGAACCTCTCCAGGGCGCAGGCGCGCGAGCGCGCGATCGAGTTCCTGGGGCTGGTCGGCATCCCCGACCCGCGCGCCCGCTTCGACAACTACCCCCACGAGTTCTCGGGCGGCATGCGCCAGCGGGCGATGATCGCGATGGCGCTCGTCAACGAGCCCCAGCTCCTGATCGCGGACGAGCCGACGACGGCACTCGACGTGACCGTCCAGGCGCAGATCCTCGAGCTCATCGGCCGCCTGAAGGACGAGCTCGGCATGGCGGTGATCATGATCACCCACGACCTCGGCGTGGTCGCCGAGGTCACCGACGACATCGCGGTGATGTACGCCGGCCGGATCGTCGAGGAGGCCGCCACCGACGAGCTCTTCCACGCGCCCGAGCACCCCTACACCTGGGGGCTGCTCCAGTCGATCCCGCGCCTCGACCGCCCGCGCGACGAGCCGCTCGTGCCGATTCCCGGGCGCCCGCCGAGCCTCATCAACCTGCCCGGCGGCTGCAGCTTCCACCCGCGCTGCCCGTACGTGCGCGAGGCCCACCGGAGGATCGAGCCGAAGCTCGCGCCGGTGCCGGACAGCCCGAAGCACCGCGTGGCCTGCCTGCTCGAGAGCGAGACGCGCAAGCGGCTCTGGCAGGACCTGAACGCCGGCAAGGAGCCGGTCGAGGCCCGCGCGGACGTGATGGAGGGGGAGGAGGTGACGTGAGCGGCGAGCCGCTGGTCGAGGTCCGCGACCTCGTCAAGCACTTCCCGATCAACCGCGGGATCATCCTGCAGAAGCAGGTAGGCGCCGTGCACGCCGTCGACGGCGTCTCGTTCGACGTCATGCGCGGCGAGTCGCTGGGGATCGTCGGCGAGACCGGCTGCGGCAAGAGCACGACAGCCCGCCTGCTGATGCGGCTGCTCGACCCCACGAGCGGCGTCATCAGGTTCGAGGGCAAGGACGTCGCGAAGATCCCGCGCCGCGCCTTCAAGCCCTTCCGGCGCGAGATCCAGATGATCTTCCAGGATCCCTACTCGTCGCTGAACCCGCGCAAGACCGTCGGCGCGATCATCGCCGAGCCGTTCGCGATCCACGGGCTCAACAAGGGCAAGGGCGAGCGCCGCAGGGCCGTCCAGGAGCTGATGGACCTGGTCGGGCTCAACCCCGAGCACTACAACCGCTATCCGCACGAGTTCTCCGGCGGCCAGCGCCAGCGGATCGGCGTGGCGCGGGCGCTGGCGCTGCAGCCGAAGATGATCATCGCGGACGAGCCCGTGTCGGCGCTCGACGTGTCGATCCAGGCGCAGATCCTCAACCTGCTGCGCGACCTCCAGCGCGACCTCGGCCTGACGCTGATCCTGATCGCGCACGACCTCTCCGTGGTGCGCCACATGTGCGACCGCGTGGCGGTGATGTACCTCGGCAAGATCGTGGAGATCGCCGACAGCGACACGCTCTACCGCCACCCGCGCCACCCCTACACGGGCGCGCTGCTCTCCGCGGTGCCCGTGCCCGACCCCGAGCTAGCGTCGCGGCGCAGGCGGCAGGTGCTCGGCGGCGACGTGCCGAGCCCCACGAACCCGCCGCCGGCGTGCCGCTTCCACCCGCGCTGCCCGAAGGCGCAGGACCTCTGCCATCAGCAGGAGCCGCTGCTCGAGCAGAAGCCGGGCGGCAGCGTGGCGGCCTGCCATTTCCCGCTCTCCGACGCGGAGGCCGCGGAGCGTGTTGCGACCGCTGAGCCAGTTTGAGCGCATACTTGTACTGCGACCCCCCGCGGCGCCGAGCGCCGCGCGCCGAGGTGTTCGGGGTCGCGAGCAATGCAGCCGGCCGTCGGCGGGCCGGCTCCAGAGGAGGGGGAAGGAACGAGTCATGAGCTCAAGGACTCGCAGCTCGCTGCGCTCGCTCGCCGCCCTCGCGTCGGTCGCGTCGCTGTCCATCGGCGTCGCGGCCTGCGGGGGAGGCAACGACAACGAAACCGGCGGGACCGCGGCGGGGAAGCCGGTGTCGGGCAAGAAGGGCGGCACGCTCACGCTCGTCTCGAGCGGTGACGTCGACAACAAGCTCGACCCGGGCTACTCGTACTACCAGTTCGATTTCATCCTCGACAACGACCTGCACCGGATGCTCTACCGGTACAAGCCGACCGACACGACGAAGCCCTCGCCCGACCTGGCGGCGGGCCCGGCGCAGATCTCGCCCGACGGCAAGACCGTCACGGTGAAGATCAAGCACGGGATCAAGTTCAGCCCGCCGGTCAACCGCGAGGTGACCGCCGCCGACGTGAAGTACGCGATCGAGCGCGACTTCCTGCCACAGGTGGGCAACGGCTACGCGGGGGCCTACTGGAACGACATCCAGGGCGTGAAGGCCTTCACGAGTGGGGGGGCGAAGGAGATCTCGGGCATCACGACGCCCGACAAGTACACGCTCCAGATCAAGCTCACCCGACCGACGGCCGCCGTGGTCGTCGGCGCGATGGCGCTGCCGGGCACTGCGCCGGTGCCTAAGGAGTACGCCCAGAAGTACGACAAGGGCAAGATCTCGACCTACGGCCAGCACCTGGTGACGACCGGGCCGTACATGGTCCAGAACAACAGCAAGGGGGAGATCACCGGCTACCAGCCGGGCAAGCGGATCGTGCTCGTCCGGAACCCGAACTGGGATCCCAAGACGGACTTCCGCCCGGCCTACGTCGACAAGATCATCGTCGACGAGGGAAACGATCCGACGGTGGGCAACCGCAAGGTGCTGAACGGCCAGAGCATGATCGCCAACCAGCCCGATATGCCCCCGCCGCCGGCGATCCTGAAGTCGGTGACGACAGGGTCGCAGAAGTCGCAGTTCATCCCCGGTCCGTTCACTGGGCGCTTCCGCTACATCGCGCTCAACACGACGATCAAGCCGTTCGACAACATCAACGTCCGCAAGGCGATCTCCGCCGCGATGGACCGCAATGCGCTGCGGCTCGCCTTCGGCGGCCCGGCGGTCGGCGGCATCCCGACGCATTTCCTGCCGCCGGGCATGGCCGGGTTCGAGGAGGCAGGCGGCATGGCCGGACCGGGTTACGACTTCCTGCGCAACCCGAACGGCGACACGCAGCTCGCTACCGAGTACATGAAGAAGGCCGGGTACCCGAGCGGTAAGTACACCGGCAAGCAGAAGTTCCTGATGGTCACCGACAGCGCCGCGAACCAGCGCAAGGTCGCCGAGACCGCGCTCGCGACGTTCCAGAAGCTCGGATTCAAGATCAACTTCCGGGCGGTGACCCGCGACACGATGTACTCGAAGTTCTGCGGCGTGCCGAAGTCCAAAACGGCCATCTGCCCGAGCGTGGGCTGGCTCAAGGACTTCGCCGACCCGCAGACGATGCTCGACCCGACGTTCAACGGGAAGAACATCATCCAGACCAACAACTCGAACTGGCCGCAGCTCAACGTGCCCGCGATCAACGCGGCCATGGAGAAGGCCAAGACGATCAACGATCTCGCCGCGCGGGCGAAGGCCTGGGCCGAGATCGACCGCATGGTCACGGCTCAGGCGCCCGGCGTGCTGTGGCTGTGGGACAAGGGCCCGTCGCTCATGTCGAAGAACGTGAACGGCGTGCTGAACCAGGCGAACGCCGCCTGGGACCTGTCGTACATCTCGCTGAAGTAGGCGTCGAGGACAGTCAGTCCGAGCAGGAGCCCCGCCGCCCCTTGGGGGTGGCGGGGCTCCTTTCGTCCTGTCGCCGCCCGTCTTGCACGGGTTCGTGCATGTAACCCGCGGCAGTTGACACGGGAGGGTCCGTCGTAGGAGAGTCCGGTTTGCACAGGTTTCGCTCAGTAACCCGTGCAGATGCCGACCGGCGCTGCCGGTGCGGTTGGTGTGACCCAGCGAAAGGAGCCCTCCGATGCCTTTCCGTGGCGGCTGATCGTTAGGACGGACACGAGAAGAAGCCGCCTGCGGGCGGCTTCTTCCCTGTTGTGCTCCGGGGAAGGCCGAGGTTGGTTTTAGAAGCCATGCGCGCGATCGTCCAGCTGCTCCGCCAGGAGGCTCGGGCTCGGCGGTTCTTCGCGGCTCACGCGCAGTCCGCGCTGGGCACGGGCGTCGGGTTCGTCGCGCTCGTGCTGCTCGCCTACCAGCGAATGCGCTCGCCGTGGGCGATCGCGCTCGTGCTGCTCGCGGACTTCCTCCCGCCGATGCTGCTCGGCCCGGTCCTCGGGACGGCCGCGGACCGCTGGTCCCGGCGCTGGTGCGCCGTCGCGGGCGATGCCGCGCGGGCCGTCGCCTTCGCCGGCATGGGGCTGGTCGGCGGGTTCCCGGCCACGTTCGCCTTCGCGCTGCTCGCGGGCCTCGGGACCGGGATCTACAAGCCGGCGGTCATGTCCGGGATGCCGGCGCTGTTCGGGCGCGAGCGGCTTCCCCAGGCGAACTCGCTGTACGGCACGCTCACCGAGCTCGGCTACACGCTCGGCCCGGCGCTCGCGGCTCCGCTGATGCTCGCGCTCGAGCCGGGCGCGCTGCTCGTGGCGAACGGCGCGACGTTCGCGGTCTCCGCCCTGGTCCTCGCGGGGATGCCGCTCGACGGCCGCTCGGCGGGCGCGTCCGAGCGGGCGGAGCAGGCATCGATCCTGCGCGACGCGCGCGAGGGCGTCGCGCTGGTGCGCGCGCGGCCCCGCCTGGCGACCGTGATCCTCGGCACGGGCGCTGTGATCCTCTTCGGCGGGATGATGAACGTCGCCGAGCTCTTGCTCGTCGGGCAGCTCGGAGCCGGCCGGAGCGGCTATTCGGCGCTCGTCGCGGCGTCCGGGATCGGGATCGCGTTGGGCGCGCTCGCCGCGTCGCGCGGGGGCGAGCCGCGCACCCTCGAGAAGCGCTTCTCGGGCGGGCTCGCCCTGTTCGCCGCCGCGCTCGTCGCCACCGGCGCGACGCCCGTCTTCGCCGGTGCGCTCGTCGCGATCGCCGTCGCCGGCGTGGGCAACGGCCTCGTGATCACCTACGAGCGCCTGATCATCCAGAACGCGACGGAGGAGCGGCTGCTCGGCCGGGTCTTCGGGGTGCAGAACGCGGTGGACTCGGCAGCGTTCGCGGCCGCCTTCGTGTCCGCCGGCGCGATCCTCACGGCGATCTCGCCGCGGACGCTGTTCGTGGTCGCGGGGATCGGGGGCGCAGCGGTCTGGCTCGCCACCCGCGTCGCGCTCGTGTCGGCACGGGCGCGCGCTCCCGAGCCGGAGCCCGCCGCCGTGCAGGTCGCAGCCCGCGAGCGACTGCCGGCCGGCCGGCGCGGCTAGAGCGCGGAGGCGTCCGAGCGCGTCACGGCGAGCGGCTGGTCGCCCGACAGGAGCTCGCGCACCTCACGCGCAGGGGACGGCTCGATCGCCGCGCCTGAGCGGACCACCCGCGCGAGCGCGGCGACGACGCGCGGGTCGAACTGCGTGCCGGCGTTCGCCCACAGCTCCTCGAGGGCGGTCTCCTGGCTCATCGCCGCCCGGTAGGGGCGGTCCGTCGTCATCGCGTTGTACGCGTCGCAGGCGAAGACGATGCGGGCCTCGAGCGGGATGTCGTAGCCGGCGAGCCCGTCTGGGTACCCGCCGCCGTCCCAGCGCTCGTGGCAGGAGCGGACGATCCTGCCCACGCGCCCGAGCAGGCCGCCGACGCGGTCGAGCAGCACTTGGCCCTCGATCGTGTGCGTCTTCATCAGCTCGTACTCCTCGTCGGTGAGCGCGCCGGGCTTGTTGAGGATCTCGTTGGGGATCACGATCTTGCCGACGTCGTGCAGGAGCGCCGCGAACTCGAGCTCCTGGCGCGACTCGGGGTCGATGTCGAGCTCGTCGGCCACGGCGCTCACGAGGCTCACCACGGAGCGGCAGTGGTCCGCGGTGTAGTGGTCGTCGGCCTCGACGACGTCGGAGAGCAGCATCACCGTCCCGCGGTAGGCGCGGTTCAGCTCGAGCGCGGCCGTGTGCCGTTCGTGGCGCTCGCGCGCGAAGAGGTGGAGCAGGCCGACCAGTGGAACGGCGGCGGTCACGGCCCAGGGGCTCTCCTTCGCGGCGATCGCGATCATGAGCCCGACCGGCGAGAGGATCGCGTCGATGCGGTACACCCAGAACGCCATCCGCAGCCCGTCGCGCAGGCACAGCCCGTTCACGAGGCGCTCGCGGGCCATCACCGGCACGAAGTCCCCGATTACCTGCGCGGCGAAGGCCGCGAGGTAGACGCCGGAGCTCGTCAGCGCCGGCGGGCCCGGCGCGCCCGCGGCGAGCACGAGCACGGGCGGGATCGTGAGCCAGCTGTCGGCCACGTCGTAGAGCACGCGGTCGAGCGGCTTGCGCCCGCGCGCGTAGTCGGGGAGGCGCGAGAGGAGGTGCGCGACGGGGACCACGAGGGGGACGATCCCGAGCGGGAGCAGCAGCAGCATCGGCACCAGCACGAGCTGGGTCGCCACCGACTCGGTGCTGCCGATCTCGAAGCTGACGCGGCCCACGACCGCGTAGAGCAGCGTGAGACCGGCGATCACCGGCAGCTCGAGATCGCGCTGCGACGGCAACAGGAGCGCGACGGCCGCCGCGCCAAGCAGGTAGAGCAGGGCCAGACAGCCGACCACGTTCCGCTCGCGCGGGGGCATGGGTCGGTTGTGCCGTTCGCGCGCAGGGCCGACGAGGCGCTCCACTGCGTCCATGTGGCGTTTGTCGGAAATAGTCCGTCCAGACCAAACGACGCACCCTTCTTTGCACGGGCTCGCGGCGCCAACTGGTGCACGCCAGGCGCCCCCGTCCGGGCGCGGGGGAGCCCCGGCGCGCCATTAGACTCCTGCTCCGTGAAGGGAGCAGAGCTCCGAGAGGCCTTCCTGTCGTTCTTCGAGGCGCGCGACCACCGGCGCATGCCGTCGGCGTCGCTCGTGCCGTCGACCTACGACCCCTCGGTGCTGCTCACCACCGCCGGCATGCAGCCGTTCAGGCCGTACTTCCGCGGGGAGGAGGAGCCTCCGCACCCGAGGCTGACGTCGTGCCAGAAGTGCTTCCGCACGACAGACATCGAGAAGGTCGGGCTCACCGCCCGCCATCTCACCTTCTTCGAGATGCTCGGGAACTTCTCGCTCGGCGACTACTTCAAGCAGGGCGCCGTCGAGCACGCCTGGGAGCTCTCCACGCGGGTGCTGGGCCTGGACCCCGACGACATCTGGGTGACCGTGTTCGGCGGCGACGACGGGCTCGGCCTCGGGGACGACGACGAGGCCGTGCGGTGCTGGCTCTCGGTCGGGGTCCCGGAGGAGCGCATCGTGCGGCTGGGCCGGGAGGACAACTTCTGGCAGGCCGGTCCGACCGGGCCCTGCGGCCCATGCTCCGAGCTCTACGTCGACCGTGGCAGCGACTTCGGCGGCGAGGACGAGCGGCCGGGGGACGACACCGAGCGCTTCCTCGAGTTCTGGAACCTCGTCTTCATGCAGTACGAGCTGCACGGCGACGGCTCGCTCACCCCGCTGCCCAAGCAGAACATCGACACGGGCCTCGGCCTCGACCGCATGACGGCGATCCTGCAGGGCGTCCCGTCGGTCTACGAGACCGACCTGTTCAGGCCGCTGGTCGAGCTCGGCGAGGAGCTCTCGGGGCGCAGGTACGGGCAGGACTTCGAGACCACGCGGGCGCTGCGGATCTTCGCCGACCACGGGCGCGGCATGACCTTCCTGCTCGGCGACGGGGTGGTGCCGTCGAACGAGGACCGCGGCTACATCCTCCGCCGCATCATGCGCCGCATGATCCAGCAGGCGCGCGTGCTCGAGATCGAGGGCCCGTTCCTCGAGAAGGTGGCCGACCGCGTCATCGAGATGATGGGCGGCGCCTACCCCGAGCTGCCCGCGGAGCGCGAGACGATCGTCAAGTGGGCGCGGGCGGAGGAGGAGGGCTTCGGCCGCACGCTCGCGCAGGGCGAGCGCCTGCTCGCCGACGTCGTGCGCCGCGCGAAGGAGGCGGAGACCTCCTGGGTGGACCCCGAGGACGCGTTCAAGCTCCACGACACCTACGGCTTCCCCTACGAGCTCACCAAGGAGCTGCTCGCGCAGGAGGGCCTCTCGGTCGACGACTCGGGCTTCGAGGAGCTGATGGAGAAGGCGCGCACCGTCTCGCGCGGCGGCTGGCGCGCCGGCAGGGAGGGGGGCGAGCACCACGAGCGGGTGCTCGAGTTCGCGCGCCGGAGCGACTTCAAGACGCGCTTCGTGGGCTACGAGGCCACCGAGTGGGAGACGGTGCTCGGGCCGCTCGAGCGCGACGACGGCCGGCTGCTCGCGAAGCTGCCGGAGAGCCCGTTCTACCCGGAGGGCGGCGGGCAGGTGTCCGACTCGGGCACGATCGAGACGCCCTCGGGCCGCGCGCGCGTCGCGCAGGTCTACCGGCTCCCGGACGAGGACCAGGCCGTCGCGCTCGAGCTGGAGGAGGGCGAGCTCGTGCCCGGCGAGCCGGTGCGCGCGGTGGTCGACCGCGCCACGCGCCTGGCGACGATGAGCAACCACACCGCGACGCACTTGCTGCACGCGGCGCTGCGCGCCGAGCTCGGCACGCACGTGCGCCAGGCGGGCTCCTACGTCGGCCCCGACAAGCTGCGCTTCGACTTCACCCACGGAGAGCGCCTGAGCCGCGACGAGCTGGCGCGCGTCGAGGACCGGGTCAACCGCTGGATCGTCGAGAACCACCCGGTGCGCGCGATCTACACGACGCGCGAGGAGGCGGAACGGCTCGGCGCGATGGCGCTGTTCGGCGAGAAGTACGGCGAGCAGGTGCGGATGGTCGAGGTCGACGGGGTCTCGCGCGAGCTGTGCGGCGGCACGCACGTCGCCTCCACCGCCGAGATCGGCCTGTTCCACCTCACCACCGAGACCTCGAGCGCGGCGAACGTGCGCCGCGTGGAGGCGGTCACCGGCGCGGCCGGGATCGACGTGTTCCGCGCGCGCACCGAGGTGCTGCGCCGTCTCTCGGAGATGCTGCGCGTCCCGGAGCGCGAGGTCGTGGCCGCGGTCGAGAGGCTCCAGCGGCAGCTCCGCGAGGCGCAGAGGCGCCCGCGGCGGGACGACCGCGAGCTGGCGCGGTCGCTCGCCGAGAAGGCCAGGGAGATCGGCGGCGTGCGCGTCGTGACGGAGCTCGTCGAGGTGCCGGACCGAGACTCGCTGCTCGAGCTGTCCGACCGCGTGAAGCAGATGCTCGGGGACGGCGCCGTCGTGGTGGGCTGCGCGCTCGACGGGCGCGTGCACCTCGTGGCGAACTTCGCGCCGGGAGCGGTGGAGCGCGGCCTGAAGGCTGGCGAGGTGGTGCGCGCGGCTGCGGAGGTCGTAGGCGGGGGCGGCGGCGGCCGCGACACGATGGCGCAGGCGGGCGGACGGGACCCCGGGAAGCTGCCCGACGCGATCGCGGCCGCGCGGCTCGCGATCGAGCGCGCGCTCGCATGAGCCGCGTGCTCGCGCTCGACTACGGCGAGGCGCGCTGCGGCGCGGCGATATCGGATCCCAGCGGCACGCTCGCGACCCCGCTCGCCGCGATCGAGCGCGCGGGCACGAGACGCGGGCTCGAGCGGATCGCGCGGCTCGTAGAGGAGTGGGACGCGACTCGCGTGGTCGTCGGCCTGCCGCTCACGCTGTCGGGAGAGGAGGGGGCGCAGGCGGCCGAGGCGCGGCGCTTCGCGCGGCGCCTGTCTGAGATCCTTCCGGTGCCGGTGGAGCTCCAGGACGAGCGGCTCAGCACCCGCGAGGCCGAGCGCACGGGCGGCCGCGCCGACACCGACTCGCGCGCGGCCGCGCTGATCCTCGAGAGCTTCCTCGCCGGGATGGGACGACCGCGATGAGGGACTACGGGCCACCTCCAGTGCCCGGCGGGCGCACCGACCGGGAACGCGAGCGCGCGCGCGCCGAGCGCGAGGCGCGCCGCCGCACGGCCTGGGACGAGCCGCTGCCCGATTTCGACTTCGGCGTGCGGGCGCGGGGGGACGCCGAGAGGGCGCGCGCCGCCCGCAGGCCGCGCCCCGCCGTGCGGGTGCGCCGCGGCAGGCTCGCCGCGCTCGCCGCGACCGTCGCGCTGCTCGCGGTCGCGGTCTGGTTCCTCGTCTCGCTGCTCCAGCCCTTCGCGGGCGACGGCTCGGACAGGGTGCGGGTGACGATCCCGCGCGGCGCGTCGCTCGGGACGATCGCCGACAGGCTCGACCGCCAGGGAGTGATCTCGAGCCAGTTCTTCTTCAAGCTCCGCACGCGCATCGAGGGCCGCAGCGGCGACTTCAAGCCCGGCACATACACGCTCGCCAAGGGCATGAGCTACGGCGCGGTGATCGACGCGCTGGTGCGGGGCGTCGCGCCCGGGCTCGTGCGCATCACGATCCCGGAGGGGCGGGCGCGCCGCGAGATCGAGCCGCTCGTCCGGCAGGCGGGCCTGCGCGGGGACTACCTCGCGGCGAGCAAGGCGTCGCCGGCGCTCGACCCGCGGCGCTACGGCGCGGGGAGCGGCGCGTCGCTCGAGGGCTTCCTGTTCCCCGCGACCTACGAGCTGAAGAAGGGGGCGACCGCGAAGGACCTGGTGGCCAAGCAGCTCGCCGCCTTCCGGCAGGAGATCCGGGGCGTGGACATGTCGTATGCGCGCAGCAAGAACCTGACCGTCTACGACGTGCTCATCATCGCGTCGATGGTGGAGCGCGAGGCGCAGCTCGACCGCGAGCGGCCGCTGATCGCGTCGGTGATCTACAACCGGCTCAAGCGCGGGATGCCGCTCGGGATCGACGCGACGATCCGCTTCGCGACCGGCAACTGGAGCCGGCCGCTGCGGCAGTCGCAGCTCGAGATCCAGTCGGGCTACAACACGCGCACGCACGTGGGCCTGCCGCCCGGGCCGATCGGGAACCCGGGCCTGAAGTCGATCGTCGCGGCGGCGCACCCGGCGAGGACGGGCTATCTCTTCTACGTGGTGAAGCCCGGGACCTGCGGCGAGCACGCCTTCTCCGCGACCGACGCGCAGTTCCAGCGCGACGTCGCGCGCTACAACGGCGCCCGCGCCGCCCAGGGCGGGAAGTCGCCCACCACCTGCAAGTGATGGCGCTCGCGGGCGTGCTCGGGCAGCCGGTGGCGCACAGCCGCTCGCCCGCCATGCACAACGCCGCGTTCCGCGAGCTGGGCCTCGACTGGCGCTACGTCAAGCTCCCGGTGCCGCCCGAGCTCTTCGCCGAGCTGGCGCGCGCGCTGCCGGGGTCGGGCTACCGCGGCGCGAACGTGACGATCCCGCACAAGGGGGCGGCGCTCGCGCTCGCCGACGAGCGAAGCGACGCGGCGCGCGAGATCGGCGCGGCCAACACGCTCACGTTCGCGGACGGGGCGATAGTCGCCGACAACACCGACGCGCAGGGGCTGCTCGACGCGCTCGGCGAGCCGGTCGCGGGGAGGCGCGCGCTCGTGCTGGGAGCCGGCGGGGCGGGGCGGGCGGCGGCCTGGGCGCTGCGCGGGGCGGGCG
>JADGHQ010000096.1 GCA_019683805.1 Thermoleophilaceae bacterium
GCCCGCGCGAGGTCCGAGGAGTCCTGGAGCGGGTTCCAGGCCTTGACCCAGATGTCGTAGACGGCGGGCCGCAGCCGGCGGCGGGCGGCGGGCGGGATGCGCAGCCACCAGTGGCCGCCGCGCACCTTGGCGTCGATCCAGAGCGGGAAGCCGCAGTAGGTCGGCTTGATCCTGCCCGTGCGCAGGTCGACGGAGTCGCAGACGTCCCCGATCTGCGCCTGGGAGCGCCGCCCGGACGGCAGCCCATTCTCGGGGGCCGGCCGGTACCTGCCGTGCACCCGCATCGAGATCTGCACCCGCACCACGGGCAGGTCGCCGATCGCCGTGCCGTGGATGCTCGTGAAGCTCCCCCTGCGCTTCACCGGCTTGAGGCCCCTGATCTTCACGACCGGCGGGAAGTGCGAGCCAATCCACCAGTCGCGCGTGGCGGGAGTGGGGTCGACCGAGCCGTCCGGCCCGATCGCGCGCACCTCGAACCAGTAGTGGTTGAGCCGCGGCAGGCTGACGACGAAGGGCGAGGCGCACGGCACCCAGCCCGACGGGACCACCCGGCACTCGAAGGACGAGCTTGGGACGCTCGACTGGAAGCCGAACAGGGCGATGTGCGAGGTGCCGTACTTCGGCGGCCCGGACGTGATCGAGGTGTCGGGAGGATCGGCCGACGCGGCGGCGGGCAGGGCCAAGACCAGCGCGCCGAGCACTGCGAGTCCAGGGAGGCGCATCGGGGCGGAAGCGTAGGGCACGGGCAGCCCCCGCGCCACAGGGGGTGCGCGGGAGCCGCCCCACGTCAGAGCGCGAACTTGCGCGAGCGCTCCCGCGGCGCGTAGGATCGCCGCCGTGCGGAGGGGTAGGAAGACGGTGCTCGCGCTCAGCGCGCTCGCCCTCGCGGCCGGGGCGCTCGCAGCGCCGGCGCAGGCAGCGAACTCGCAGTCGCTCGACGCCGCCGTGCGCCTCGTCAACCAGCCGCGCGGCAAGCCCTGGACGATCGGGCTCCAGCTCACCACGCAGATCACGGACACGGCGGGCGGACACCCGGCGCCGCTGCGGCACATGGAGATGTCGTTCCCGCGGGCGACCGTGAACGCGCGCGCCTTCCCCTCCTGCTCGCTCGCGAAGCTGCGCAGGAACCCCGTGCCGCAGAGCTGCCCGCGCAAGTCGCTCCTCGGCAAGGGCAGCGCGCTGGCGGACGCCACGATCCTCACCGAGCCCGTGACGCTCTACATGTTCAACGGGCAGCGCAAAGGCGGGAAGATCCACTTCTACTTCCTGGCGGCGCCGCTGCACATCTCGCAGAAGTTCGTGTTCGACGCGACGCTCGCGCGGCAGCACGGGACGTTCGGCTGGAAGCTCAGCATGGACATCCCGCCGATCCACGTGCTGACGAACGTGCCCGACGTGGCGATCGCGAAGTTCTCTGTGACGGTCGGCGCGAGCACGCGGGTGCGCGGGCGCACGGTGCCGCTGCTCCAGGCGCCCACGAGCTGTCCGGCCGGCGGCTGGCGCTTCCACGGGCTGTTCGTGTACGGCGACGGCTCGCGCGGCACCACGGACACGAAGATCGACTGCGTCCTGCACTCGTCCTAGGCGGCCCCGGGCGCGGCCGCGACGCGCCCCGGCGAGGTCGTCCGGCGGCGGCCACGGCGTCCCGTGCCGCCGGCTGCGGCGTCGCGCACCGCCGTGGGGGGTTGTCACAAGAAATGAATCGTGATTCACTCCTTCATGGAGAGCCATGGCGTACCGCCCCACCGAGAAGACCCGCGCGCGCCGCGCGGCTGTGCGCGAGCGCATCGTGGCCGCCGCGCTCGAGCAGGTCGCCGAGGGCGGCTACCGCGCGGCGGGCGTGCAGGCGGTGGCGGCGCGCGCAGGCGTGGCGACCGGCACGGTCTACCGGCACTTCCCCTCGAAGGCGGAGCTCTTCGCCGAGGTCTTCAGGCGCGCCACGCAGCGCGAGGTCGACGTCGTGTCGGCGCTGCTCGCCGACCGCGCGCGGCCCGCGCGCGAGCGCATCGCCGAGGCGCTCGAGGCGTTCGCGCGCCGCGCGCTCGCCGGCCCCGTGCTCGCGTACGCGCTGATCGCCGAGCCGGTGGACCCGGCGGTCGAGGCCGAGCGCCTCGCCTTCCGGCGCGCCTACCGCGACGTGTTCGCGGCGGCGCTCCGCGAGGGGGTCGAGTCCGGGGAGCTGCGCCCGCACGACTGCGAGGTAGTCGCCGCGGCGATCGTCGGGGCGCTCGCCGAGGCGCTCGTCGGCCCGCTCTCGACGCGCCGGCAGGCCGACGCGCTCGTGGCGAACGTCGTGCAGTTCTGCCTCGGCGGCATCGCCGCCGAGCCCATCGTCGAGCTGGCCGCGCAGGCCTGAGGAGGAGCAAGGGTGGCGACGATCGAGAACAGGACCGTCAGTCGGTCGACCCACGAGGTCGTGAACCAGCCGAAGCCGCTGCTCGGCTACAACGTCTTCGAGGCCGATCGGGCGCTCGTCGAGGCGCTCGAGCGCGAGGGCGGCGCCTGGGGCGTCGACCGCGCGCGCGACCTCGGGGAGATCGCCGGCTCAGCCGAGGCGGACGAGCACTCCCGGCGGGCCGAGCGCAACGAGCCGCGGCTGCTCACCCACGACCGCTACGGCCACCGCATCGACGAGGTCGACCTCGACCCGTCCTGGCACTGGATGCTGCGCCTGGGCGTGGAGCGCGAGGTCCCCTCGCTGCCGTGGCGCGAGGAGCGGCCCGGCGCGCACGTCGTGCGCGCCGCGCTGATGTACCTGTACTGCCAGATCAACGCGGGCGTCGCGTGCCCCGTGTCGATGACCTACGCCTGCATCCCGGCGCTCCGGGTTCAGCCCGACCTCGCCGCCGAGTGGGAGCCGCGGCTGGCCCTGCCGGACTACGAGCGCGGCGCGCTCGCCGGCATGGCGATGACGGAGAAGCAGGGCGGCTCGGACGTGCGCGCCAACACCACCCGCGCCGAGCCCGCCGGCGACGGCACCTACGAGATCACGGGCCACAAGTGGTTCTGCTCCTACCCGTCCTGCGACGTCTTCCTCGTGCTCGCGCAGGCGCCGGGCGGGCTCTCCTGCTTCCTGATCGAGGGCCGCGACCCCGGCTTCCAGATCCAGCGGCTCAAGGACAAGCTCGGCACGCGCTCGCTGGCCTCGTCCGAGGTCGAGTTCCGCGGCGTGCGCGGGCGCCTCGTGGGCGAGGAGGGCCGCGGCGTGCGGACGATCATCGAGATGGTCAACCACACGCGCCTCGACTGCACGCTCGGGAGCGCGGCCGGCATGCGCCGCGGCGTGGCGGAGGCGGTGAGCCACGCGCGCCAGCGGCACGCCTTCGGGAAGGCGCTCGCGGAGCAGCCCGCGATGCTGAACGTGCTCGCCGACCTCGCGATCGAGTCGGAGGCGGCGACCGCCGCGGCGCTGCGCGTCGCGCGCGCCTACGACGAGCGGGACACCCCCTTCCGGCGCTTCGCCACGGCGGTGATGAAGTACTGGGTCTGTAAGCGCGCCGCGCCGCACGCGAACGAGGCGCTCGAATGCCTCGGCGGCAACGGCTACGTCGAGGAGTCGGGGATGCCGCGCCTCTACCGCGACGCGCCGCTCAACTCGATCTGGGAGGGCGCGGGCAACGTGGCGGCGCTCGACGTGCTGCGCGCGCTGTCGAAGGAGCCCGAGGGCCTGCCCGCCTTCCTCGCGGAGTGCGAGCTCGCGCGCGGCGCCGACCGGCGCCTCGACGCGCACCTCGACCGCCTGAGCGGCCGGCTCGCGAAGCTCGGCGAGGGCGACCCGCAGTGGCAGGCCCGGGCGCTTGCCGAGGACCTCGGGGTGGCGCTCCAGGCGAGCCTGCTCGTGCGCCACGCGCCCGCGCCGGTGGCCGACGCCTTCTGCGCCGGCAGGCTCGGCGAGGGCGGGCGCGCCTTCGGCACGCTCCCGGCGGGCGTCGACGCGAAGGCGATCGTGGAGCGGGCGCTCGCGCTCTAGCGGGCGCCCCTTCCCCCTACGCCTGCGAGACCTGGAGGAACGCCTCGTAGCGGCGCACGTCGCGCTCGCAGCGGCGCTGCTCCTCCGTGTCCTCCGCGGCGCGCTCGAGCGCCTCGCGCGCGGAGCGCAGGCGCTGCTCGAGGTCGGCGCGGTCGAGGTCCTCGGGCCGGATCGCCTCCTCCACGAGCACGAGCGCGCTGTTCTCCACAACCTGGAGGTAGCCCTCGCCCTGCGCGAAGCGGACGATGTCGCCCTCGGAGCGGTACAGCCGCAGCTCCGCGGGGTCGAGCATCGCCATCAGCGGCGCGTGGTTCGCGAGGATGCCGATCGAGCCCACCGACGTGCGGGTGGAGAGCATCTCCACCTCGTCGCTGAACACCGCCCCCTCGGGCGTGAGCACCTCGACGGGGAACTTGGTGCGCGCCAACTACGACTCCTGGGCGCCGCCGCCCTGGCCGCGCGACTGGCGGAACTCCTCGACGACCTCGTCGATCGTCCCCTTCATGAGGAACATGCGCTCGGGGATCTCGTCGTGCTGGCCCTCGATGATCTCCTTGAAGCCGCGCACCGACTCGGCGATCGGCACGTACTTGCCGGGCGTGCCGGTGAACTGCTCGGCGACGAAGAACGGCTGCGAGAGGAAGCGCTGGATCTTGCGCGCCCGCTGCACCGTCAGCTTGTCCTCGTCCGAGAGCTCGTCGATGCCGAGGATCGCGATGATGTCCTGCAGCTCCTTGTAGCGCTGGAGGATCTCCTTGACGCGCGTCGCGACGTCGTAGTGCTCCTGCCCGACGATGCCCGGCTTGAGGATCGTCGAGGTCGAGTCGAGCGGGTCGACGGCCGGGTAGATGCCCTGCTCGGCGATCGAGCGCGAGAGCACGGTCGTCGCGTTGAGGTGCGCGAACACGGACGCCGGGGCGGGGTCGGTGAGGTCGTCGGCCGGCACGTAGATCGCCTGGACCGAGGTCACCGATCCCTGCCGGGTCGAGGTGATCCGCTCCTGGAGGCCGCCCATCTCGGTGTCGAGAGTCGGCTGGTAGCCCACCTGCGACGGCATGCGGCCGAGCAGGGCCGACACCTCCGAGCCCGCCTGCACGAAGCGGAAGATGTTGTCGATGAACAGCAGCACGTCCTGGCCGCCGTGATCGCGGAAGTACTCCGCCATCGTGAGGCCGGACAGCGCCACGCGCATGCGCGCGCCCGGCGGCTCGTTCATCTGGCCGAAGACGAGCATCGTCTTGTCGAGGACGCCCGACTCCTTCATCTCGAGCCAGAGGTCGTTGCCCTCGCGCGAGCGCTCGCCGACGCCGCAGAACGCCGAGAGGCCGCCGTGCTCCTGGGCGATGTTGTGGATCAGCTCCTGGATCAGCACCGTCTTGCCAACGCCGGCGCCGCCGAACAGGCCGACCTTGCCGCCCTTCGCGTAGGGCGCGAGCAGGTCGATCACCTTGATGCCCGTCTCGAAGACCTCGTTCGTCGGGGTGAGGTTCTCGACCGACGGCGCGTCGCGGTGGATCGGCCAGCGCTCCTCGGCCTCGACGTCGCCCAGGTCGTCGATCGGCTCGCCGAGCAGGTTGAAGATGCGGCCGAGGGTGGCGCGCCCCACCGGCACCGTGATCGGGGCGCCGGTGTCGACCACCTGGGCGCCGCGCGACAGGCCGTCGGTGGAGTCCATCGCCACCGCGCGGACACGGTCGTCGCCGAGGTGCTGCTGCACCTCGCAGACGAGGACGCGCTTGCCTTCCCCCGCCGCCTGGCCCTCGCCGGCCTGGACGTCGTCGAGCTCGATCTCGAGCGCAGAGTAGATCTCCGGCAGCTTCTCGGGGAAGACGGCCTCGATGACGACGCCCGTCACCTCCTCGACCGTGCCGATGTTGCGGCGGCCGCCGGCGTCCGGCGAGGGCGCGGCGGCCTGCTGGGTCTGCTCCTGGGTGCTTGCTTCCACGCTGAGTGCTCTCCTTTAGCGGAGCCCCTCGGCCCCGGCGACGACTTCCATGATTTCCTGGGTGATCTCCGCCTGCCGCTGGCGGTTGGCCTGCAGCGTGTACTCGGAGATCAGCTCCGAAGCGTTGTCAGAGGCGCTGCGCATCGCGGTCATGCGCGCGCCGTGCTCGGACGCCGTCGACTCGAGCAGCGCCCGGTAGATCGATATCTCCACGTAGTCGGGCACGAGCCGCGCGAGGATGTCCTCCGGCTCGGGCTCGTAGAGCCACAGGGAGCGCGAGTGGTCAGGGCCCTCGCCTTCGCCGCGGCGCTCGTCCGACTGCTCCTCCTCGCCCATGATGTCCGCCTGCTGGAGCGGGAGCAGGGTCTCCTGCCTGACCTCCTGGGTCATTGGGGAGACATACCCGTTGTAGAAGACCTCCACCCGGTCGAGCTTGCCGTCCACGTAGGCGCTCGTCAGGTCACCCGCGATCTCGCGCGCGTTCGCGTAGGCGGGGCGGTCCGTGAACCCGGTGTACTCGCCGCTCAGCGCGCGGCCCCTGAAGGTCAGCGACGAAACCCCGCGGCGGCCGGAGGCGAACCAGACGATCTGCTTGCCCTCGGCCTCGAGCTCCTGCGCGCGGCGCAGGCCGGCGCGCAAGATCTGCGAGTTGAAGGCGCCCGCGAGGCCGCGGTCCGAGGTCACGAGCAAGAGCCCGATCGTGCTCTCCTGCTCGCGCTGCTGGAGGATCGGCAGGCGCGGGATGTCGCCCGCGGCCTCCGCCGCCCGGCGCGTCATGCGCCGGATCGCGTCCGCGTACGGACGCAGCGCCGCGATGCGGTGCTCGGCGCCGCGCCGCCCCCCCCCCGCGCCCGCGCCCACCCCCCGGGGGCGGGCGAGGAAGGTT
>JADGHQ010000097.1 GCA_019683805.1 Thermoleophilaceae bacterium
ACACACCCCCCCCCCCCGGGGCCCGCCCCCCCCCCCACCCCCGCGGGGCCCCGCGGCCCCCCCCCGGGGCCGCGAGCCTCATGCGTCCCGGGTCGCTGCTAGCGGCAGCTCGAGCGGGAATCGATGGTCTTGGTCGTGCCGTCGTCGTAGGCGAACCTGACGGTCGTCACCCAGCGGTGGCTCCTGGGGCACGTGGACGGCGTGGTGAGCAGCGACCTGCGGTTCCTGCCCCTGCCGGACGAGTGGGCCTTCAGCGTGATCCTGAAGCTCGTGAGCGCCGCGCTGCCGCCGCCCGGAAGCGGGAAGGGCGGGACCACCACATCGACCACGCGCCCGCGGATCCTCGCCCGCAACACCGCGTTCTGGCCCACGGCGCTCTTCGGCGCCAGGTAGAAAACGATCTGGTTCCTCGCGGCGAACGCCGTGACCGTCTCGCCCACCGGATCGACCGGCGAGCCGAGCCCCGTGATCGCCGCGGCGCTGCCCGTGCCGAGACGGCTCCGGGTGGGGCATGCCCTCACGCCCCTCTGCATGATCTGGGAGTCGCTCGCCCGGCAGAGCCGGACGGCCCTCGTGTCGACCCTGGCGCCCCTCGGCAGCGTGACCCTCACGTTGGTCGCGGCCGGCGGCTTGCCGTTCGGCGCGCCGGGGTCGGACGCCCTGAAGTCGACGGAGAGGCCGGAGCTCGCGCCCGGCCTCGTCGTCGTGAACTTCGCGCTTGCGGTCTGCTTGAACTGGGGGCTCGCCACCGCGACCGCGGCGGTTGCGAGGGCGGCGACTCCGAGCGAGGCGCCGATCGGCAGCTTGCGCACTGGATCCTCCTGGGGAAGGTGGATGGAACGGGATCTACCCGCTCCTTCCCGAAACACGCGCGCTATGCGAAGGTTGCCCTCGCGCCCGCTGCCGACCGGCGGCCACGACCGGGCCGCGCGAGGCGGCCCGGATCTACGCCGCCGCGGCCGGAGTGCGCCCGCAGGCGCGCTCGACCCCGTCGAGCAGCTCCCAGTTCGCCGCAAGCGCCGCGAGCGCGAGCTCGGTCATGCGCGGCGCGTCGGCGCCGCTCGCGCGCTCCGAGATCAGCCGCCTGGCCGACTCGGCGTGCTCGTGATCGAGGCGCGAGTGCAGCTCGAAGTAGGCGCCGCCCTCGTGCCCCGCGGGGATGCCGTAGTGCGCGGCGAGCCCCTCGAGCTTCGTCTGCGAGATCGCGGGCTGAGCCGACTCGATCGCGTACATGACCGCCAGCCGCTCGACCAGCGAGCCCCCGGCCGTCCACGCCTCCGCGCAGCGGGCGGTCTCGGGGAGCGGCTCGGCGCCGCCGTCGCAGCCCACCGCCGCGGCGAAGCGGTCCCAGAGCTCGACGTGCTCGGCCTCCTCCCGCGCGTGCTCGGCGAGCTCGCCGGCGCAGGCCTCGTCGGCGGCGTCGGCGGCCGCGGCGCTCTGGCGGGCGAGCGCCTGCACGGCGTGGCGGTACTGGCCCGCGTAGAGAGCCAGCTCCTCGCGCGTCAGCTCGCCGGCGGTCCAGCGCTCGTAGAACGGGTGGCGAAGCACGTCGTGGCGGTCGCGGCGGGCGGCGAGGCTGTCGAAGAAGTCCATGGTCGCTCCTGGCGTAGTGGTCGTCGACGGGCGGCCTGCGCCATCCTACCGGCGTGCGCGCGCCCGCCGAGGCCCACATCCACGCCCCCGAGTTCCCGCCGAAGCTCGACTGGGCGAACGTCGCCTTCCTGCGGATGGACAAGCAGGCCGGCCGCCACGCCGTGCTGGTCGAGTTCTGGGACTTTGCGCGCGTCTACTCGCTGCGCACGCTGCCCTACATGAAGGCGTGGCACGAGCGCTACGCCGATGCGGGCCTACGGGTGATCGGCGTGCACTCCCCCGGTTACTCGTTCGGCCGCGACGCCGAGACGGTGCGGCGCGCGGTCTCCCGGCTCGGCATCGAGTACCCGGTCGCGCTCGACCCGGCGTACGAGGTGGCGCGCAGCTACGGGATCCACGGCTGGCCGTCGCGCTTCCTCTTCGACCGCCGCCTCGTCCTACGCTACGTCCACTACGGCGAGGGCGACTACCTCGACTGCGAGCTGGCGATCCAGGAGTGCCTGCACGAGCTCGACGAGGACCTCGAGCTGCCCGAGCCGCTGGAGCCGCTGCGGCCCGAGGACGCCCCGGGCGCCCTGATGGAGCCCCAGACGGCCGACGTTACCCTGCCCGCGGAGCGCGAGCGGCTCGAGCTGGTGCGCGACTGGATCGACGGCGAGGACTACATCGAGGCCGCCGACGCCGGCGCCGCGGCGACGGCCCGCTTCGACGCGGGCGGCGCCTGGGCGGTGCTGTCTGGCGCCGGCCTCGAGCCGGGCCTCTACGAGACGGACGGGACCGTCGTGGCCGAGTCCCCCGGCCTGCGGCTGCACGGCTTCCAGTTCACGCCGAAGCCCCCCGTGCCACGGCAGGCCTAGCCGCGGCCACGGGTTGCGGCGGGCGCGCTAGCGGGCGCCGGCGGCGAGCGCCTGCCGCAGCGTCTTCGGGAGCATGAAGCGCACGTCCTCCTGCACGACCTGGAACTCCGAGACGTCCGTCGTGCCGCGCTCGCGGAACCACTCCACGAGCTCCTGCACGAGCGCCTCGGGCGCGCTCGCTCCCGAGGTGATCCCGACCACCCGCTTGCCCTCGAGCCAGGACTCGTCGAGCTGGCCCACGTTGTCGATCAGGTAGGAGTCGGCGCCGTGGTCGCGCGCGACCTCCACGAGCCGGTTCGAGTTCGAGGAGTTGGCCGACCCGATCACCAGCACGAGGTCGCACTCGCAGGCCATCTGGCGCACGGCCATCTGGCGGTTGGTGGTCGCGTAGCAGATGTCGTCGGTGCGCGGGCCGACGATCTTCGGGAAGCGCTCCCGCAGGCGCTGCACGATCGCGCGCGTCTCGTCGACCGAGAGCGTCGTCTGCGAGATGTAGGCGACGTGGTCGGGGTCCTCGACCTCGAGGCGGTCGACGTCCTCCACGCTCTCGACGAGAACGATGCGGTCGGGGGCCTCGCCCATCGTGCCCTCGACCTCCTCGTGGCCCGCGTGGCCGATCAGCACGATCGTGTAGCCCTGGGCGGCGAACTTGCGCGCCTCCACGTGAACCTTCGTGACGAGCGGGCAGGTGGCGTCGATCGCAAGCAGGTTGCGCGCCTCGGCGTTCGCGTGGACGTCGGGCGCCACCCCGTGCGCGGAGAAGACGACCGTCTCGCCCTCCGGCACCTCGGTCTCCTCGTCGACGAAGATCGCTCCTCGCGCGCGCAGCTCCTCGACCACGTGCTTGTTGTGGACGATCTCCTTGCGGACGTAGACAGGCGCCCCATACAGCTCGAGGGCGCGCTCCACCGTCTGCACCGCCCGGTCGACGCCCGCGCAGTATCCGCGCGGCGCGGCAAGCAGCAGCTTCTCCGGTGCCTGAGCCACCGCTCAGAGTGTACGCAGGAGGCGCGCCACCGACTCGCCGACCTGGTCGAGGCTGCGCTCGGAGATCCCGGAGAGGTCGTCGCAGGGCTTGTGGAAGCAGGGGAAGTCCCAGTCGATCAGGTCGATCGCAGGCACCCCCGCGCGCGCGAACGGCAGGTGGTCGTCCTGGATGAACGGGCCGGCGCGATCGGGGAAGGCGGAGATCGCTCCCACCGCGCGGGCCGCGGCGCGCAGCCGCGCCCACAGCGTCCGGTCCGAGTAGCCCTCGCGCGGCAGCGTGACCCGCGGCTGGCCGATGAAGTCGAGCAGCACCATCGCCTCGGCCCCCCGGTAGCGGCGGGCGGCGGCCCGGCTGCCGCGCAGCCCGCGCCGCTCGAACTCCGAGTCCGGCGTGCCGGCCGGGCTCTCCTCGCCGTCGAAGAGCGCGAACACGACGGTCGGCCGCGCCTGGCGCGGCTTCAGCCGGCGCGCGAGCTCGAGCACCGCGGCCGTGCCCGCGGCGCCGTCGTTCGCGCCCAGGAAGCCGGGGGCGTCCTTGGTGTCGTAGTGCGCCCCGACGACGACGTAGGAGCCGGGCTCGCGGCCCCGCACCTCCCCCACGACGTTGCGCAGGCCGCCCGGAACGGGCTCGTAGCGGCCGTGCGGCAGGGCCGCGCGCAGCCTCGCCGCGAGCGCGCGCGAGGCCGGCGAGCCCGCGGGACGCGGCCCGTACGCGACCTGGCGCCTCACCCAGCGGAGGGCGGCGGCGGCGTCGAAGCGGTCCGCCTTCAGCCTCGCCGGGCCGGCGGGCGCGCGCTCCGCGCTCAGCCGCGGCCCGTGCGTGAACGGCAGGCTGCCGGTGGCCGCCAGGGCGACGAAGACCGTGCCGAGCACGAGCTGCACGACGAGGGCGACGACGAGTACGCGCACGCCACGATTGTGGCGCGCCGCGCGCGCCCCTGGGCCTCGAAGGGCCGTTCCCGCTTGAGCGCCGGGCACGGGCGCAATAGGCTCCGGCCCGTGCCGAACGAGCACATGGACCGGCTCTCGGCGATCGACGCCTCCTTCCTAGCGCAGGAGCGGCGGGCGTCGCACATGCACATCGGCGCGATCCTGGTCTTCGAGGGCCCGCCGCCGCCGGGCGAGGAGCTCGTGGAGCAGGTCGAGGCGCGCCTGCACCTCGTGCCGCGCTACCGCCAGAAGCTCGCCTTCCCGCCGTTCGCGCTCGGCCGGCCGCTGTGGGTCGACGACCCGCGCTTCAACATCGAGTACCACGTCCGCCACACCGCGCTGCCCTCCCCCGGGTCGGTCGACCAGCTCCGCCGGCTCGCCGGGCGCATCTTCTCCCAGCGGCTCGACCGCTCGAAGCCGCTCTGGGAGATGTGGGTCGTGCAGGGCCTGGCCGGCGCGGACCCCGGCTCCCCGCGCTGGGCGCTGATCACGAAGGCCCATCACGCGATGATCGACGGTGTCTCTGGCGTCGACCTCGCGTCGGTGCTCCTAGATCTCGAGCCCGTCCCCGAGCCGCGCGGCGGACGGCCCGAGCCGTGGGAGCCGCGCCCCGAGCCGTCGGCCGCGGAGCTCGCCGCCGAGGGCGTGAAGGGGCTCGTGCGCAGGCCGCTCGGCCTGGCGGGCGCGGCGCTCTCGGCCGTGACGAGGCCGGGCGAGGCGCTGCGCGAGGCCCGCGAGGCGGTCGAGGCGCTCGCGGAGGTTGCGCGGGCCGGGCTCGACCCGGCGCCGAGCACGCCGCTCAACGTCGAGATCGGCCCGCACCGGCGCGTGTGGTGGGTCGAGAGCCGCCTCGCGGACTTCAAGGCGATCAAGGACGCGCTGGGCGGGACGGTGAACGACGTGGTGCTCGCCGTCGTGGCCGGCGCCCTGCGCCGCTGGCTGCAGCTGCGCGGGGAGCCGACCGAGGCGCTCGAGCTGCGCGCGCTCGTGCCGGTGTCGATCCGCGGCGAGCACGAGCGCGGGTCGCTCGGCAACCGCATCGCCGCGATGCGCGGGCCGCTGCCTGTCCACTGCGCCGACCCTGTCGAGCGCCTCGCGCTCGTGCGCGAGGCGATGGCGCACCTGAAGGAGTCGAAGCAGGCGCTCGGGGCCGAGGTGATCGCCGGCCTGCAGGACTTCGCGCCTCCCACGCTGCTCGCGCAGGCCTCGCGGCTGAACTTCTCGACCCGGCTGTTCAACCTGATCGTGACGAACGTGCCCGGGCCCCAGCTCCCGCTCTACATGCTCGGGCGGGAGCTGCGCGAGCTGATCCCGATCGCGTTCCTGCCGGAGCACCACGCGCTCGCGGTCGCGATCATGAGCTACAACGGCGGCGTCGTCTTCGGGCTGCTCGGCGACTACGACGCGCTGCCCGACATCGACAGGCTCGCCGGGTTCCTCGACGAGTCGATCGCGGAGCTGCGCGACGCGGCCACGGCCCGGCGCGGCAGGCGGGGCGGCGGGGCGCGTCGAGGCCGTCGCCCGCGCGCGAGTCGAGCGGCCGGCTGACGGCCGGGCCCGCCGACGTCGCCTGCTCGCATCGCCGGCGCCGCCGCAGGCGCAGAGCGTGGCGGCCTGCGCGGGCTATCGTGAGGCCATGCCGGGCTATCGTGAGGCCATGCTGTTCACGCGCAGGAAGGTCGAGATGGTCGCGCCGGCCGATGCCCTCCCCGGGCGCCCCGACGAGATCCCGGGCGTGCCCGAGCGGCACGCCGTCAACGGCGAGCGGATCAAGCCGCCCTTCCCCGAGGGCGCCGAGACCGCGGTCTTCGGGATGGGGTGCTTCTGGGGCGCCGAGCGCCTGTTCTGGCAGACGCCCGGCGTGCTGTCGACCGCGGTGGGCTACGCGGGCGGCCACACGCCCAACCCGACCTACGAGGAGGTGTGCACGGGCAGGACGGGGCACGTCGAGGTCGTGCTCGTGGTGTTCGACCCGAAGCGCGTCTCCTACGACGAGCTGCTCAAGGTCTTCTGGGAGGGCCACGACCCCACGCAGGGCATGCGCCAGGGCAACGACGTCGGCACCCAGTACCGCTCCGCGATCTACACGCGCAGCGAGGCCCAGGCCCAGGCCGCGCGCGCCTCGCGCGACCGCTACCAGCGCGCCCTCGCGGAGCGCGGGCTCGGCGAGATCACGACGGAGATCGCCCCCGCCGGCCCCTTCTACTACGCCGAGGACTACCACCAGCAGTACCTCCACAAGGTGCCGAACGGCTACTGCGGCCTCGACGGCACCGGCGTGGCCTGCCCCGTGGGCACGGGCGTGACGAGCTAGGGCTCG
>JADGHQ010000098.1 GCA_019683805.1 Thermoleophilaceae bacterium
GGGGGCGCGCGCGCGCGCGCCGCCGGGCGCGCGCGGCGGCGCGCGTCGCCTCGGTCGTCGCGCGGATGCCGCCCGCCTCGTAGGGCGCGCCCGCCATCCGCGCCGCGAACTCGCCGGCGCGGTCGCCGGCGAAGACGAGGTGGGTGTGGCTGTCCACGAAGCCGGGGAGCACGCAGCGCCCGCCGGCGTCGATGCGCTCGTCCGCCGCCGCGCCCGCGCGCTCGACCGCGGTCACGCGGCCGCCCTCGATCACGAGCGCGGCATCCCGCACGGTCCCGAGCGGGCCCTCGCCGAGCGCCGCGTCGTTCGTCACGAGCAGGCCGATCCGGTCGATCGCGAGCGCGGTCACGGCCCGAGCCTCGCGAGCGCGGATCGCAGCATGGCGGCCGGCGGCCCGAGCGAGGCGTGCACGCCGCCGCGCACCACGGCGCGGCCGCCGACCGTCACGTGGCGCACGTCCGGGGCGGCGCCCGCGAACACCACGGAGTCGAGCGCGGTGTCGGGCTCCGTGCCCGCCAGCCGCGCGCTGTCGAGCCCGACGGTCACGAGGTCGGCGAGCGCGCCGGGCTCGATCCGCCCGCCCTCCGGCCACCCGAGGGAGCGGTAGCCGCCCGCCGTCGCCGCCCGCATCAGGTCGGCGGGCGCGTGGCGGCCGCGCACGCCGCTCGCGAGGCGCTCGTCGAGCTCGAGCGCGCGCGCCTCCTCGAGCGGGTCGATCACGGCCTGGGAGTCGCTGCCGAGCGCGAGCTCGGCGCCTGCGTCGCGCAGCGCGCGCGCCGGGCCGATCCCGTCCGCGAGGTCGCGCTCGGTGGTGGGGCAGAGGCAGCACGTGCAGCCGGCGCCGCCGAGCAGCTCGATGTCGCCGCTCGTCAGGTGGGTGGCGTGCACCGCGGTGAAGCGACCGCCGAGGGCGCCCGCCCGCTCGAGCAGCTCGACCGGCGTGCAGCCGTACGCGTCCCTGCACGCCTCGTTCTCGTCCGGCTGCTCCGAGACGTGCGCGTGCAGCGGGAGCGCGGCCGCCGCGGCGAACTCCGCCACCTCGCGCGCCGAGTCGGGGTCCACGGCGCGGACGCTGTGGATGGCCGCGCCGTGGCGCAGGACCTCGCCCGCGCGCAGGCCGCTCGCGCGCTCGGCCCAGGCGGCCGCGGAGCGGTCCGAGAAGCGCCGCTGCACCTCGTCGGGCGGCTTGCCGATCCCGCCGTGCAGGTAGCAGGCGTCGAGCAGCGTCATGCGGATGCCGACCTGCGCGGCGGCGCGCGCGAGCGCCTCGCCCATCGCGTTCGGCTCGGGGTAGGGGCGGCCGTCGCGCTCGTGGTGGAGGTAGTGGAACTCGCCGACGAGCGTGACGCCTGCGAGCGCCATCTCGGCGAAGCAGGCGCGCGCGAGCTCGAAGTGGTCGCGCGGCTCGAGCCGGGCGGCGACCGCGTACATCCGCTCGCGCCAGGCCCAGAACGACCCCGCGCCGCGCTGGGCGCGGCCGCGCAGCGCACGCTGGAAGGCGTGCGAGTGGGCGTTCGCGAGGCCGGGCAGCGTGAGCCCGTCGACGCGGGCGACGCCGGCCGGCGGCGAGCTCACGCCCGGCTCGACCGAGGCGATGCGGTCCCCGTCGATCTCGATCAGCACGCCCTCCTCGACGCGCTCGCCGCCGAGCCAGGCGAGCTCGCACCATCGCAGAGCCGGGACGGGCCGCGCCGTCACGACCCGCCCCCTGGCGGCACGCCGATCCCCGCCGCCGGCCGGGCCGCCATCAGCCCTCCCGCATCGGTATCCGCACGCCCCGCTCCCGGGCGACCGCGATCGCCGGCTCGTAGCCCGCGTCCGCGTGGCGCATCACGCCGGTGGCCGGGTCGCTCGTGAGCACGCGCTCGAGCTTCCGCGCCGCCAGCTCGCTGCCGTCGGCGACGCACACCATCCCGGCGTGGATCGAGCGCCCGATCCCGACCCCGCCGCCGTGGTGGATCGAGACCCACGACGCGCCCGCGGCGGTGTTCGCGAGCGCGTTCAGGAGCGGCCAGTCGGCGATCGCGTCCGAGCCGTCGGCCATCCCCTCGGTCTCGCGGTAGGGCGAGGCCACCGACCCGGAGTCGAGGTGGTCGCGCCCGATCGCGATCGGCGCGCTCAGCTCGCCGCGCCGCACCATCTCGTTGAAGCGCAGCCCGAGCCGCGCGCGCTCGCCGTAGCCCGCCCAGCAGATGCGCGCGGGCAGGCCCTGGAAGGCGATCCGCTCGCGGGCGTGGCGGATCCAGCGCTCGAGCCGCTCGTCGCCGCGGAGCTCGTCGAGCACGGCGCGGTCGGTGGCGGCGATGTCGGACGCCTCGCCGGAGAGCGCGACCCAGCGGAACGGCCCGCGGCCCTCGCAGAACTGCGGCCGGATGTACGCGGGCACGAAGCCCGGGTAGTCGAACGCGCGCTCGAAGCCGCCGAGCCTCGCCTCCGCGCGCAGGCTGTTGCCGTAGTCGAACACCTCGGCGCCCGCGTCCTTGTAGCCCACCATCGCGGCGCAGTGGGCGGCCATCGCGCGGCGCGAGCGGCGGACGTACTCCGCGGGGTCGCTCTCCCGCAGCGCGAGCGCCTCCTCGTAGCCCATGAGGTTGGGCACGTAGCCGTTGAGCGGGTCGTGCGCGCTCGTCTGGTCGGTGACGATGTCGGCCTCGAAGCCGCGCTCGAGCAGCGCGGGGACCACGTCGGCCGCGTTCGCGACCACGCCGACGCTCAACGCGCGGCGCTCGCGCTTGGCGGCGAGGCAGCGCGCCACCGCCTCCTCGAGCGACGGCGCCGCCTCGTCGAGGTAGCGCGTCTCGAGCCGCCGCTCCACGCGGCGGCGGTCGACCTCCGCGCACAGTGCCACGCCCCCGTTCATCGTGACCGCCAGCGGCTGCGCGCCGCCCATGCCGCCAAGCCCCGCGGTCAGCGTGATCGTGCCGGCGAGCGAGCCGCCGTGGCGCCTGCGGGCGATCTCGGCGAAGCACTCGTACGTCCCCTGCACGATCCCCTGGCTCCCGATGTAGATCCAGGAGCCGGCGGTCATCTGGCCGTACACGGTGAGCCCGAGGCTCTCGAGCCGGCGGAACTCGTCCCAGGTCGCCCAGTCGGGCACGAGGTTCGAGTTCGCGATCAGCACCCGCGGCGCCCACTCGTGCGTGCGGAGCACGCCGACCGGCTTGCCGGACTGGACGAGCAGCGTCTCGTCGCCGGCGAGCGCCTGCAGCGTGCGGACGATCGCGTCGAACGCCTCCCACGAGCGCGCGGCGCGGCCGGTCCCGCCGTACACCACGAGCTCGTCCGGGCGCTCGGCCACCTCGGGGTCGAGGTTGTTCATGAGAAGCCGCAGTGCCGCCTCCTGGTCCCAGCCGCGACACGAGATCGCGCTCCCGCGCGGCGCGCGGACGGGACGCGCGCCGGCGATCATTCGAGCGCACCGATCTCCGCCTCGACGGCGCGCAGCAGCGCGCCCGAGCGCACCAGCTCCTCGGCCGCGGCGAGGTCCGGTGCGAGGCGGCGGTCCTCCCCGGGGCCGGCGACCCGCTCGCGCAGCGCGTCGAGGGCCGCCCGCGTGCCGCGCCCGGGGCGCAGCGGCGCGCGTAGGTCGAGCCCGTGGCCGGCGCAGACGAGCTCCACCGCGAGGATCCGTCCGAGGTTGTCGAGCGAGCGGCGCAGCTTGCGCGCGGCGGCCCAGCCGAGGGAGACGTGGTCCTCCTGCATCGCGCTCGTCGGCAGCGAGTCGACGCTCGCCGGCACGGCGAGGCGCCGGCTCTCGGCGACGAGCGCCGCCTGCGTGTACTGGGCGATCATGAGCCCCGAGCTCACGCCCGCGTCCTCGGTCAGGAACGGCGGCAGGCCGTGCGAGCGGGATGCGTCGAGCAGCCGGTCGGTGCGGCGCTCCGCGATCGCGCCCACGTCGGCACTCGCGATCGCGAGGAAGTCGCACGCGTAGGCGACCGGCGCGCCGTGGAAGTTGCCGCAGGACTCGACGCGGCCGTCGGGAAGCACCATCGGGTTGTCGATCGCCGACACGAGCTCCGCCGCCGCCACGCGGGCGGCGTGCGCGGCGGTGTCGCGCGCGGCGCCTGCGACCTGCGGCGCGCAGCGCAGCGAATAGGCGTCCTGGACGCGGTCGTCGCCGTAGCGGTGGCTCGCGACGATCGGCGAGCCGTCGAGCAGCTGGCGCAGGTTCGCGGCGCTCGCGGCCTGGCCCGGCTGGGGGCGCAGGGCGACCAGGTCGGCGGCGAAGGCGCGGTCGGTGCCGAGCAGCGCCTCCACCGACATCGCGGCCGTGACGTCCGCCACGCGCAGCAGCAGCCGCAGGTCCTCGAGCGCGAGGATCAGCATCGCGAGCATGCCGTCGGTGCCGTTGATGAGCGCGAGGCCCTCCTTCGGCCCCAGCGCGATCGGCTCGATCCCGGCGGCCGCGAGCGCCTCCGCCGCCGGCCGCGGCTCGTCCGAGGCACCGACCGTCACCTCGCCCTCGCCGATCAGCGCGAGCCCGCAGTGGGCGAGGGGGGCGAGGTCGCCCGAGGCGCCGAGCGACCCGTGCTCCGGCACCACCGGCGTGATGCCGGCGTTCAGCAGCGCGAGCATCGTCTCCGCCACCAGCGGCCGGGCGCCCGAGTGCCCCATCGCGAGGGTTCGGGCGCGCAGCAGCATCATCGCGCGCACCACCTCGCGCTCGACCGGCGGCCCCATGCCGGCGGCGTGCGAGCGCAGCAGCGCCCGCTGCAGCTCGTCGCGCCGCCCGGGCGGGATCGGGACGGTAGCGAGCGAGCCGAAGCCCGTCGACACGCCGTAGGCAGGCTCGTCAGAGGCCGCGAGGCGCTCGACCACGGCGGCGCTCTCGGCCATCGCGGCCCGCCCCGCCTCCGACAGCTCGACGCTCGCTGCGGCGCGCGCCACGGCGACGACCTCGGCGGGCGAGAGACCCGTGCCGGAGAGCTCCACGGCGCGGGCCGCGCCGCCGACCGCCGCCGCGTGTCGGCCGTCCTCCATCCCGCGGCCCACCATACCGCCGCTCGGGGAAGGGTTGACCCGGCAGCTAGCATCCAGCCGCATGAGCGCATCACGCCTGGACGAGCTGCAGGCCGAATACCGACAACTGATCCACTCGATGGAGTTCGCCTACGCCATGGGCCACTCGAAGACCCTCGGCAAGGATCCGCGCCTTCAAGGGGTGCTCGACCGGGCGGACGAGCTGCGGCGCGAGATCGCGTCCCTGCAGGCCGAGCAGGCCTAGCACGGCGGGGCGGCGCTCCCGGCTGCGCCGCCCCGGTGTCCGTCGCCTACGCCCTCGGGAGCATCCCGTGGGGGTCGAGGACGAACTTCTTGGCCGCTCCGCGGTCGAAGTCCTCGTATCCCTGCGGCGCCTCGTCGAGCGGGATCACCGTCGCGTTCACCGCCTTGGCGATCTGACAGCGGTCGTTGAGGATCGCCATCATCAGCTTGCGGTTGTACCTCATGACGGGCGTCTGACCCGTCGTGAAGGTGTGCGACTTCGCCCAGCCCAGGCCGATCCGGATCGCCAGCGATCCGTGCTTGGCCGCCTCCTCCTTGGCGCCCGGGTCGCCCGTCACGTACAGGCCCGGGATGCCGAGCGCGCCGCCGGCCCGCGTGAGGTCCATGAGCGAGTTCAGCACCGTCGCCGGCAGCTCCTCGCCCGCGTGCTCACCGTGCCCGCGCGCCTCGAACCCTACGGCGTCCACGCCGCAGTCGACCTCCGGGATCGTCGTCGGCGGGTTGATCGCCTCGGCGAGCCGCTCCCCGATGAGCCGGGCGATCTGGTCCTTCGGGTCGCCCTTGGAGACGTCGATCGGCTCGCAGCCGAAGCTCCGCGCCTGCTCCAGGCGCTCGGGGATGATGTCGCCGACCATCACGACCGCCGCTCCGAGCAGCTGCGCGGAGTGGGCGGCCGCGAGCCCGACCGGTCCCGCGCCGGCGATGTAGACGGTGCTGCCCGTCGTCACGCCCGCGCTCACGCATCCGTGGTAGCCCGTCGGGAAGATGTCCGAGAGCATGGTCAGGTCGAGGATCTTCTCCATCGCCTGTTCCTTGTCCGGGAACTTCATGCAGTTGAAGTCCGCGTAGGGGACCATGACGTACTCGGCCTGGCCTCCCGGCCATCCGCCCATGTCGACGTAGCCGTACGCGCCGCCGGGTCGGGCGGGGTTGACGGTCAGGCAGATCCCGGTCTTGCCCTCCTTGCAGTTGCGGCAGCGTCCGCAGGCGATGTTGAACGGGACCGAGACGAGGTCGCCCACGTCGAGGAACTCGACGTCGCGGCCCTTCTCGATCACCTCGCCGGTGATCTCGTGACCGAGGACCAGCCCCGCAGGCGCCGTGGTGCGGCCGCGCACCATGTGCTGGTCGCTGCCGCAGATGTTCGTCGAGACGACGCGGAGGATCACTCCGTGGTTGCACTGCCGCCCGACGCTCTCCCTGGGGACGCCCGCTCCGGCGTGGAGCTCGAGGCTCGGATACTCGGTGTCCTGCACCTCGACGTGGCCCGGTCCCATGTAGACCACGCCTCTGTTCTGCTCAGCCATCTCTGACCTCCTCGGTCCGGCGCGTCAGCGCCTCGGCTCGTTGCGCCCCTCGATGTCTCCAGCGGTGCCCTGCGCCGGCTCCTCAGCCCCCGCTCTACCCTCGCGGCGGGCGCCCTCGATGTCACCCGCGGTGCCCTGCGCCGGCTC
>JADGHQ010000099.1 GCA_019683805.1 Thermoleophilaceae bacterium
CGCCCCGCCCGCCCGCACGGCTCGGCGACGACGTGCCGGCGATGCTCTACGCGCTGCGCCCGGGCGTGATGAAGACAGCGGGCAAGGCGATCGCCCAGGCCGGGCACGCGGCGCTGATGGCGGTCGCCGAGCTGGGGAGCGAGCGCCGCGCCTCGTTCGACGCCTGGTACGCGGCCGGGGCGCCCGGCGAGGCGGTGCTGGCGAGCGACGAGCAGTGGGAGGAGCTGAAGCGCGACCCGGGGTCGGTGGTCGTCCGCGACGGCGGGCTCACGCAGGTCGAGCCCGGCACCGAGACCGTCGTCGCGCTCGCACCGGCGCCGCGGCGGGAGCGCTCCGAGCCGGGGCGCTCGCTGCCGCCGCTCGACGGCGTCCAGAAAGAAAGCGACCCGCCTGGGGAGGCGGGCCGCTCGAGGGAGGAGTGATGCGTGTGTTGTTGTCGATCGATGAGAGAAGACTCAGGCGCCTATGCGCGCGCCGCGTATCGGGTGCGGAAGGCCAGCGCCAGCTGGATCGCGCCGGCGGCCAGGAAGAGGCCGAAGGCGCCGGGCGAGCCGGCCACGAGGAACGCTACGGCCGCGCCCACGAGCCCGTAGCCGATGCCGTGGTCGTAGGCGGCATGGGCCGAGGCGGGAAGCGACCCGCGCCCTCCGGGCTCGGTCGCGCTCAGCGCGAGCGTGGCGAGCGCGATGCCGGCGACCACCCCGGCGCCCGTCGCCGCGGGGCCGAGGCCCAGGGCGAAGGCGGCCGCCGCAAGCGCGATGCCGAACGCGAACTCGGCCGCCGCGTGGAGCTGGATCGGAAGGTGCCCCGTGGTCGTCACGGCAGCCACGGTAAGCCCCGATCCGGGGGCCGTCTGTGAGCCGTGTCACGCGTCGCGGCTCGTGTGACTCGTGTCACGCGCCGCGCCGTATACGCTGCGCCGGTGGCGAAGACGCGTCTCGACACGCTCCTCGTCGAGCGCGGCCTGTTCGAGAGCCGCTCTCGCGCGGCCGCCGCGGTGATCGCCGGCGAGGTGAGGATCGGCCCCGAGCGCAGGCCGGCTGAGAAGCCGGGGCAGCTCGTGCGGCCCGATCTCGACCTCGAGGTGGCGAGCCCGCCGCGCTACGTCTCGCGCGGCGGCGTGAAGCTCGAGAACGCGCTGGGCGCCTTCGGCGTCGAGCCCGCCGGCCGGCGCTGCCTCGACGTGGGCGCCTCGACGGGCGGCTTCACGGACTGCCTGCTCCAGCGGGGCGCCGCGAGCGTCGTGGCCCTTGACGTCGGCTACGGCGAGCTGCACTGGCGGCTGCGCAACGACCGGCGGGTGACCGTGATGGAGCGCGTGAACGCGCGGGAGCTCGACTGCGGCTCGTTGCCGTACCGTCCCGATCTCGTCGTGGTCGACGTGTCGTTCATCTCGCTCGAGAAGGTGCTGCCCGCGGTGCTCGCCTGCGCGGCCGAGCGCTTCGACTGCCTGGCGCTCGTGAAGCCGCAGTTCGAGGTGGGGCGCGAGCGCGTCGGCAAGGGCGGGGTGGTGCGCTCGGCGGCGGATCGGCGCGCGGCGCTCGAGCACGTGGGCCGCTTCGCGGCCGCGCGCGGGTGGACGCTGCTCGGCTTCGCCTCGTCCGGGCTCCCGGGCCCGGCCGGCAACCGCGAGAGCTTCGCCTGGATCGCCGAGCGTGGGCGGTCGGGCAGGGTGCATCCCGAGACGGCGGCCCGGGAGGTGGAGCCGTGACGCGCCCGGGAGCGGTCGAGATCTTCACGCACGCCCAGCCCGCCGAGACGGCCGAGGCGCTGCGCCAGGTGGTCGAGCGGCTGCGGGCCGAGGGCGTGCGCGTGCTCCTCTCGCGGGAGGAGGCGGACAAGCACGCGCTCCCGGACGGGCTCGTCGAGGTCGGCGACGGGCACATCGAGGAGGTCGACCTCGCGCTCGTGCTCGGGGGCGACGGCACGATCCTCCGGGCGATGCGTACCCACGCCGGGCGCGACGTCCCGGTGTTCGCGTTCAACTTCGGCGCGATCGGGTTCCTGGCGACGCTGGAGCGCGGCGAGCTCGAGCAGGGCATCGAGCACGTGCTGGCCGGCGACTACGAGCTGCTTCCGGTGCCGGCGCTGTCGATCGACGCGGCCGGAGCGCACCACAGCGCGATCAACGACATCTCGTTCCACCGGCGGCCCAACGGGCGCGTCGCGGAGCTCGCCTACTCGGTCGAGGGCGAGCAGCTCGGGCGCGTGCGCTGCGACGGCCTCGTGGTGTCGACGCCGGTCGGGTCGACCGGCTACAACCTCGCCAACGGCGGCCCGGTGCTCGCGTGGGGCGTGGACGGCTTCGTCGTCTCGTTCATCGCCCCCCACACGCTCACGGCGCGTGCGCTCGTGGTGGCCACGGACGCCGTGATGACGGTGCAGAACTGCTCGTCGGCGGACCCGGTCGACGTGACGACGGACGGCCGGATCGTCTGCCCGCTGAGGGCGGGCGAGGAGATGCACGTTCGCTTCATGCACGACCGGGCGCTGCTCGCCCAGCTCCCCGGCTCGAACTTCTACCACCGGCTGCGCGAGAAGTTCGGGCGGCTCGCTTCCTGAGCGCCGCCTTCGGGCGGCGGGTCGCCGCTACGGGAGCGTTGCGGGCTGTGACCGAAGCGCTACGGCCTGCGACAGAGGCGTCACGGTCTGCGACGGCGGTGTTGCACGCCGTCCGGCTCCGTCGGGTCGCGCTGGTAGACCTGCCCGCGTGCTCCTCGAGCTGCGAGTGGAGAACCTGCTCTTGATCGAGCGCGCCGAGCTGCGGCTCGGCCCCGGGCTCAACGCGATCACGGGCGAGACCGGCGCCGGCAAGACCATGCTCGCGCAGGCGCTTGACCTGCTGCTCGGCGGCAAGCCGCGCAGCGACGTGGTGCGCCCCGGCGCGGCCGAGGCATACGTGGAGGGCGTCTTCTCGCTGCCGCCGGGCCTGCTCGACGAGCCGGCGCTCGCCGACCTGCGCGAGCGGCTCCCCGAGGGCGAGGAGGAGATCGTGCTGAGCCGCCGGGTGGGCGCGGACGGACGCACGCGCGCGTTCGTGCAGGGCCGCTCGGCGAGCGCCTCGGACCTGCGCGAGCTGGGCGGCCGGCTCGTCGCCTTCTACGGCCAGCACGAGCACAGGCGGCTCGCGCTGTCCTCGGCGCAGCTCGACATCCTCGACGGCTTCTGCGGCCCCGAGCACCTCGCGGCGCGGGACGAGCTTGCCGCCGCCCACGCGCGAGTCGTGTCGCTCGAGCGCGAGCTCGACGAGCTGCGCGCCCGCGCCGGCGCCAGCGAGCGCGAGCGTGACCTGCTGGCCTTCGAGCTCGCGGAGATCGACGAGCTCGCGCCGAGCGAGGAGGAGGAGCGGGAGCTCCTGGCGGAGCGCGAGCGGCTGCGGCGCCTCGACGGGCTGCGCGCGGCCGCGGGCGGCGGCGCCGAGGCTATCGCGCCCGCCGCGGGCGACGGCGCCGGCGTGGCGGCCCTGCTCGCGCAGGCGGAGGCGCTGGCGGACGGCGTGCGCGGCGTGGACCCCGCGCTCGACGCGCTGGCCGAGCGGCTGCGCGCGCTGCGCATCGAGGCCGAGGACCTCGGGACGGAGCTGCGGGCGTACGAGGCCGGCCTCGAGGAGGAGCCGGGCAGGCTCGAGCAGGTCGAGGAGCGGCTCTCGAGCTACGACCGCCTGAAGCGCAAGCACGGCGGCACGGTGGAGGCGGTGATCGAGCACGCGCGACGCTGCCGCCAGCAGCTCTCGCGGCTCGAGGATCTCGAGGGCTCGCTCGGGCGCCTGGTCACCGAGCTCGACGCGGCGCGCGCGGCCGAGGACCGCCTCGCGGCCAGGCTCTCCGAGGCGCGGCACAAGGCCGCCCCGAGGCTCGCCAAGCGGGTGCAGGAGGAGCTCGCGGACCTGGCGCTCGACGGGGCGAGCTTCGAGGTGCGGATCGAGCGCCGCGACGCCCGCGCGCGGACCGGCGACGAGCGCGTCGAGCTGATGATCGCCCCGAACCCCGGCGTGCCTGCGCAGCCGCTCCGCGAGACCGCCTCGGGCGGCGAGACCTCGCGCGTGATGCTCGCGCTGATGTCGGTGGCGGCGAGCGGCGGAGCGGAGACGCTCGTCTTCGACGAGGTCGACTCGGGCGTCGGCGGGCAGACCGCTCGCGTCGTGGGCGAGAAGCTGCGCGCGCTGGGCGGCGGCCGGCAGGTGCTCTGCATCACCCATCTCCCGCAGATCGCCTCGCTCGCCGAGCACCACTTCCGCATCGAGAAGACCGCCGAAGGCGGGCTCGCGCGGACGAGCGTGGAGCGCCTGGAGGGCGAGGCGGTGGTCGAGGAGCTCTGTCGGATGCTCGGCGCCGACAGCTCCGACGCGGGCGCGCGCAGGCATGCTCAGGACTTGCTGGCGGCGGCAGCATAGGGCCCGGCCCGCCGCTCAAGGCGGCAGCCGCGCCGCGCGCATGTCGACGCGCTCGCCCGTGAAGGGGACGCCCTCGCGCTCGAGCAGCCTGCGCTGCAGGGCGCCCTTCGCGAGCGATCCGTCTGCGCGCACGATCCGGTGCCACGGCACGTCCGGGTCTTCGCACGCCGCGAGGATCCGCCCAGCGAGCCTCGGAGCGCCCGGCGAGACGTCCCCGTAGGTGCGGACGAAGCCCGGGGGAGTGGCACGGATGCGCTCGAGGACGCGCGTGGCGCGGTCGGCCGCCGCAGGCGGCCCGGGGACGGGTCCCCCCGGCGGATCGGACGCTCTCGGAGGCCACGCCATGGGCCGAGCCTACCGGCGCGCCGCGCGTCCGCGAGGCCGGTGGCCGTGGCAGCGCGCGGGCGGGCTCCCGGTCAGCCTGCGACCGGCTCCCGGCCCGCGGGCGTAGACTCAGCCGCGGCTCATCAGCCAGCATGGCCGTCCCGCGCATAACACGCAGAGCCCCGCGAGCCGGGGCCCGCAGCCCGTCCGCGAACGGGAGCGGCGCGGCGTCGCCGACCTTCACGGGCAGGGCCAGGCTCGGCAAGCGCACGAAGCGCCTCGTGAAGCGGCTCGGGCCCGGCGACATCGCCGTCATCGACCACGAGGACATCGACCGGGTGTCCGCGGAGGACCTGGTCGCGAGGGGCGTGAGGTGCGTGGTGAACGTGGCCAGGTCGTCCACCGGCCGCTATCCGAACGCAGGCCCGCTGATCCTCGCGGAGGGAGGCGTGCACCTCGTGGACATGCCGGGCGCGCCGCTCTTCGACCTGCTCAGGGACGGCGAGGAGATCACCGTCCGCGGCGGCGACGTCCTCCGAGGCGGGGAGCGGGTCGCGCGCGGCGAGGCGCTCGACATCGAGGCAATCGAGCGCGCCCAGGAGGCGGGCAGGCGCCGGATCGGCGACGCGCTCGCGGCCTTCGCCGAGAACACGATCGAGCACATGCGCGAGGAGCGCGAGCTGCTCGTCGGCCGCCTCGACCTGCCCGAGCTCGACACGAGCTTCCGCGACCGCCCCGCGCTGATCGTGGTGCGCGGCGTCGACCACCAGAAGGACCTGCGCGCGCTGCGGCCCTACGTGCGCGACATGAAGCCCGTGCTCGTGGCGGTCGACGGGGGCGCCGAGGCGATCATCGAGCAGGGCTGGAAGCCGGACGTGATCGTCGGCGACATGGACTCCGCGAGCGACGCGGCGCTGCGCTGCGGCTGCGAGCTCGTCGTCCACGCCTACCCCGACGGCCGCGCGCCCGGCCGCGAGCGGCTCGACCGCCTCGGCCTGCGCTACAAGGTGGTGCCGGCGCCGGCCACCAGCGAGGACGTGGCGATGCTGATCGCGGCGGAGAAGGGGGCGTCGCTGATCGTGGCGGTCGGGTCGCACTTCAACCTGATGGAGTTCCTCGACAAGAGCCGCAAGGGCATGTCCTCCACGTTCCTCACGCGCCTGCGGATCGGCGAGATCCTCGTGGACGCCAAGGGGGTGAGCCGCCTCTACCGGCCCTCGGCGGGCCGCGGGCCGATCCTCGTGGTCACCCTCGCGGCGCTCGCGACGCTGATCGTGGTCGTGGCGACGTCGCCGAGCCTCGGGCCGCTGCTCGACCTGCTCTGGCTGAAGATCAAGATCCTCCTCGGACTGGACTGACGCAGATTGTTCGATTTCCGCTACCACGCGCTCTCGCTCGTGGCGGTGTTCCTCGCCCTCGGCATCGGCATCGTCCTCGGAGCGACCATCGGTGACTCGCTCGTTTCCTCGGCCGACAAGTCGTTGCGCTCGTCGCTGCGCAGCGACGTCGTCGCGGCGCGCAAGGCCGCCCGCGACGCGCGGGCGGAGCTCAGCCGGCGCGACCGCCTGATCGACGCCGCGATGCCCTACATCGTGAGCGGCAGGCTGCTCGGCGAGCGGGTCGCGCTCGTCTCCACCGGCGGGCTGCCGAGCGAGCTCGAGAAGAACGTCACGAGCGCGGTGTCGGCCGCCGGCGGCACGATCGACTCGACGTCCGAGCTCTCGGTTCCGGGACAGTCCTCCGACATCGCGCAGGCGCTCGGCGCGACGCTCGCCGACGACACCGACACCGCGGCGCTCAACCGGCTCGGCCGCCGCGTCGCGCGGCTGCTCGTGCGCGGCGGCCGCGGCGCGGCGGCCGGGCACCCCCCGCCCCGGCCCCCCGGGCGGGG
>JADGHQ010000030.1 GCA_019683805.1 Thermoleophilaceae bacterium
AGCCCGGGCGTCGGAGCCGCGCGAGCGAGCGAGGGACTCAGGACGTCCGGCGCCAGGAGTGGAGGTAGCGCTCCTGGTCGGGCGTGAGCGTGTCGATCTCCACGCCCAGCGCGCCGAGCTTCAGGCGGGCGACCTCGCGGTCGATCGCCTCGGGGACCGGGTGGACGCCCGGCCCGAGCGACCCGCCGTGCGTCACGAGGTACTCGACGGCGAGCGCCTGGTTCGCGAACGACATGTCCATCACGGCCGCGGGATGGCCCTCGGCCGCGGCGAGGTTCACCACGCGGCCCTTCGCCAGCAGGTTCAGCCGGCGGCCGCCGAGGTCGTACTCGTCGACGAGCGGCAGGACCTCGCGCCGGCCGCCCGTGGCGACCCGCTCGAGGTCGGGCAGGCTGATCTCGACGTCGAAGTGGCCGGCGTTCGCGAGCACGGCGCCGTCCTTCATCCGCTCGAAGTGCTCGCGGCGCAGCACGTCGCGGCTGCCGGTGACCGTGATGAACACGTCGCCGCGCTCGGCCGCGGCGAGCGCCGGCATCACCTCGAAGCCCTCCATGCGCGCCTCGAGCGCGCGCAGCGGGTCGACCTCGCAGACGATCACCGACGCACCCGCGCCCCGCGCGCGGACGGCGATCCCGCGCCCGGTCCAGCCGTAGCCGAGAACGACGACGGTGCGGCCGGCGAGCAGGAGGTTCGTCGCCCGCAGGATGCCGTCGATCGTCGACTGGCCGGTCCCCCAGCGGTCGTTGAAGGCCCGCTCGGTGAAGGCGCCGTTCACGTCGATCACCGGACAGCCGAGCCGCCCCTCGGCCTCGAGCGCCCGCACGCGCAGCAGACCGCTGTTGGTCTCCTCCGTGCCGCCGAGCATCCGCTCGAGCAACTCCGGCCGGCCCGCGTGGATCGCGGTGAGGAGGTCGGCCCCGTCGTCGATCGTGACGCTCGGCTCGCCGGCGACGAGCGCCTCGACGTGGGCGGAATAGGTGTCCACGTCCTCCTCGCGGATCGCGCGGACCTCGGCGCCGTGGCGGTCCACGAGCGCCGCGGCCACCTCGTCCTGCGTCGTGAGCGGGTTCGCAGCGCAGAGCGCCGCCTCCGCGCCGCCCGCGATCAGGGTGCGGACGAGGTTCGCGGTCTCCGCGGTGACGTGCAGGCAGCACGCGACCCGCGTGCCCGCGAGCGGCCGCTCGCGCTCGAACCGCTCGCGGATCGAGCGGAGCACGGGCATCTGCCCGTCGGCCCACTCGATCCGCGCCTGGCCGGCCTCGGCGAGCCCGAGGTCGGCGATGTCGTGCGGCGGGCGCGCGGCCGCCATCACCGCGTCCGTGGATGGGGCTCCGGCGTCGCCGGACCTCCTAGTAGCGGTAGTGATCGGGCTTGTACGGGCCCTCGACGGGCACGCCGATGTAGGCCGCCTGCTCGGGGGTGAGCTTGGTGAGGCTCACGCCGAGCGCGGGCAGGTGCAGCCTCGCGACCTCCTCGTCGAGGTGCTTCGGCAGCACGTACACGCGCTTCTCGTAGCGCTCGTTCTTCGTGAACAGCTCGATCTGCGCGATCGTCTGGTTCGAGAACGAGTTCGACATCACGAAGCTCGGGTGGCCGGTGGCGTTGCCCAGGTTCAGCAGGCGGCCCTCCGAGAGCACGATGATCGCGTGGCCGTCGGGAAAGACCCACTTGTCGACCTGGGGCTTGATGTTCACCTTCCGGATGCCCGGCACCCTGGCGAGCCCGGCCATGTCGATCTCGTTGTCGAAGTGGCCGATGTTGCCGACGATCGCCTGGTGCTTCATGCGGGCCATGTGGTCGGCGGTGATGATGTCGCGGTTGCCGGTGGCCGTGACGAAGATGTCCGCCGTCTCGACAACCTCGTCGAGCGTGCGGACCTCGTAGCCCTCCATCGCGGCCTGCAGCGCGCAGATCGGGTCGATCTCGGTGACGATCACGCGGGCGCCCTGGCCGCGCAGCGAGTCGGCGCAGCCCTTGCCGACGTCGCCGTAGCCGCAGACCACGGCGACCTTGCCGCCGATCATCACGTCGGTCGCGCGGTTGATGCCGTCGATCAGCGAGTGGCGGCAGCCGTAGATGTTGTCGAACTTCGACTTGGTGACCGAGTCGTTGACGTTTATCGCCGGGAACAGGAGCTGGCCGGTCTCCTGCATCTGGTAGAGCCGGTGGACGCCGGTCGTGGTCTCCTCGGTCACGCCCTTGATCCCGGCGGCGATGCGCGTCCAGCGCTGCGGATCCTCCTGCAGCGAGCGCTGGAGCAGGCGCAGGATCACGGCGAGCTCCTCGGAGTCGGCCCCGTCGGGGTCCGGCACCGCGCCCGCCTTCTCGAACTCGACGCCCTTGTGGACGAGCAGCGTGGCGTCGCCGCCGTCGTCGAGGATCATGTTGGGGCCGGCGCCGTCGGGCCAGCGGAGCGTCTGCTCGACGCACCACCAGTACTCCTCGAGCGTCTCGCCCTTCCAGGCGAACACCGGCACGCCGCGCGGGTCGTCGACCGTGCCGTCCCTGCCGATGACCACGGCCGCGGCGGCGTGATCCTGCGTGGAGAAGATGTTGCAGCTCGCCCAGCGGACCTCGGCGCCGAGCTCCACGAGCGTCTCGATCAGGACCGCCGTCTGGATCGTCATGTGCAGCGAGCCGGTGATGCGCGCGCCGGTGAGCGGCTTCTGCGCCCCGTACTTCTGGCGCAGCGCCATCAGGCCCGGCATCTCGTGCTCGGCGAGCTCGATCTCCTTGCGGCCCCACTCGGCCAGCGAGATGTCGGCGATCTTGTAGTCCAGCTCGGTTGACGGCGAAGTCGTGGTCACTGCGGCCTCCAGGTTTGGTCGGTGCGCTACGCGGCGTCGGCTAGCGCGAGCAGGCGCTGGTGCTTCTCCTGCTCCCAGCGCAGCCAGTCGTCGGTGGCGACGCCCTCCGGACGCCGCGGCTCGGACTCGAGCCAGCGGCCCACCGCCTGGCGCAGCTCGGCGTCGTCGCGCATGCGCTTGGCGAAGGCGACGTCCGAGAGCTGGCACTCGAACCGGGCCAGCAGCTCGCGGAGCGTCCGCAGCCGCTGCAGCTCACCGGGTCCGAATACGCGGTAGCCCGCCTCGGTCCGCGGGGGGTCCACCAGGCCGACCCGCTCGAGGTAGCGGAGCATCCGCGGCGACCAGCCGGTCGTCTGCGCAGCCTCGTGGATCGTGAGCCCGTCGGACACGCCGGCAACGTTAGCACTCCCGTGTCAAGGTTTTGCCCCGGGTCGCGGCGGCACGCGCCGATGCCCGTCCGCGCTCAGCGCAGAGCGCTCTTGAAGGCCTCGATCGCGTCGACGGGCGTGGGGTCGGTGCGCTCGAGCGCCGCCAGGTAGACCGACACGAGGTCCCCGAGGAGCACGAGCGACAGCGCCCGCGCGAGCGGGCTCTCGCCGCGTGCCTCGACGACCTCCACGACTGCGGAGCCCCGACGCGCGCTCTCCGCCGTCAGCTCGAGGCGGCGGCGCAGGCGCGGGTCGCCGTGGGGATCGTCGAGGAAGACCGCGGCGAAGTCCTGCGCGCGCTCGAAGCCGCAGATCTCGTTGTGGTCGGCCTCGGGGAGGTCCGCCCAGAACGCCGGCAGCTTCGCGTTCTCGTTCACCTGCGTCTTCCAGCGGCGGGCGACCGGGACGGTGACCCCCGCGCCGTACACGACCGGCGCCGCCCCCTGGAGCGCGCGCGCGAGCGCCTTGGCGAGGGAGTCCTCCGGGGCGTCCGGGCCCCACTCCCGGGCGAGCTCGGCGAGCAGCTCGGAGGCCTCCTCGACCTCGGAGCGCAGCGACGGCGCGGCGCCCGCGAGCGCGGCGCACTCGAGCGCACCCACCGTCATGTACGCCACCGCCGCGCGCGGCTGGATCCCCCCCGGCACGCCGATCACTGGGACCCCGTCCGCGCGCGCCAGCTCGGCGAGGCGGCCGCCGGTGGTGAGCGCGATGCGCGGGGCGCCCGCGTCGCGCGCCTGCTCGTAGCAGCAGACCGTCTCCTCGGTGTCTCCCGAGTAGCTCGAGCAGAGCACGAGCGTCCCCGGACCGACGCCCGGCCCGATGTCGTACCCGCGCACCGTCCGGAGCGGCCGCTGCGCGCGGTCCGCCAGCGCCGCGGCGGCGAGGTCGGCGCCGATCGCCGAGCCGCCCATGCCGCAGACGACGAGGCCGCCGGGGGCGTCGACCCTGGGCGCCGAGGCCGAGTCGACGCGCCAGAGCGCGTCGGTCAGGTGCGCCGCCTGCTCGAGCACGACGCCGAGCATCCCGAGCGAGTCGACCGCCGCGACCGCCTCGCGCGTCAGCGCCCTCACGCCCCCGCCTCCACGCGCTCGCCGGGCTCGACGACCTCGCCGGGCGCGACCACCGCGCCGGCGCCGATCACGCAGTCCGGTCCGACCCGCGCCCCGGCCCCGATGCGCGCCCCCTCGCCCACCACGCTCGCGACGATCCGCGCCCGCTCGCCCACCGTCACGCCGGCGTGCAGCACCGAGCGCTCGACGGCGGCCTCAGCCCCGATCGTCGAGCGCGGCCCGACGACGGACTGGGGCCCGATGCGGGCGCCGGCGGTGACGGACGGCTCGTAGACGAGCGACCCGGTCTCGTCGCGCGGCGGCAGGGTGCTCTCGACGACGCCCGCGAGCAGATCGTAGGTGGCCTCGAGGTAGCGCTCGGGCGTGCCGATGTCGATCCAGTAGCCCTCGGCCAGGAAGCCGTATAGGCCCTCGCCGACGAGGCCGGGGAAGATGTCGCGCTCGAACGACACGGCGCGGCCCGGCGGTATCAGCTCCACCACCGAGCGCTCGAGCACGTAGGCGCCCGCGTTGATGCGGTTGGTGGGCGCCGGGCCGGGCGCCTTCTCGAGGAACGCCTCGACGCGCAGGTCGGCGTCGGTCGGCACGACGCCGTAGCTCGAGGTGTCGTCCACCGCGACGAGCGCGAGCGTGGCCTGGGCGCCGGTCGCCTCGTGCTGTCGCAGCTGCGCGCTGAGGTCGATGTCGTTCAACACGTCGCCGTTGAGCACGATCACGCGCTCGCCGAGCAGGCCCTCGTCGCAGGCGAGCCGGACCGGCCCGGCGGTGCCGAGCGGCTCGTCCTCGTGCACGTAGCGGAGGCGTATCCCGGCGTGCTCGTCGCCGAGCACCTCCTCGACGCGACGAGACAGGAAGCCGCAGGAGAGCAGCACGTCGTCCACCCCGTGACGGCGGAGCCAGTCGAGCATGAAGGTGAGAAACGGGCGGCCGGCGAGCGGCAGCACGGGCTTGGGGACCGTGAGCGTGAGGGGCCGCAGCCGCGTTCCCTCGCCGCCCGCGAGCACGAGCGCCTGCATCGCGCCTACCTGCCCACGCCCTCGTAGGTGAAGCCCGCCGCGCGCAGCGCGTCGCGGTCGAGGAAGTTGCGGCCGTCGATCACGACCGGCTGGCGCATCGCCTCCTTCACCGCGCCCGCCCAGTCGAGCTCGCGGAACTCCGGCCACTCGGTCACGAGCACGGCCGCGTCCGCGCCCTCGAGCGCCTTCATCGCGGACGGGCAGATCTCCGCGTAGGAGAGCACGTCGCGCGCCCGCTCGGCGGCGACCGGGTCGTACACGCGCACGCGCGCGCCCTCGCCGCGCAGGCGGCCGGCGAGCACCAGGCTCGTCGCCTCGCGGATGTCGTCGGTGTCGGGCTTGAAGGCGACGCCGAGCAGGGCGATCTCCTTGCGCACGAGCGAGCCGAGGTGCTTCTGCAGCTTGCCGATGGTGCGCCGCTTCTGCAGCTCGTTCACCTCGATGACGGCGGTCAGGAGCTGGAAGTGGTAGCCGGTGTTGCCGGCGAGCTGCTTGAGCGCCTGCACGTCCTTCGGGAAGCAGGAGCCGCCGTAGCCGATGCCCGCCTGCAGGAACCTGTCCCCGATGCGGCTGTCGAGGCCCATGCCGCGCGCCACCTCGGTCACGTCGGCGCCGAGCTCCTCGGACACGTTCGCGATCTCGTTGATGAAGCTGATCTTGGTCGCGAGGAAGGCGTTCGAGGCGAGCTTCACCATCTCGGCGCTCGCCACGTCGGTGCGCACGATCGGCGCGCCGAGCGGCTCGTACAGCGCGGCGACGCGGTCGCCGTAGTCGCTCGAGTCGCCGTCGGCGCCCACGACCACGCGGTCGGGGTGCATGAAGTCGTGGACCGCCGAGCCCTCCTTGAGGAACTCCGGGTTGGAGACGTAGCCGAGCCCGTCGTGGTCGCGCTTGATCGTGCGGCCCGTGCCGACCGGGACGGTGCTCTTCATGACGAGCGCGTGCCGGCCGAGGCCGCCGAGCTCCTCCACCACGCGCTCGACGCGCGAGAGGTCGGCGTCGCCCGAGTAGGTCGGCGGCGTGTCGACGCAGCAGAACAGGAGCTCGGCGTTCGCGGCCACCTCGCCCATGTCGGTGGTGAAGTGAAGCCGCTCGCGGTTGCGCTCGATCAGCTCGGCGAGCCCCGGCTCGTAGATCGGAACCTCGCCGCGATTGAGGGCGTCGATCTTGTCGGGGACGATGTCGCGGCACCAGACCTCGTGCCCGAGCTCCGCGAGGCAGGTGCCCTGCACGAGCCCGACGTAGCCCGTTCCGATTACGCCGATCGGCTCCTTCTCAGGCATGCGGCGCGAGAGACTACAGGGAGCGGCAGCTGCGGGCGATAGCCAGCATCTGCTCGTTCGAGAGCGCCCCGGACAGCGAGTTCTTCACGTAGTAGAGGGCGTCGCGCGTCGTCCAGGCGACCATGTCGATGGTGTCGCCCTCGTAGTAGATCGAGTACTTGCGGCCGCCCATCCGCTTGACCTCGTGATCACCGTTCAGGAGGGGCGGGTCCTTCCAGGTCATCCCCTGGACGCCCCAGTACTGACCGAGCCCGACCCCGCCGAACACCATGCGGTAGGCGCGGTAGATCCTCCCGTCCGGGCCGCGGAGGGCGTACGCGCGCACGCCCGGGTTCGCGACGACGCTCGAGCGCGTCGCGAGCCGCGGGTAGTAGAGCCGCGGGGTCCTGCCCTGGTTGATCGCCTGCAGGGCGAGCTGCTTGGTGTTCGCGGACACGTCCACGAGGCCCGCCGAGCCGGAGTCGCTCGAGCGGCGGCGGCGCCTGTGCGCGCGCCTGGCCTTGCCGGACCGGCGGGTCGCGGTCTTCACGCCGAGGAACTGGTCGGCGAGCCGCTTGATCGTCGCCGGGCTGGCGGTGACGTAGCTCGGGCCGAGGTCGGCGCCGTCGAAGTGGACCTCCTGCACCGGGTGGCTCACCGAGCCGATCGCGAGCTTGAGCAGCGCGATCACCTGCCCGCGGCCGCGGATGTCCGAGCGCGTGTAGCGGCCGAAGATCCGCAGCAGCCTGTCGCGGCTCTCGATCAGCTTCCCGAAGCCGACCTGCTGCTTGATCGCCTGCAGGAACGACTGCTGGCGCGCGGCGCGCACGATGTCGTTGTCCGTGTGCCGGAAGCGCACGAAGTCGAGCGCCGACTGGCCGCACAGCCGCTGGTAGCCGGGCTGGATGTCGATCGTCGCGTAGGACTGGTCCGCGTTGTAGTAGCGCCGGTCGATGTCCATCCAGATGCAGCCGAGCGCGTCCACCGCCTTGGCGAAGCCCCTGAAGTTCACGTTGATGACGTGGTTGACGCGCAGGCCGGTGAGCTGCTTGACCGTCTCGAGCGTGAGCCTGATCCCGCCCGTCGAGTAGGCCTCGTTGATCTTCGCCACGCCGTGCCCGGGGATGCGCACCTTGAGGTCGCGCGGGATCGAGAGCATCGCGGTGGCGCGCTTCGAGGGGTCGAGGCGCACGAGGATGATCGTGTCGGCGCGGGCGGTGCCGTCGTAGTCGCGCGCGGTTTTCGAGCGCGCGTCCGAGCCGACGAGCATGATCGTCTGCGGCTTGCCGACCGGCGCCTCGCTCAGGTCGTTCCCGAGGTTGAGCTTCGGCCCCTGGTCGAGCGCGTGCACCACCTTGTCGACCTCGTGGAAGGCCGCGACCGACGTCGCGCCGGCGCAGGCCGTCACGATCAACAGGCCGCCCACCACGAGCCGCTTCCAGAGGGCGCGCCCGGGCCTAGGGAGCTGCGACACGCAGGTGCTCCTTCCGGCCGGCCGCCGGGATCGAGTGGACGAACCGGACGAGCGCCTCGCGGTAGCGCTCGAGCGATGACACCGAGACCCACTCCTCGGGGCCGTGGTGGCCCGCGCCCACCGGTCCGAACTCGACGGCGGGCATCCCGGCGTCGAGCCAGCTGATCGCGTCGGAGGCGCCGTCGCGCCCGACCGAGATCTTCTCCGCGGTCGCGCCCTCGTGGATCGCGGCGGCGAGCATCCGCACGTAGGGGTTGTCGCGCCGCACGATCGCCGGCTCGCGCTGGAAGATCGGCTCCACCTCGACGTCGGGGATCTCGCGCACCTGCGCGAGGATCGAGTCGGGGTCCTGCCCCGGCAGGTAGCGCAGGTCCACGTCGATCACGCAGGAGTCGGGCACCTTGTTCAGCGCGTCGCCGCCGACGATGCGGCCGAGCGAGATCGAGGGCCGGTCGAAGAGGTCGGAGGACTCGCGCGCGAAGGGCATCGTCTCGATCCGCCTGAAGACGTCGATCGCCTTCAGCACCGCGTTGTCGCCGAGCCACGGCGTCGAGCCGTGGGCCGCCTTGCCGCGGACCTCGATGCGCAGCGCGAGCACGCCCTTCGACTGCACCCCGATGTGCATGTCGGTGGGCTCGCCCGTGATGACGAAGTCGCCGACGAAGCCCTGCTCGACGGCCCAGTCGGAGCCCCGCTGCACCGCCTCGTCGGTCTCCTCGTCGGCGACGCAGACGAAGTGGACGCGCACGGCGCGCTGCGCGGCGAGGTCGCGCGTCGCGCACATCATCGCGGCGAGCCCGCCCTTCATGTCGTAGGCGCCCCGGCCGAACAGACGGTCGCCCTCCAGCCGCGGGACGAACTGCTCCGGCCGGCCGGGCACGACGTCGAGGTGCCCGTGCAGCACGATCGTGGGAGCGTCCGGCGCCTCGGCCGCGCCCACGGTGGCGGTGATCACGGGCCTGCCGTTGTGGACGGCCTGGGTCGCGTCGACGTCCCTCGACTCGAGCCACCCCTTGATGAATCCCGCGGCGCTCTGGATGCCCTCGAGCGTGGAGGTGTCGTACGTGATCAGGCGCTCGGTCAGAGCGTGTTCCTGCACCGTGGTGAGGATAACGGCGGGCCGGTACCCTAGCCTCGCCCGGAGTCCAGCCCACCCCGAACGCCCGGCTTGCGCGCGGACCGCGACGATCGTCCTCTCCACATCCTGGTCATGACCGACCGGGACTGGACGCACCCGCAGGCCGGCGGCACCGGCGCGGTGCTGCGGGCGAAGGTCGGCCGCTGGCTCGACTGGGGCCACCGCGTCACGATCGTCGCCTGCGGCTACGAGGGCGCGGTGCGGCACGAGCGCGACGGGCGGCTCGAGATCCACCGCCTGGGCGGGCGCTCGACCGTGTTCCCGCGCGCGATCCTCGCCCAGTGGCGCGGCCTCGTGCCCGACCCCGACGTCGTGCTCGAGGTGATCAACGGCATCACCTTCCTCACGCCGCTGTGGCTGCGGACGCCGCGCCTCGTCTACCTGCAGCACATCCATCGCGAGCACTACGTGGAGGAGATGGGGCGCAAGGGCAGGCTCGCGGGCTGGCTGCTCGAGACGCTCCCGCTGCGCGCCCTCTACCGCGACGTGCGCTTCTCGGTGATCTCCGAGGACACGGCGCGCGAGGTCGCGGACGGCCACGGCATCCCGCGCGAGCACGTGCACGTCAACTACCTCGGGGTGGACGCCGAGGAGTTCGGACCGCCGCGGCGCGCGCCCGAGCCGACCCTGCTCTATCTCGGCAGGCTGAAGCGGTACAAGCGCGTCGAGTGGCTCCTCGACACGCTGTGGGAGATCCCCGAGGCGACGCTCGACATCGCGGGCGACGGCGACTGGCGCGGCGAGATCGAGCGGGCGGTGCGCGAGAGCGGCGTCGGCGACCGCGTGCGGATGCACGGGTTCGTGTCCGAGGAGCGCAAGCGCGAGCTCCTGCGCAGCGCGTGGGTGAACCTCAACGCGTCCGCCGCCGAGGGGTTCTGCTTCGAGGTGCTCGAGGCCGCCGCGTCCGGGACGCCGACGGTGGCGCTGCGCGTGGGCGGGCTGCCGGAGGCCGTGGCGCACGGGCGGACCGGCTTCATCGCCGACACGCGCGAGGAGCTCACGGAGTACGCCAAGCGCCTGGTGCGGGAGCCCGAGCTGCGCGAGCGCATGGGCGCGGCGGCGCTCGAGCGCGCGCGCGAGTTCAACTGGGACGCCTGCGCGCAGCGCGACCTCGAGCTGATGCGGGCGGAGATCGCGCGCGCGGAGTTCGAGCCGGGCGGCTCGCCGCTGCGGCGCCTGCTGCGCTCGGACACGGCGCGGGCGGCCGGGCTCGCCGGCGCGGTGATGGCGTCGAACGTGGTCGCGCTCGTGTTCACGATCGCGTTCGCGCGCATCCTCGGCGCGCAGGGCTACGGCTCGCTCGCGGCGCTCTTGTCGTCGTTCCTGATCCTGTCGGTCCCGGGGAACGCGCTGCAGATCGCGGTGGCGCGCGAGGTCAGCGCGGCGCTCGCGGACGGCGACCGGGCGCCGGGCGCCGGCGTGCGGCGCTGGCTGCGCACGCTCGTGCTCGCGTCGGTCGCCTCGGTCGGCGTGTCGATCCTGCTGCGCGAGCCGATCGCGACCCTGATCGGGGTGGACGAGGTCCCGTGGGCGGCGGCCGCCGCGATCCCGACCGGCTGCCTGTGGCTCGTGCTGTCGGTCGAGCGCGGCGCGCTGCAGGGCTTCCAGCGCTACCGCACGGTCGGGCTCAGCGTGGTCGGCGAGGCCTGCGCACGCCTGCTGTTCGGGCTGCTGCTCGTCGCGCTCGGGCTCGACGTGACCGGGGCGTTCCTCGGCACCGGGCTCTCGATCGCAGCGGTCGGGCTGGCGCTCGCGCTGCCGCTCCACGGCGAGCTGCTCGGCGCCGAGCGACGCCACGGGGCGAGCGCGGAGCGGCGGCTGCGCGAGCTCTTCGGGCTCGCCTGGGTGCCGGTGGCCGCGCTCGCGCTGATCGCGGTCCTCCAGAACGTCGACGTGATCGTCGTGCGCCACAACGCCTCCCACGACGCGGCCGGGGCGTACGCGGCCGCCTCGGTGGCGGCGAAGGTGGTGATCTGGGTGGCGGTGGGCCTCGGGATGTACCTGCTGCCGGAGGCGGCGCGGCGCACGCGCGGCGGGCTCGACGCGCGCCCGATCCTCGTGCGCACGCTCGCGCTGATCGCGCTCACGGCGCTGCCGCTCGTCGCGATCTACGCGCTCGCCGCGGGCCCGCTGCTCGGCGCGGTGTTCGGGGAACGGTTCCGCCTGGCGTCCGGCGCGCTGCCGTGGCTCGGGATCGCGATGGCGCTGCTCGCGTGCGCGTACCTGTCGGTGCAGTACCTGCTCGCGCTCCACCGCGCGAGCTTCCTCTGGCTGCTCGGGCTCGCTGCCGTGGCGGAGCCGCTGATGCTCCAGGGCATCGGCGCCCGGCTCACCTCGATCGCGCTCGGCCTGCTGGCGCTGCAGCTCGTGCTCGCCGCGTGCGTCGCCGCCCTGGTGTTCAGGAGCGCCGCGCAGCCGCGCCGGGCCGTGGCGAGGCAGGCGGCGTGAGCGGGGGGCAGGCGGCTTCGGGCGCGGTGGAGCGGCCGCGCGGGCTGCGGCGCGTGCGCACGCTCTGGCGTCTCTGGCGCGAGGAGAAGGAGAACCCCGCGCCCTTCTACCGCCTGCTCGCAGCCGAGGCGGCCGAGGACCTCGACCGCCGCTACGGCCCGCTCACCGGGCAGACGATCGTCGACCTGGGCTGCGGGCCCGGGTTCTACACGGAGGCGCTGCGCGCGCTGGACGCGACGGTGATCCCGGTCGACAACGACCCCGCCGAGCTTTCGATGGTCGGCGACCCGCCCGAGGGGGCGCTGCTCGCCGACGCCGCGGCGCTGCCGCTCGAGGACGCGAGCGTCGACGGCGCCTTCTGCTCGAACCTGCTCGAGCACACCCCCGACGCGCACGCCGTGATCCGCGAGATCGAGCGCGTGCTGAGGCCGGGCGGCTGGGGCTACATCTCGTGGACCAACTGGTACTCGCCCTGGGGCGGGCACGACATGACCCCGTACCAGTTCCTCGGCCCGCGCCTCGGCCCGAGGCTGTACGAGCGCCGCCACGGGCCGCCGCGCAAGAACCCCTACGGCGCCGGTCTGTGGCCCGTGCACGTGGGGCCGACGCTGCGCTACGTGCGCTCGCGCCCCGGCCTCGAGGTCGAGCGCGTCGAGCCCCGCTACTGGCCCTGGGCGCGCTTCATCGCCCATCTCCCGCTGGCACGCGAGGTGCTGATGTGGAACTGCGTGATCCGGGTGCGGCGGCGCTGACCCGGCGCTCGCGCGAGCGCAGCGCGGCGGCGGCGAGCAGCGAGCCGGCGGCGAGCGCGCAGACGGCCCCCACCGCGATCCAGTGGGCGCCGAGCAGGTCGTTCGCGTAGTCGGGGTTGAAGCCGCCGTCGTTGCGCGCCGGGAAGAGGAGATAGACGACCGGCAGCGCCGCGACGCAGGCCGCGGCGAGCCACAGCAGCCGCCGCGCGCTGACGCCCACGCGCAGGAGCGCCACGGTCGCGAGCCCGAGCGCCGCGCCGGCGCGCAGCGCGAACACGAACCAGGTCAGCGCGGCGACCGCCGCTCCGGCGCCGACGGCCGCAGGCAGGCCGACGCGCAGGCGCGGGTCGGCCGGCGGCTCGGCGACCCATGCCGGGGGAGCCGCGAGGCGCGGTCGCGCCCGGCGGCGCAGCGCGCCGGCGAGCAGCACGGCTAGCAGCGACGCGCAGCCCACCGCCGAGAGCGCGTAGCCCACGAGCGCGAGCCGCTGCGGCGCGAACTCGAAGCGGGCCTCGCGGCAGTCCGGGCCGACCCGCCAGCCGTTCGCGAAGCCGTCGACGGGAACGGGCCGCCCGAGCGCGCGCTCGGTCCCCGAGGCGTCGCGGCAGAACGCCCGCCAGCCGTCCGACCAGCTCTGCGCGAGCACGAGCCAGGCGGGCGCGCGCAGCGCAAGCCGCGCGCCGTCGCGGGCCGCCCAGTCGCCGCGGCCCTGCGAGACGACCGTGCCGGGCGGCTGCGGCGCGACCGGGGGCCCCGCGGGCGGCGGTGATGTGAGCAGCAGGTGGTCCGGCCTGAACACCGCGCCAGGCGGGGCGCTCAGGCGGCTCGTTCCGGCCGGGAGCGCGAGCCCCCCGCCGCAGCTCTCGAGGCGCAGCGGCTCGCCCGCGTCGAGCGCGCGCACGCTGCCGCGCACGCGCGCGCGCATCGCCCCGATGCGTAGCGCGCCGCACGCGCTCGCAAACGACCCGGTCCGGCGCGGGCGCGGCGCGCGCAGGCCGGGCACGCGCAGCTCGCCGATCGCGACGGCCGCGAGCCTGCGCCGCGCCTCGCGGCCGCGCGGAGCGCGAGCGGCGACGATCTCGACGCGCGCGGCGCGCGTGCGCAGCGGGCGCGGCAGCCTGACGACGCCGTCGGGTCCGACGCGCAGCGCGGGCGCCGCGGCGCCCGCGGCGACGACGCGCACGCGCGCGGGCGCCGCGTACTCGGGCGGCCCGGGCAGGATCCGGAGCTTCGCGATCCGCACCGCCCGGGGCGCCCGGAAAGCGATCCAGGGCGGCCGGCCCGTGCCGCGGTCGCCCACCCACGCGCTGCGCGGGTCGCCGTCGAACGCCGACGACGCCCGCCGGCCGGGCACGCCCTCGAAGCGGCTCGACGAGCTCAGCCTGAAGCCGCGCGGGAAGCCCACCAGCCGGTCGATGAGCGGATCGGGCGCGGCGGGCGCCACGCTCGCCCAGCCGCTCGCGCCGAACGCGCGCGCCTCCGGCAGGGTGACGATCCGCTCGATTCCCGCCTCGGCGTCGACCATGTGCACGGGGTCGCGCCGCTGCGGCACCCCGACGTCGGCCCCCGCGCGGTAGGGGAAGTCGGCAGTGGTGCGCTCGAGCGCGATGTCGACCTCGGCGCGCGAGAGGTCGAGCCCGCGCGCGAGCTGCGCGAGCGTGGTGGGGAGCCGCAGCGCCTCGACCGCGCGCAGACCCGGGATCCTCAGCTCGTCGATGCCGCCCGCGCCGCCGCGCCCGCGGGCCTCGACCCCCGTCACGCGCAGCCTGAGCGTCCTGAGCGGCCGGGCGTCGAGCGGCACGGTGCTCCAGCCGGGGCGCAGGCGCACCTTGCGCTCGCTCCCCCCGTTCACGCTCACCCCGAGCTCGGTCGTGCGCGACACCGCGTCCGCGTGCGGGAGCACTCGCACCGCCGCCACGTCGCGCGGCGTGCGCAGGCCAAGCTCGAGGTAGTGCTGCGCGGCGTCGAGGTTCGGGTCGGCGAGCCACCCCGTCGCCGGGTCGCCGTCCACTGCCGCATAGGCGCGGCTCTGCGGGTAGAGCGCGAAGCCGGGGGACATGGGCGCGCGTACGAAGGCGAGCGCGCCGTAGTCCGCCGTGGTGAGGGCGCGCGGGTCGGAGAACGGGCTGGACGTCGGCGAATCCTCGGAGATCGGGTCGTGCGGGCCGAGCGTCGGTCCGTGGTTGGCGCGCAGCCGACTCGGGCTCGTGACGCGCCTGCGCGCAGAGTCGCTGAACACGAGCCGCGCTCCGGCGCCGACCAGCGAGCGCAGCCGCGCAGGATCGAGGTCGGCCGCGTAGAAGAGCGCGCGCTCGGGCCGCAGCACGCCGTCCGCGGCGAGCGCGGTGACGCCGTCGGCGTCGCCGTCGAGCACGGTCGCGCCCGACAGCGGCTGCACCCGCACCATGCCGTCGGCCGAGGTCGCGGGGCCGGTGAAGCGCCGGATGCGGGGCAGGCGCACGCGGGGGCCGCCGCGCCCTGACGCCGGCCTGTGCGTGCGCTCCGGCCCGTAGCTTGCGAGCGGGCGGCGGACCAGCGCCTGCCCGCGCAGCGCGTACGCCGCGTCCGCGGGGTCGATCGAGCCGCTGCGCAGCCTGCGCGTGTCCGCGGGGACGAGCACCTCCCCGACGCCCATCAGCCGCAGCAGCGGGTCGAGCTGCCCGGGCACGAGCCGCGCCTGCTGCACGAGGTCGTCGACCGACGCCTGGAGCTGGCTCGAGCGCCGGTCCGCATACGGCACGATCTCGCGCACCGCGAGCGGTCGGCGGGCGAGCGCGGGCCCGATCGGATCGACGGTCCCGCCCCATCCGTACCAGCCGAACAGCTCGCCGGGGACGACCGCGGCGCGCAGCCCCGGCGGCGTGGAGCGGTCGCTGTCGGCGAGCGCCTGCCGCCACCAGCCCGCCACGCTCCCGTACGCGAGCGCCGGGTCGATCGCCCGGCCCTCGAACAGCGGCAGCGCCGCCGCGACCGGCACGACACAGAGCACGAGCGCGGCCGGCGCGGGCACCCGCAGCCCGGCGAGCCGAACCCGCCCCGACCGCAGCGCCCCGACGATCCACGCGACGGCCGCGCCGGCGAGGCACGCGAGCGACAGCGCGAGCAGCGGCGCGGCCTTGTAGGTCGTGCGCAGGAACTGCACCGACGCGACGTGGTTGTAGGTGAAGGTGAGGGCGCGCCGCAGCGGCGTCCCGGCGGGGAAGCCCGCGAACATCACGAGCAGCGCGAGCGCCGCGAGCAGGGCGAAGAAGGGCGCGTACCGCCAGCGCCGCGCGAGCGGCGGCGCGAGCGTCGCGAGCAGCGGCAGCAGGAACGTGCCGACCACCACGGGCCGGCTGAACAGGTACGTGGGCGCGACCGACAGGTACGGCTCGAGCGGCCCGAAGCCGACGCCCACGTAGGTGACCCAGAAGCCGAGCAGCCGCAGCGACTCGGACAGGCTGGTCGTGCCCCAGATCGTCCCCGGCTGCTCGGTGAACTTCAGGAAGTCCGCGCCATAGCGCGACTGCAACAGCACCGGCACCGCCCACCAGGCCGAGCCGACCGCGGCACAGGCCGCGGCGCGCCAGGCGAGCGAGCCCGCCGCGCGCAGCGGGCGGCGCAGCACCGCCAGCTCGTAGACCGCGAGCGCCGCCGGGCCGACGAGCGCCCAGGCGATCACCGCGGCGTTCACGCCGCCCCCCGTGGAGGCGAGCAGCAGCCCGATCAGCGCCGGCGCGCGCCAGCCGCGCGGCTCGAGCAGCCCGCGGTGCGCCGCCAGCATCAGCCACGGGAGCGCGGCGTAGGTCAGCAGCGTGAACGTCCCGCGCGAGACGAACGTGACGGTGTAGGGGTTGAGCGCGAAGAGCGCCCCGGCGGCGAGGTGCGCGGGGCCGCGCGCGCTCCCGTAGAGCTCGTCCATGAGCCGCACCGCGCCCCAGGCGGCGAGCGCGAGCAGCGAGCCGAGCCAGAGCCGCTGCGACACCCACATCGGCACGCCGAGCGCGTGGGTGGCCGCGAACCACGGCGCCATCGGGAACGCGTAGCCCACGAACTGCCCGCTCTGGACGTGCCCGAGGTCGGTGGTCCCGCTCCACACGCTCGTGACGCGGTGCAGGAACAGCGCCGGGTCGACCGAGAGCTCGAGGCGCGTGTCGGACCACGCCTTGCCGGGCCTCTGCGCGAACGCGAGCGCGTAGCAGAGCGCCGCGAGCCCGGCGGGCAGCGCTCCCCGTGCGAGTCGAGCTGTGCGCCCTCCGCGGCCCACGTCGTCGTCGCAGGCTACAGTCAGCCCCCATGGCGGGCTCGGTACGGTTGGGCGGGTGCGCCGTGCTCCTCGCGGCGCCGACCGTGCTCGCCTTCTTCTCCGGCGGCTTCTTCGACGAGCCGCGGCTGTGGGCCGGCACGGTGGCGTGGGCGCTCGTCGCGCTCGTGGGGCTGCTCGCGGCGCGGCCGCTGCCGCGGGCGCGCGCGGCGCGCGGCGCGCTCGCCGCGCTCGCCGGCCTGACCGCCTGGATGGCGATCTCGCTGACCTGGTCGCCGCTGCTCGACGCGGGCCTTGCGGATGTCGAGCGCGTCGCGCTCTACCTCGCCGTGCTGACCGCCGCCGCCGCGCTCCTGCGCGGGCCGGTCGCGGCGCGCGCCGTGGAGCCCGCCCTCGCGGGCGGGATCGCGATCGTCTGCGGCTACGCGCTCGCCACCCGGCTGCTCCCCGGCGTCGCCCCCTCCGCGAGCTCGCCGAGCGCGGGACCGCGTCTCGAGCAGCCGGTGACCTACTGGAACGCGCTCGGCGCGATCGCGGCGATCGGGTGCGTGCTGGCGCTGCGGCTCGCCTCTGACGCCGCCCGCGCGCGGCCGCTGCGCGTCGCCGCGGCGGCGTCGGCGCCCATGCTGGCGCTCGCGCTCTACCTCACGATCTCGCGCGGGGCGCTCGCCGCCACCGGGGTCGGCGTGCTCGCGCTGCTCGCGCTGGCGCGCGACCGGCGCACCGTCGACACCACGCTGCTCGTGGCCGTCGCGGGCGTCCTGCTCGTGCTCGCCGCCACGCGCTTCCCCGCCGTCGACTCGCTCGACGGCGGGCCGGGCGCCCGCCGCGACCAGGGGCTCGCGGTGCTCGCGCTCCTGCTGGCCGCGTGCGCGGCGGCCGGCGCGGGGCAGGCGTGGCTCGTGCGGCTCGAGCGGGAGGGCAGGCGCTGGACCGGGGCGCTGCGCGGGCGGCGCGTCGCGGCCGCGGCGCTCGCCGCCGCGCTCGCGGCGCTAGCCGCCGTCGCGGCCTTCGGGCCGCAGGCGCACGGCGGCCCGGCCGGCGCGCCGGTGGCGCGCGTGAGCGGCCCGCCGGGCGACCAGCTCCCCACCGGCCCGCAGCGGCTCAAGACGCTCGAGACCAACCGCTGGCGCTACTGGCGCGTCGCGCTGCGCGGCTTCGCCGACCGGCCCCTCCGCGGAGAGGGCGTCCACGGCTTCGCCGCGCTCTGGCTCGAGCGCCGCGACATCGGCGAGGCGGCGCAGGACGCGCACTCGCTCTACATCGAGACGCTCGCCGAGCTCGGCGTCGTCGGCTTCCTGCTGCTCGCCGCGTTCCTCGGCTGCCTGGCCGCGGCCGCGCTGCGCGTCTGGCGCCGCGGCGCCGCCGCGCGCGCGCTCGCGACCGGCTGGATCGCCGCTGGAGCGGTGTTCCTCGCGCACGCCCTGCTCGACTGGGACTGGGAGATGCCGGCCGTGGCGTTGATCTTCGTGCTGCTCGCGGGCGCGCTGCTCGCGGTCGCGGACGAGCCGTCCGACTACGCCGAGACCGGCGAGGGCTCGCGCTCGGCGCGGGCGCGCCCCGGGCGCAGCCTCGCGAGCGCGGCGTCCAGCGCCACCGCGCCGAGCACGACGAGCGCCGGCTCCGCCGCGAACCGGAAGCGCGTCACGCCGTAGACGAGGATCCCGACGAGCGAGACGAGCGTCGGGAACGCGAGCAGCGGCCACAGCGGCCCCCGCCGCCTGCGCAGGATCGCGGCGCCCGCCGCGGCGAGCACGAGCAGCGGGTAGTAGAAGCCGAGCCCGACACGGCTCGCGGTCGGGCTGCGGCCCTCGAAGAACTCGTAGGCCGCCTGCTGGCGCGGCTTGAAGAAGTCCCACACGCGCCCGAGCCGCGCCGCCATCACGAGCGGCAGGCGGCCCGCGTGGTCGCGCGCGTACTCTAGGCCGCGCCTGCGGTACTCGACCGACTGCTCCGCCTCGTCGCCGGGGGGCGTCGCGCCGTAGCAGTCGAAGTTCCAGAGGCCGATGAACGGCCCGTGATACACGGCGTCGCAGTTCGAGCCCACGAACACGGCGTTGCCGTTCGTCGAGATCAGCACCGGCGCGCCGAACGTGACCGCGTTGCGGATCGACCACGGCGCGACGACCACGAGGAACGCCGCGAGCCCCGCGCCCAGGAGGCGGGCGCGCCCGCCCAGGGTCCGCCCGCCGCGCACGCACAGCGGCAGGAGCAGCAGCGCGAGCAGGCCGATCGCCTCCCCGCGCGTGAGCGCCGCCAGCGCGATCGACGCGCCGAGCGCGAGCGCGAGCCGCACGCTCGGCGCCTTCCACATGCGCACGCCGAGCAGCATCGAGAGCGAGACGAAGACGCCGTAGAGCGTCTCGCTCATGAGCGAGCCGTCGGCGATCCAGAGCAGCGGGTAGACCGCCGCGAGCGCCGCGGCGATCAGGCCCGCCCGCTCGCCCGCCGCCTCACGCGCGGCGAGGCCGGTGAGCCCCACGGTCAGCGTCCCCACGCCGCAGAGCGCGAGCTTCTGCGCGAGGAAGCCGTCTGCGCCGAGCTTCACGAGGCCCGCGATCAGCACCTCGAAGGCGGGCGGGTGCTCCGCCGTCGGCTCGCCGGCCGGCAGGGTGGCGGGCAGCTCCGGATGGGCGACGCGGACGAAGCCGTGGCCGTGCGCGACCTCGGCCCCGACGAGGTGGAAGGTCATCGCGTCGCCCATCACCGGGATGCCCTTCGCGGACAGCGCGGTGTACAGCAGGCGCACCGCGAGACCGGCGAGCATGACGAGCAGGAGGCGGGCCTCGAACGGCCGAACCAGGCGCACGCGCACAGACTATGCTGGCCGCGTGCCCGTCGAGCCGGCCGTCGCACCACCCCCGGGCAACAGGCGCTTCCCGCTCTTCGACTCGCTGCGGGCCATCGCGGCGCTCAGCGTGCTCCTCACGCACGTCGGCTTCATCTGCGGCGCCAACCTGCACGCCTTCTACGGCCGCTACACCGCCCGGCTCGACCTCGGCGTCTGCGTCTTCTTCCTGATCTCGGGCTTCCTGCTGTACCGGCCGTTCGTGGCGGCTCGCGTCGAGGGCCGGCCGCGCCCGAGCGTCGGGAAGTACGCCTGGCGGCGCGTGCTGCGGATCCTGCCGGCCTACTGGCTCGCGCTCACGCTGATGTCGTTCTGGCCGACGCTGCCGCAGATGTGGACCGGCCACTCGTGGGTCTACTACGTCTTCCTCCAGAACTACTTCCCGGCGTGGTCGCTCGGCGGCATCCTGCCCGCGTGGAGCCTGGCCGTCGAGGCGTCGTTCTACCTGGCGCTGCCGCTCGTCGCGCTGCTCATGCGCGCCCCCCTCTTCGGCCGCGACCGCAGCGCCCGCATCCGCTCGGAGCTCTGGCTGCTCGTCCTGCTCTCGGCCCTCGCCATCGGCTTCCGCGTCTGGGTCAAGGCGGAGGAGAGCGGCGCGCCCGCGAGCAACCTCTACAGCACGCTGATCGGCAACTTCGACTGGTTCGCGCTCGGCATGCTGCTCGCGCTCGCGAGCGTCGCCTACGAGGGCCGGCCGCGCCCAGCCGCGATCCGCCTGGTCGAGCGCTTCCCCTCCCTCTGCTGGGCGATCTCGCTCGCGCTGCTGTGGCTCGTCGCGACGCAGCTCGGCATCACCGCCGAGTTCCCGCAGGAGTACAGCGACTTCCAGTGGCTCGCGGAGCACGTGATCTACGCGCTGATCGCGTTCTTCCTGCTGCTGCCGGCGGTGTTCGGCGACGAGCTCGGCGGCCTGCCCCGGCGCATCCTTCGCAACCGCGCGCTCGCGTGGCTCGGGCTGATCTCCTACGGGATCTTCCTCTGGCACCTGCCGCTCGCGACGTGGCTCTGGAACGGCCGCTTCGGCGGCGCGCTGCGCCACGCGCCGATGCTCGAGCTGACGCTCGCCACGCTCGCCGTGTCGACCGCGGCGGCGGCCGCGAGCTATTACCTCGTCGAGCGCCCGATCCTGGGCTTCAAGGAGCGCGCGCCGTGGCGCGCGAAGGGCGCGGCGACCCAGCCGGCGCAGGCGTCGCCCGCTACCGCGGCCGCAGGCGAGGCTTCCGGAATCGCGGGTTGAGCCGCTGCACGCGCTCGAAGGTGCGCTCGGCGCCGGGGACGTCGCCCGCGCGCGCCTGCGCGTACCCGTAGACGATCAGCGCGGAGGTGTTGCGCGGCTCGCGCCGCGCCCCCCGGCGCGCGTAGCGGAGCGCCGCCTGCCGATGACCGGCGAGCAGCTCGAAGCCCGCCGCGTACTGGAGCGCGTCCGACCCGGGCCGCAGCGAGGCGGCGTCGTCGAGCTGGCGCACGAGCCGCTCGCGCGCCGCCGGGCTGAGCCTCCCCGCCTGCGCCTTCGCAACGAGCTGGCGGGCGCGGGCTAGGTGGCGCGCGGGCGCGATCTCGAGCGCCATGAACGCCGCGACCGCGAGCGCCGCGGCCGCCATTGCCACGCGGGCCAGCACGTCTGCAATATTCCCACGGGTGTCTGCGGAGGCACACTCGGAGCCCGGCCGTCTAGGACCCAGGCGGTTGCCGGCGGGCCTGCCGCTCGAGTCGCAGGCCACGCTGCCCACGCTCCTGTTCGCCGGCGCCTTCCTGATCTCCGCGTTCACGCTGCTGCGCAAGGTCGACCCCTTCGACGAGGGCCTCGCGCTGCAGGCGGCGCGCCGCGTCGCAGAGGGCGAGCTCCCCTACCGCGACTTCATGTGGCCGTACGGCCCCGCCGACCCCTATCTGCTGGCCGGGCTCTTCAAGACCGCGGGCACGTCGCTCATCTGGTGGCGCGTGCAGCGCTCGCTCGCGGACGCCGCGATCGCCGTGCTGGTCTACGCGCTCGCGCGCCGGGCGCGCGCGCCCCGCTCGCTCGCGCTGCTCGGCTGGCTCACCGCCGCGTGCGCGATGGCGCAGCCCACGAGCGCGAACCCGATGGCGCCCGCGCTCGCGTTCGCCCTCGCGGCGCTGCTCGCCGCCTCGCGCAGCTCCGACCGCCGCGGGATCGCGCTGACGTGCCTGCTCACCGCGCTCACGGCGGCCTGGCGGCTCGACTTCGGGATCTACACGGCGATCGCCTGTGCGGTGCTGCTCGCGCTGCGGGACGGCGGGCGCGCGGCGTACTCGTACGCGGCCGGAAGCGCGGGCGCCGGCGCGCTCGTCTACCTGCCGTTCGCGATCGCCGTCGGGCCGGCCGACCTCTACGAGGCGGTCGTCGGCCGCACGCTGCGCGAGAGCTCCTACTGGCGGCTCCCCTTCCCGCTCACCTACGACGGCCGCCTGCGCGTCTGGCCCCCCTACGACCTGCTCCACGACCTCAAGGACGTGCTGCTCTTCTACGTCCCGCTGATCCTCGTGGCCGGGCTCGCGCTCGCCGCCTGCGTGCTCGTGCTCCGCTTCACGCGCGAGCGCCGGTCGGCGCCGGCGCTGCCGGTCGCGCTCGGCGTCCTGAGCGCGTGCTTCGGGCTCTACCTGCGCTCGCGCACCGACGAGCTCCACACCCAGCCGCTGATCGTGGCTCTCGCCGCCCTCCTGCCCGCGCTGATCGCCTGGCTGTGGCGCACCTACCGGCCGCTCAGCGGCCCCTGGGCGGTCGGCCTCCTCGGCGGGCTGATCGTGGCGCTGCTGCTCGCGAACGGGGCCGCCAACCGGCTCTCCGCGCTGCTGCGCCCGCCGGGGCTCGTCTCGATCGACGTGCCGGTCGCGCACGGGGCGAAGGAGACGCCCGCCGAGGCCCGCTCGCTCGCGCGCGTGGTGCGGCTCGTGCAGCAGCGCGTCCCGCCTGGCGGCTACATCTACGTCGCCCCGCGGCGCTCCGACCTCGTGACGCTCCAGAACCCGTTGCTGTACGTGCTCACCGAGCGCGAGAACCCGCTGCGCGAGGACGTCGGACTAAAGACCTCGGCGGCCGACCAGGCCGGCATCGTCGCGCGGCTCGAGCAGACGCGCCCGCGCGTGATCGTGCGCTGGACGAGCCCCGAGTCGAGCAGGCCCGAGCCGAACAGGCGCGGGCGCTCGAGCGGCGTCCGCACCCTCGACGCCTGGATCGGCGGCAACTACCGGCTGCTCGAGCGCGACGGCTACTACGACGTGCTCGTGCCGCGCTAGAGCGGCCGCGCGAGCCCCCGTGGGACGCGCCGCGCGGCGGGCCGGAACCAGGGGTGGACGCGCGCCGCGGCGTCCTCGCCCTCGCGCAGCGCGAGCTCGACCTCGCGTGGCAGGCGCCGCTTGAACTCGGACACGTCGAAGCGCGCCGCGTTGCGTGTGCAGTCCTCGGGGTCGATCGCGGCGTCGTCGAAGCCGGTCACCGTGGCGGCCAGCTCGTCGGGCCCGCCCTCGAAGAAGCAGCCCGTCACGCCCTCGATCACCGTCTCGAGCGCGCCGCCGCCGCGCGCGGCGATCACCGGTCGGCCGGCCGCCTGCGCCTCCACGGCTGCGATCCCGAACTCCTCGACCGCGGTCACGACGAGCGCCCGGCACGAGGAGAGCAGCCGCGCGGCCTCCTCGTCGGGGACGCGCCCGGTGAAGGTGATGCTCGGCCCCGCGAGGCGGCGCAGGCGGCGGCTGTCGGGGCCGTCGCCGACCACGATCAGCGGCAGCCGCAGCCTGTTGAACGCCTCGATCGCGACGTCGATGCGCTTGTGCCGCATGAGCTCGGAGAGCACGAGGTAGTGCTCGCCCACAGGACCCGGGGAGAAGCGGCTCGTCTCGACCGGCGGGTGCACCACCGTCGACTCGCGCCCGAAGTAGCGCCTGATGCGCGCCTGGGTCACCTTCGAGTTCGTCAGGTACCGGCTCACGCGCTGCGCCGCGATCCAGTCCCACTGGCGCCAGCGCCGGAAGAGCCCGCGCAGGATCGCGCGGCTGAGCGGGTCGGGGCAGGCGGCGAGCGTCTTGTCGCGGTCGTTCCACGCGTAGCGGAACGGGTTGTGGCAGTAGCAGACGTGCACCGTCCGCTCGTCGCTGATGAGCGCGTGCGCCCACGCGCTCGAGCTCGACACCACGACGTCGTAGCCGGAGAAGTCGAACGACTCGATCGCGGCCGGGTAGAGCGGCAGCAGCGCGCGGAAGGTGCGCGCGGTCGGCCGCGCCTTCTGGAGGAACGACGCGCGCACGTTGCGGTGCGCGAAGCGCCCCTCCGTGCCCTTCTCGTCGTAGACCGCCGTGAAAACGTCGGCCTCCGGCCAGATGTCGCACATGGCGAGGAAGACACGCTCCGCCCCGCGGATGTCGAGCAGGAAGTCGTGCACGAGCGCGATTCGGGTGGGCGTGCCCGGCGATTCTCCTCCGGCCATGCGCAAGCGAGTGTATGCCGAGCCGCCGCGGCGCACCAATGCGGTCGCGCGCGTCGCGGTCTGATAGGAATGCAGCCCATGGCTACGAGGCATCGCCTGGCGGCCGCGCTGGCTGTGGCAGCGCTCTCCGTGGGCGCTCCGGCGGCCGCGCTCGCGCAGAACGCGGGCGACGACCAGTACTCGGACCCGTTCGGCACGAGCACCCCGCAGAACAGCGGGTCGGGCTCGCAGGGCGCCGGGTCGAGCCAGTCGGGCTCGCGGGGCGGCGGGTCGAGCCAGTCGGGCTCGCAGGCGCAGCCCGCGCAGGGGTCCACGCCCGCCGCGCCCACGGCGCCTCAGGGCGCGGGGTCCGCCTCGACGCCGGCCCAGCCGGCGGCGGCCGGCGAGCTCCCGCGGACGGGCACGCCCGCCTGGCCGTTGGCGGCGACCGGCGTCCTCTGCCTCGGCGCAGGCGCGGCGCTGAGGCGCACGGTCCGCTGAGCGAAAGCGGCGAGATGCTGTCGGTCCTGATGCCCGTCTACAACGAGTCGGCGACGGTCGAGCGGGCGATCGCCGCGGTGCTCTCGGCCGACCTGCCGCTCGACCTCGAGCTGATCGTCGTGGACGACGGCTCGACCGACGGGACGCGCGAGCTCCTGCGCGGGCGCCAGTGGGAGCCGAACACCCGCTACGTGGAGCACGACCGCAACCGCGGCAAGGGCGCGGCGGTGCGCACGGCGCTCGCGCACGCCCGCGGCGAGTACGCCGCGATCTTCGACGCCGACCTCGAGTACGAGCCCGGGGACATCGCGCCGCTGCTGCGGCCGCTGGTGGACGGGCTCGCGAACGCCGCCTTCGGCTACCGCGCCTTCGACGGCTACACGAGCCACTCGTTCCTCTACGTGATGGGCAACCGCGGCGTCACGCTCGCGGCCAACGTGCTGTTCAACGTCTACCTGAAGGACCTGATGACCTGTCACAAGGTCATCCGCACCGACGTGTTCCGCTCGCTGCCGCTGCGGGCGCGCGGCTTCGAGATCGAGCCGGAGATCGCGGCCCGGCTGATCCAGCGCGGCGAGCGCATCTACGAGGTGCCGGTGCGCTACAAGGCCCGCGCCACCGAGGAGGGCAAGAAGCTCACCTGGGTCGACGGGCTGCGCGTGCTGGGCACGCTCGTGCGCTGCCGGCTCACGCCGTCGCTGCGCTAGCGGGCGCCCCGGCGACCTCGGGCAGCGCGCCGCCGCGAAGGTAGCCGCCCGCCTCGCGCAGCAGCGGCCTCTCCACGAGCCAGGTGACCGCGGCGGCCACCGCGAGGAACAGGACGGCCTCGCCGACCGCCTGCCCGAGCGTGCGCGCGCCGCCCCACAGCACGAGCCTCAGCGCGAGCGCGGCCGCCGCGCCCGCCGCGACCGGCGCGGCGCCGCGCAGCGCGAGCCGTTCGAGGCTCACCCCCGGGAGCAGCCGCCGCAGGTAGCGCCGCCGCACGGCGAGCATGAGCGCGGCGGTGGCGATCCGCCCCGCGATAAAGCCGCCGCTGCCCCAGAGGAGCAGCCCCGGCACGGCGAGCGCCGCGAAGCCCGCGACGAGCGCCGCCGACTCGAGCGCCTGTGGCCAGGACTGCCCGCGCGCGCGGTAGAAGGCGAACCAGTTGTAGCCCACCTGCTGCAGCGCGGCCGCCGCCGCGAGGCCCTGCAGGAGGATCGCCGCCGGGCGCCAGTCGTCCCCCAGCACGAGCTCGACGAGGTCCGGCGCGAACAGCACGAAGCCCGCGCAGAACGGCAGCGAGAAGAGCATGGTGATGCGGTTCGACTTGGCGAACAGCTCCTCGAGCGTCGCCACGCGCTCGCGCACCACGCAGATCGCGGGGTAGATCGTGGTGGTGACGATCTGGTCGGCGCGGTCGGCGTAGCGGGTCAGCGTGAAGGCGAGCGTGATGAAGCCCGCCGCGGCGAGCCCCGAGTGCAGGTCGAACGCGAGCACCTGCCCCTGCTGCACCAAGAGCAGCGCGAGCGAGGTGGCGAAGATCGGCCACGAGAAGCCGAGGTAGCGGCGGCGCGCCTCGCGGTCGGAGCGGATTCCGAGCCGGTAGGGGGACACCTTGATCGCGGCCAGGGCGCCCGCGGCGTTGCCCACGAACGGCCCGATCACGAGGCTCCACACCCCCACACCGGCGGCCGCTAGCGGCACCGTCACGCAGAACGTCACGACCGGGATCAGCGCCTGGAGCAGCCGCTGCTTGAGGAAGTCCATGCGCCGGAAGAAGATCCAGCTCGGCGACTGCAGCGCGAACGCCACCGGGAGGTAGCTCACGGCGAGCGTGAGCGGCAGCAGCCGCGAGTCGCCGTACGCGAGCGCCACGATCGGGGCCGACAGCGCGATCACGAGCGCGAGCGCGAGCGCGATGCCGAGCTCGAGCGTGAAGGCGCGCTGGAACTCCGCCTCGCCCCCGCCGCCCTCGTGCTGCACGTAGGCCTCGTCGATTCCCACGCGCTTGAGCGCCGCGATCGTCATCGCGGTGGTGGTGACGATGCCGTAGAGGCCGATCGCCTTCGGCCCGAGCAGGATCGTGACGATCAAACCCTGCGCGAGCGCGATCCCCTCGCCGCCGCCGAGGAAGACCCCGTTGACGATCGCGCCGCGCGCCGTGCGGCGCCGCAACTCCTCGCGCGGGAAGGCGAGCTCGCGCTCCTGCATCGCCGAGATCCTCGCAGCGCAGGGGGATCTGCGGGAGGATGCGCGCCGTGCCAGGCGAGCGCACGCTGCTGTTCGTGAGCTACTCGGGGCTGCTCGGCGGCGCCGAGCGGCTGCTCGTCGACGTCGTCTCCGGCCTCGACCGCCCGACGCTCGTGGCGTGCCCGCCCGGCGCGCTCGCGGAGCACGCCCGCGCGGCCGGCCTCCAGCTCGTCGAGCTGCGGGAGCGCCCGCTCGAGCTGCGCGGCGGCGCGCGCACCGGCGCCGCGGCGGGGCTCGCCCTCGCGGGGCACGCGCGCGAGGCGAGGCGGCTCGTGCGGGAGCTCGACCCCGCCGCGCTCGTCGCCTGGGGCATGCGCTCGGGGATCGCGTGCGCCGCGGCACTGCGCGGCCTCCGCCGCCGGCCGCAGCTCGTGCTGCACCACAACGACCTGCTCCCCGGCCCGCTCGTCGGCGCCGCGGTGCGGGCCGCCGCGCGCGCGGCCGACGCGGTGGTGGCGGTCTCCGCGGCGTCCGCGCGCGAGCTGCCGCCCGGCGCCGAGACGATCCACCCCGGAGTCGACCTCGAGCGCTTCCGCCCCGCGCCGCTCCCGGACGGGCGGCCGACCGCGCTCGTGCTCGGCGCCCTCGTCGAGTGGAAGCGGCCGGACCTCGCGCTCGAGGCCGCGGCGCTCGCGGCGCGCGAGCTGCCCGGGCTGCGCGTCGTGCTGGCGGGGCCGCCGCCAGGCGCGGCGGGCGAGCGCGTGCTGGCGGCGCTGCGCGAGCGCGCCGCGCGGCCCGACCTGCGCGACGTCGTCGAGATCCCCGGCCCGGTCGATGCGCGCGCGGCCCTCGCGGACGCGCACTGCCTGCTGCACTGCGCGGAGCGCGAGCCGTTCGGCATGGCGCTCGTCGAGGCGCTCGCGTGCGGGCGGCCCGTCGCGGCCCCGGCGGCGCACGGCCCGGCGGAGATCGTGACGCCCGAGTGCGGGCGCCTCTACACGCCGGGCGACCCGGTGGCCGCGGCCCGCGCGCTCGTCGAGCTGCTCGGCGATCCGGACCTGCGCGAGCGGCTCGGCGCGTGCGGGCGCGAGCGCGCCGAGCGCCTCTTCGACCGCGAGGCGACCCGCGCCCGCTACCGCGACCTGCTCGCCAGGCTGTCCCCTCCCGGGGAGCGCGGGCG
>JADGHQ010000031.1 GCA_019683805.1 Thermoleophilaceae bacterium
ATGTGTATACGCCCCCGCCCGCGCGGCGCCGCGCCGCACACGCCGGAGCCCGCGCCCGACGCCCCGGGGCCGGCCGCAGCGGTCCCCGCGCCGGTCGCCCCGCGCCCCGACGGCGCCGCCGCCGCGCGAGCGCTCCCCGGCCCCGAGCCCGCGCCGCCTGCGCCCGAGCCGGCGCCGCCTGCGCCCGCCGGCGACTCCGACCTCGACCTCGACCGCCTGCGTGAGCTCTGGCCCGCGGCCCTCGACGCCGTGCGCGCCCAGAACGCCATGGTGGGGGCGCTGCTCGGCGAGGCCCGGCCGACGGCGCTCGAGCGCGGGCGCCTGACCGTCACCTTCGCCCCGGACACCACCTTCTCGAAGAAGAAGGCCGAGTCGAACCGCGCGCTCCTGCAGGGAGCTCTGCAGAGCCTCACCGGCCGCTCGCTCGAGATCGCCTACGAGCTCGGCGACCACGAGCCCGACGAGCCGTCCGGCCCGCGCCGCCTCAGCGAGGAGGAGCTGCTCGAGCGGCTCGTGCGCGACTTCGGCGCGAAGGAGGTCTTCGAGGAGCTCGACGCCGACCCGACCCCGAAGGACTGAGCACCATGCCCAAGCAGCCCAACCTCAACCAGATGATGAAGCAGGTCCAGGCCGTGCAGGCCGAGATGGTCAAGGCCCAGGAGCAGCTCAAGCAGGAGACCGTCGAGGCGAGCGCGGGGGGCGGCATGGTGACCGTGAAGGTCTCGGGCGACCTCGAGATCCGCGACATCCGCATCGACCCCGAGGCGGTCGACCCCGACGACGTCGAGATGCTCCAGGACATGGTCCTGGCCGCCGCGAACGAGGCGCTGCGCTCGGCGCAGGAGCTCGCCGCCAACCGCATGAACCAGGCCGCCGGCGGGCTCGGCGGGCTCGGCGGCCTGGGCCTCCCGGGGTTCTAGGCCGGGGCTGAGGTGTCCTCGCTCTCCCCGCCCGTCAACCGTCTGATCACAGAGCTCTCGCGCCTGCCCGGCGTCGGCCAGCGCACGGCGCAGCGTCTCGCCTTCCACATCCTGCGCCTGCCGCCCGAGGAGGCGCTGCCGCTCGCGGAGGCGATCCGCGAGGTCAAGGAGAAGGTGGGGCAGTGCGAGGTCTGCTTCAACCTCGCCGTCGGCCCGCGCTGCCGTATCTGCGAGGACGAGCGCCGCGACCCCTCGCTGATCTGCGTCGTCGAGGAGCCGAGCGACATCCTCCCGATCGAGCGCACCAACGAGTTCAACGGCCGCTACCACGTGCTGGGCGGCGCGCTCTCCCCGATCGACGGCGTCGACCCGGAGGACATCCGCATCCCGGAGCTGCTCGAGCGGGTCGCGGCCGGCGGGGTGCGCGAGGTCGTCGTCGCCACGAACTCGACGACGACCGGCGAGGCGACCGCGCTCTACATCGCCGAGCAGATGCGCGAGCGGAGCCCGAACGTGGCCGTCACGCGGCTCGCGAGCGGCCTGCCGGTCGGCGCCGACCTCGAGTACGCCGACGAGATCACCCTCGGGCGCGCGCTGCGGGCGCGCCGCGAGCTCTAGCGGCGGGCCGGTCGGCCGCCCGCCGCGGGGTGGCTATCTTTCCGGACCATGCCGGACGCGGGCCGACCTGACCAGACCGTCGTCATGAAGTTCGGCGGGACCTCCGTCGCGGACGCCGAGCGCATCAAGCGCGCGGCGGCGCGGATCGTGCGCGCGAAGGAGGATGGCAACCGCGTCGTGGCGGTGCTCTCGGCGCGCGGCAAGACGACCGACGAGCTCGTGGACATGGCCTACGAGGTCTCGGAGCGGCCGCACCCGCGCGAGATGGACATGCTGCTCTCCACCGGCGAGCGGATCTCCTGCGCGCTCGCCGCGATGGTCATCAACGACCTGGGCCACGAGGCGATCTCGCTGACCGGCTCGCAGGCCGGCATCGTGACCGACACCTCGCACACCAAGGCGCGCATCCTCGACGTCAGGGCCGACCGCATCCGCGCGGCGCTCGACGACGGCAAGATCGTGCTCGTCGCCGGCTTCCAGGGGGTCTCGACCGAGTACGACGTCACGACCCTCGGCCGGGGCGGATCCGACACCACCGCGGTGGCGCTCGCGGCCGCGCTCGGGGCGGACGTCTGCGAGATCTACACCGACGTGTCGGGCGTCTTCAGCGCCGATCCGCGGATCGTGCCCGGCGCCCGCAAGCTCACGCAGGTGTCGTTCGAGGAGATGCTTGAGATGTCGGCCTCGGGCGCGAAGGTCCTCCAGCTCCGCTCGGTGGAGTACGCGCGCAACCACGGCGTGCGGATCCACTGCCGCTCGAGCTTCGAGGACGGACCCGGTACCTTCGTCCTGACCGAACAGGAGACCATGGAAAGACCGCTCGTCACCGCAGTCACGCACTCGACCGACGAGGCCCGCATCACCCTTACGGGCCTCCCGGACCAGCCCGGCGTCGCGGGCCGCGTGCTGACGGCGCTCGCCGAGGCGAACGTGAACGTCGACATGATCATCCAGAACGAGCCGCAGTCTGAGGGCCACCGGGCCGACATGTCGTTCACGGTGCCGCGCTCGGACCTCCAAGCCTCGCTCGACGCGCTCGAGCCGCTGACCGCCGAGTACGGGATCGGCATCGCGAGCGACACCAACATGGGCAAGGTCTCGCTCGTCGGCGCGGGGATGAAGAGCCACCCGGGCGTCGCCGCCAAGGCGTTCCGCGTCCTCGGCGACGCGGGCGTGAACATCGAGATGATCTCCACGTCGCCCATCAAGATCTCCTGCGTCGTGCGCGAGGACGACGTGGTGCGCTCGGTGCGCGAGCTCGCCGCCGCGTTCGACCTCGCGGAGGAGGACATCCGGCACGAGGACGTGAGCGGGGTGCACCGCCCCGTGGTGTCCTCGGAGGAGCGCTGAGCCGGCGATGCGCGTCGCAGTCGTAGGAGCGACCGGCGCCGTCGGCTCGACCATGCTCGGCGTGATGGGCGAGCGCTCGTTCCCCGCGGACGAGGTCGTGCCGTTCGCGTCCGAGCGCTCGGCCGGCCGCAGGATCGACTGGGGCGACCGGGAGCTCACCGTCCAGGCGCTCTCCGACGAGGCGATCCAGGGCTTCGACATCGCGCTCTTCTCGGCCGGATCGGGGACGAGCGAGGCGTGGGCGCCGCGCTTCGCCGAGGCCGGCGCCGTGGTGGTCGACAACTCGTCGTTCTGGCGCATGCACGACGACGTGCCGCTAGTCGTGGCCGAGGTCAACCCCGAGGCGCTCGACTCCCACCGCGGCATCGTCGCGAACCCGAACTGCTCGACCATGCAGATGGTCGTGACGCTCAAGCCGATCCTCGACGCAGCGGGCATCGAGCGCGTCGTGGTGTCGACCTACCAGTCGGTGTCCGGCACCGGCCAGCGGGCGGTCGAGGAGCTGCACGAGCAGGCGCGCGCCGTCCTCGAGGCGCAGGAGCTGCCCGCGCCGTCGGTGTACCCCCACCAGATCGCGTTCAACGTGCTCCCGCAGGTGGAGAAGTTCAGGGACGGCGACGACTACACCACCGAGGAGCGCAAGATGATGGCCGAGACGCGCAAGATCCTCGGCCGCGACGACATCGGCGTCTCGGCCACCTGCGTGCGCGTGCCCGTGTACACGGGGCACTCGGAGTCGGTGAACGTCCAGACGCGCGAGCCGCTCTCGCCCGAGCAGTGCCGCGAGGTGCTGTCGAGGGCGCCGGGCGTCGTGGTGCTCGACGACCCCGCGAACGGGCTCTACCCGCTCGCGATCGACGTGGCGGGCCGCGACGAGGTCTACGTCGGGCGCATCCGCCGCGACCCCTCGCACGAGCGCTGCCTCAACCTCTGGGTGGTGGGGGACAACCTGCGCAAGGGCGCCGCGACGAACGCGGTCCAGCTCGCCGAGCTGCTTGCCGAGCGCGGCCTCGTCGGCGCGCGGGCGTAGCGCGTTGGCGCGCGTCCGGCTGCTGTCGCTCGCGGGCGCCGCGGTGGCCGCCGTAGCGCTCGCCGTGGCGTGTGGCTCGCCCGCCTCGCGCCCGCACGCGGAGCGGGCCGGCGAGGGCGCGGCCGCCGCCGCGCGCACGCTCTGCGGGACGGCGCACGGCCGCCGCAAGCCGATCCGGCACGTCGTCTGGATCGTGTTCGAGAACAAGTCGTACGGCGAGGTGATCGGCTCGCGCGACGCGCCCTACATCAACCGCGTGGCACGCCTCTGCGGGCTCGCCGCGAGCTTCTTCGCCGAGACGCACCCGAGCCTGCCGAACTACATCGCGCTGACGTCCGGCTCGACGCAGGGGATCCGCGACGACGCGGGGCCGGACGCGCACCGGCTCTCGGCGCCCAGCATCTTCTCGCTGCTCGGGACGCGCTGGCGGGCGCTCCAGGAGGCGATGCCGTCGCCCTGCGCGACGCGCGACTCGGGGCGCTACGCCGTCCGCCACAACCCGGCCGCCTACTACATGGGCGTGCGGGGCCGCTGCGCGAGGCAGGACGTGCCCCTGGGCCGCCGCCCCGACATCTCGGCGCGCTTCACCTTCATCACGCCCGACCTCTGCCATGACATGCATGACTGCGACGTGCGCGCGGGCGACCGCTGGCTTGCGCGCTGGCTGCCGCGGATCCTCTCGACCCGCGAGTATCGGTCCGGCACGGCGGCGGTCTTCGTCACCTGGGACGAGGACGACTTCGGCTCGGCGAACCGCATCCCGACGCTCGTGATCTCGCCCTCGACCCCGCGCGGGACGGTCTCGCCTGCCCGCTTCGACCACTACTCGCTCCTGCGCACGACGCAGGAGCTCCTCGGCGTGCGCCCGCTGCTCGGCCGGGCCGCGCGGGCGCCGAGCATGCGCCGCGCGTTCGGCCTCTAACGGGCGCCCGCCGCGGTCCGCCGGCCGTCGTACCCTTCCGGGCCCATGCAATCCGGCCTCGACCCCCAGGACCGGCAGGCGCGCGCCCGCGAGGCGGCGGCCCGCGCGGCCGTCGAGCGCGTCACGCCGGACCTCGCGCTCGGCCTCGGGTCGGGGCGCGCGGTGTGGAAGGTGATCGAGCTGCTCGGCGCCCGCGCGCCGCGGCGCGCGGTGGCCGCCTCCTCGCTCACCGAGGAGCGCCTGCGCGCGGCGGGCATCGAGCCGCTCGCCCTCGACGACGCCGGCCGGATCGACCTGGTGATCGACGGGGCGGACGAGGTCGATCCCGCGCTCGGCCTGATCAAGGGCGGCGGCGGCGCGCACCTGCGCGAGAAGCTGCTCGTGCGCGCCGCGGACCGCTTCGTGGTGGTGGCCGAGACGGAGAAGAAGGTGAGCCGCCTCGGCGAGACGCGCGGCGTGCCGGTCGAGATCGTGCGCTTCGGCTGGACGCGCACGCGCGACCGGCTGCTCGAGCTCGTGCCCCGGGCCGAGCTGCGCCGCAGCGGCGACGGCGAGCCGTTCGTGACCGACAACGGCAACTGGATCCTCGACTGCGAGATCCCGCCCGCGGGCGACATCGGCGCGCTCGCCGCCGCGATCAAGGCCGAGGTCGGGGTGGTGGAGCACGGCCTCTTCCTCGGGCTGGCGGACGAGGCGCTGCTCGGCACCCCCGACGGGGACGTCGAGCGGATCGCCGCCTAGGACGTCGTCACGGGCGCGACGGCGCCGCGCGCCGCCCTCAGCCGGCGAGCTCGGCCGCCAGCTCCGCGAACACGCTCACGTAGCGGTCGATCGCCTCTTCGGTGTGGGCCACCGACAGCGTCCACTCCTCCTCGCGGCCGGGCGTCATGAAGATGCCCCGGTTCATCGACCACAGCCAGGCGAGCTCCGAGAGCTCGGGGTCCTGGGCCCGCTTGAAGGTGCGGTAGTCGACCACCTTCTCGCGCGAGAAGGTGACGCAGCCCTTCGAGCCGATGCCGACGGTGTAGGCGGGGAGCCGGTAGCGCTCGACCACCTCGCCGCAGCCCGCGACGATGCGGTCGTTGAGGCGGTCGAGGTGGGCGTATGCCTCCGGCGTGAGAACCTCGAGCAGGCTCGCGCGCGCGGCCGCCATCCCGAGCGGGTTTCCGTTGTAGGTGCCCACCTGGTACACGGAGCCGTCCTCGACCACGCGGGCCACCTCCTCGCTCATGCCGATCGCGCCGGTGGGGAGCCCGCCGCCGAGCGCCTTCGCGAGCGTGACCATGTCCGGCACCACGCCGAAGCGCTCGACCGCGCCGCCCGCGGCGATGCAGAGCCCGGTCTTCACCTCGTCGAAGATCAGCACGACGCCGTGGCGCCGCGTGATCTCGCGGACCGCCTCGAGGTAGCCCGGCTCGGGGAGCACCACCCCGAGGTTCATCATCGCCGCCTCCATGATCACGCAGGCCGGCTTGCGCCCCTCGCGGTCGAGCTCGACGATCCGCCGCTCCATGCTCTCGGCGTCGTTGAAGTGCACGGCGTGCACGAGATCGACCGTCGCCTGCGGGATGCCCGCCCCGTACGCCAGCGAGTTCGGCCGCTCGTCCGGCCCGATGCGGTCGTACTCGACGCCGATCGACACCATCACGGTGTCGTGGTGGCCGTGGTAGGAGCCGAAGATCTTCATCACGTCGTCGCGGCCCGTGAGCCCGCGCGCGATCCGGATCGCGTCCATCGTCGACTCGGAGCCCGAGTTCGTGTAGCGCCACCTCGGCAGGCGGAAGCGGCGGGCGAGCTCCTCGGCCACGACCACGCCGTCCTCCGTGGGCGCGGCGAAGTGGGTGCCCTGGCCGTAGCGCTCCGTCACCGCCCTGCCGATCGCCGGGTGCGCGTGCCCCTGCACCATCGAGCCGAAGCCGTTGTGGAAGTCGAAGTACTCGTTGCCGTCGACGTCCCACACGCGTGGGCCCTCGCCGTGCGAGAGGTAGATCGGCCACGGGTCGCGGAGCTGGTACGACGAGGCGACGCCGCCTGAGAGCGTCCTGTTCGCCCGCTGGTACATCTCGGCTGACTTCGGCGTGCGCTCGTTGAGCGCGGCGAGCTCGCGCGCGGTGAGCTCGCGGATGCGGCCGCGGTCGAGCTCGACGGCGCCCGCTGGGACGGCTTGCATGGTCATGACTCGAAGATAGACCCTCGCGCGCGGCGGCTCGAGAACTTCGGACGCTGCGTCGCAGCCCGGCCCGGGGCTCGCTCCGGGATGTCGCATCTTCGCCGGGCCGCGTGCGCGGGCCGCTAGCGTGCCGGCCGTGCCCCTTCCCTGGCCCGACACGCCCCCGACGCCCGAGCAGCGCGCCGCCTACGCGGACGCCGAGCCGCGCCCCTACTGGATCGCGGCGCTGCCGCCGCGCGAGCCGGCGCCGCCGCTCGCCGGCCCGACCGAGGCGGATCTCTGCATCGTGGGCGGCGGCTTCACCGGCCTGTGGGCCGCGCTGCACGCGAAGGCCGACGACCCCGGGCGCGACGTGGTCCTGATCGAGGCCGAGACGATCGCGTTCGGCGCGAGCGGCCGCAACGGCGGCTTCGCGGACCGCTCGCTCACGCACGGGCTGGCGAACGGGGCGGCGCGCTTCGCCGACGAGCTGCCGGTGCTCGAGCGGCTGGCCTCCGAGAACTTCGACGGCTTTTGCGCCGACCTCGAGCGCCACCGGATCGACTGCGCCTTCGAGCCGGCCGGGGAGATCCTCGTGCTGCTCGAGCCGCACGAGCTCGAGCGGGTGGCCGAGGAGGTGGAGCTGCTGGAGCGCTTCGGGCGCGAGGTGGAGGTCCTCGACGGGGCTGCGATGCGCGCCGAGGTCGCCTCGCCCACCTACCTCGGCGGCATCTGGACCAAGGACGGAGCGGCGACGGTCGACCCGGCGAGGCTCGCCCTCGGGCTCCACGACGCGGCGGCGCGGCTCGGCGTGCGCGTGCACGAGCGGACGCCCGCCACCGCGCTGCGCGAGGACGGCGGGCGCGTCGCGGTGATCGCGCCGCACGGGCGCGTGAGCGCCCGCCGCGTGCTGCTCGCGACCGGCGCCTACCCGCCGCTCGTGCGCGCCGTGCGGCGCTACGTGGCGCCGGTCTACGACTACGTGCTCGTCACCGAGCCGCTCGACCGGGCGCGGCGCGAGGCGATCGGCTGGCGCCGCCGCCAGGGGCTCGTCGACGGCGGCAACCAGTTCCACTACTACCGGCTCACGCCCGACGACCGGATCCTCTTCGGCGGCTACGACGCGGTGTACCGCTACGGCGGGCCGGTGCACCCGCGGCTCGACGACCACGACGCCACCTTCGCGCGGCTCTCGCAGCATTTCTTCACCACGTTCCCGCAGCTCGAGGGCGTGCGCTTCACGCACCGCTGGGGCGGAGCGATCGACACCTGCAGCCGCTTCTCCGTCTTCTTCGGGACGACGCACGGCGGGCGCGTGGCCTACGCCGCGGGCTACACCGGGCTGGGCGTGGTGGCGACGCGCTTCGGCGCGCGCGTCGCGCTCGACCTGCTCGACGGCCGCGAGACCGAGGCGACGCGGCTGCGCTACGTGCGCACGAGGCCGGTGCCGTTCCCGCCCGAGCCGCTGCGCTCGGCGGTGATCCAGATCACCCGCAACCGGCTCGCCGCGGCAGACCGCAACGGGGGCCGTCGCGGCCTGTGGCTGCGCGCGCTCGACCGGCTCGGGCTCGGGTTCGACAGCTAGCTCGACGCTCGCGCCGATCAGGCCGCCGCGGCGACGCCGGCGACGACCCGCTGGACCTCGTCCGTCTTGACGACGTGCTTGTTCATCCCGAGCTCCTTCGGCGAGATGCCCAGGGCGAGGCCCACGAGCTGCGGGAAGTGGAGCACGGGCAGACCGAGGTCGCGCTCCACGCGCTTGGCGGCGTCGGGTTGCTGCAGGTCGAGGTTCAGGTGGCAGAGCGGGCACGGCGTCACCATGCAGTCCGCGTCCGCGTCGAGCGCGTCAGCGATGTGGCGGCCCGCCTGGCGCAGCGACGTCTCCTTGTTCATCGTGATCAGCGGGAAGCCGCAGCACTTGTGCTTGCCCGCGTAGTCGACAGGCGTGGCGCCGAGCGTCTCGATCACCATGTCGAGGTAGCGGTCGCGCTCCGGATGGCGGTCGAAGCCCAGGCGCCGCGACGGGCGCGAGATGTAGCAGCCGTAGAAGGCGGCGACCTTGAGGCCGGTGAGCGGCCGCACCACGCGCTCGCGCAGCGAGTCGAGGCCGATCTCCTCGACTAGCAGCCAGAGGAAGTTCTTGTTCCACCAGTCCGGGTCGTGGCGGTAGGTGAGGCCCTCGGGCTGCAGGTGCTCGTTGATCGCCTCGCGGTACTCGGAGCTCGCGTCGAGGCGCTCGCGGCACTCAGACTGCGCGCCCTGGCAGGTGGAGCAGATGTTCATCATGCCCGCGGCGCCCTCCACGCCCTGCGCGAGCGCGAAGGTGCGCGCGTTGAGGGTGTCGACGAGCTCCTGGTTGTGCTCGGCGATGACCCCCGCGCCGCAGCAGTTCGCGCGGTCGAGCTCCACGAGCTCGATGTCGAGCTTCGGGGCCACGGCCGCCATCGCGCCGTGCAGCTCGGGCGTGAACCCGCGCGACACGCAGCCGGGCCAGTACGCGACCTTCACGATTCCTGACTCCCTTCCGCCATGGCGCCTTCCGTCTCCCCGCCGGACTCGCCGACGATGTAGAGGTTGAGCTCGAGGCGCTCGTCCTTCGAGTGAATCTCCTTGTAGATGCGCCGCACGTGCTTCTGGTCGGGCAGCTTGTGGTGCCAGAGCGCGGCCTTGGGCGAGACCTTGCCCGACTTGAGCCCGTTGATGACCGTCGGCAGCGAGGAGGCGAGCTGCTTCAGCGAGCTCGGGTCGATCTGCGAGCGGATCAGGCTGCCCTGGCCGTAGGAGCGCGGCAGGAGCTGGGCCTCGTGCAGCGTGCCGTAGCGCTCGATCAGGTCGACGAACGCCTTCTCGTGGCCGTAGCCGTTGTTGCGGTCCTTGATGCCGTAGTCGGCGGTGGCGCGGCGGCGCAGGCGCATGATCTGGTCCATCGGCGCCACGCCCTTCGGGCACACCTCGACGCAGGCGAAGCAGTGCGTGCAGTCGTAGAGGCCGTGCGGGTCCTCAGCGAGGTCCCTGAGCCGGTCCTCGGTGGCGGCGTCGCGCGGGTCGCCGACGAAGCGGTAGGCCTTCGCGAGCGCGGCCGGCCCGATGAACTCGGGATCGACCTCGAGCGACAGGCACGCCCCCACGCAGGCGCCGCAGTGGATGCAGGCCATCGTCTGCGTGACGTCGATCATCGACTCGGGCGGGACCACGTACTCGCGCTCCGGCGGGTCGCCGGCCGGGAGCAGCCAGGGCACCACGCGCTTGACCTTCTTCCAGTGGACCGCGTCCATGTCGACGATCAGGTCCTTGATCACGGGCATGTTGCCCATCGGCTCGACGACGATCTCGTCGTGGCCGAAGCTCTTGGCCCGCTCGAAGGCCTCGCCGATCTTGGTGTTGCAGGCGAGCCCGGTCCTGCCGTTGATCCGCACGGCGCAGGAGCCGCAGATGGCGGCCTGGCAGGAGCAGCGGATCGACAGCGAGCCGTCCTGGGTGTCGCGCGCCTGCAGCACGCCGTCGAGGACTGAGCGCTCCGGCGGCAGCTCGACCTGGAAGCTCTCCCAGTACGCAGCCCTGCCGGACTCTGGGTCGAAGCGGCGGATCTTCAGCGTGTATTCGGGCATTCGTCAGCTCCCTGCGCTACCCAGGCTATCGGCTAGTAGCGGCGCTCCTCGGGCTGCCACTGGGTGATTGTCACGTCGGAGTAGGAGATCTCGGGCGTCCCGTCCTCGGAGAGGTTCAGGTTGATGTGCTTGAGCCACTCCTCGTCGTTGCGCTCCGGGTAGTCGGTCCGGAACTGCGCCCCGCGGCTCTCCTTGCGCTCGAGGGCGCCGACCACGACGCACTCTGCGTTGTCGAGCATGAAGCCGAGCTCGAGCGCCGCGAGCACGTCCTGGTTGAAGACCGTGCCCTTGTCGTCGGTCGCGACGGTCTTGGCCTCCTCCTTCAGCCGGCGCACCGTCTCAAGCGCCGTCTGGAGGCCCTCCTCGTCGCGGAACACGGCCGCGTACTTGTCCATCGTCTTGCCGAGCTCCGCCTTGATCTCCGCGCCGCGGCGGCCGCTGCGCTCGCGGGAGACGATCTCGCGGATCTTGCGCTCCTCGGCCTCGACCCACGAGCGGTCGGGCTTGGGCATCGGGAGCTGGGCCGTGATCTCGGCGGCGTGGGCGCCGGCGCGGCGGCCGAAGACGAGCGTGTCGAGCAGCGAGTTGGCGCCGAGGCGGTTGCCGCCGTGCACGGAGACGCAGGCGCACTCGCCGGCCGCGTACAGGCCCGGGATGTCGGTCTGTCCGTCGATGTCGGTCTTGACGCCGCCCATCGTGTAGTGGTTACCGGGCTTCACGCGGATCGGCTCGCGGGTGATGTCGACGCCGGCGAAGTCGCGGCCCACCATCACGATCTCGCGCAGCGCCTCGTGGATGCGCTTGCGCGGCACCACCGTGATGTCGAGCGCGACGGTGCCGTCGGGGAAGCCGCGGCCCTCGTTGATCTCGGTCTGCTCGGCGCGCGAGACGACGTCGCGCGAGGCGAGCTCCATCTTGTTGGGCGCGTACTTCTCCATGAAGCGCTCGCCCTTCGCGTTGTAGAGGTGCGCGCCCTCGCCGCGGGCGCCCTCGGTGATGAGCAGTCCGTTGCCGGCGAGCGTGGTCGGGTGGTACTGGACCATCTCCATGTCCATCAGCGTGGCGCCCGCCCGGTACGCCATCGCGATGCCGTCGCCGGTGCAGATGAGGGCGTTGGTGGTGGGGTTGTAGATCTGGCCGTTGCCGCCGGAGGCGAGGATCACCGCCTTCGCCACGAACAGCTCCACGCGCCCGTCGCGGATGTTGCGCGCCACGGCGCCCGAGATGCGGCCGTTCTCGTCGCGCATCAGCGAGGTGACGAACCACTCCTCGTAGCGCCGCACCTCGGAGTGCTTCATCAGCTGCTCGTAGAGCACGTGCAGGATCGCCTGGCCGGTGATGTCGGCCACGTAGTAGGTGCGAGCGGCCGAGGCGCCGCCGAAGGCGCGGGTGCCGAGCCGGCCCTCCTCGTTGCGGTGGAAGGTCACCCCGAGGTGCTCGAGGTCGAGGATCTGCTGCGGCGCCTCGCGGCACATGACCTCGATCGCGTCCTGGTCGCCCAGGTAGTCGGATCCCTTCACGGTGTCGAACGCGTGCGACTCCCAGGTGTCCTCCGGATTGAGCGCCGCGTTGATGCCTCCCTGGGCAGCATTCGAGTGCGAGCGCACGGGGTGGACCTTCGACATGATCCCGACGGAGGCGCCGCCCTCTGCTGCGGCGAGAGCCGCGCGCTGGCCGGCGAGCCCGGCCCCGATGATGAGCACGTCGTGCTGCGGCATCTGGCGGTCTGTTCCCCTTCTTCTGAAGATCTCCCCGGGGCGGGCCGCCCCGAGACGGCCGGCGATTCTATGCGAACGCCGGCCCCGGCCGATCTTCGGGTCCCCCCGGCTCAGGACGCCGGCAGGGACGCGCGCAGCGCGCGGCGCACGCGGTCGAGCGTCACGACTCCCCGCAGGACGCCGTCGCGATCGACCGCCATCAGCGCTCCGTGGCGCCGCAGCCCCTCGGACCTGAGCAGGGCCGCGAGCGAGTCGTCGACCCGCACGCTGAGGTCGCCGTCCGGGGCGCCGGGCACGAGCTCCGCGACGGTGCGCTCGCGGCGGTCGTCGGGGTCGACCTGCTCCACCTGCTCGCGCCTGAGCACCCCGGCGAAGCGTCCGGCGGAGTCCACCACGGGGAACCACGGCCAGCCGTAGCGCAGGAAGAACTCGTCGAACGCCTGGTCGAGGCGGGCGCCCGTGGGGATCGCGACGGGCTCGGCGTCCATCACGTCCGCGACGGACACCGCCTGGAGCTTCGAGGCGAGGGTGGACTGCGCCTCCTCGACGCGCGCCGCCTGGCCGAGGAACCAGGCGAGAACGATGTCGAGGATGCCCCACGAGGAGCCGAGCACGAACACGGCGTAGACGCCGAAGGCGCCGAGCAGGTAGGCGAAGCCGAGCCCCAGCCGGGCGGCGACGCGGGTGGCGCGAACGCGGTCCCCCGTGCGCCACCAGACGATCGAGCGCATGATCCGGCCCCCGTCGAGCGGGAAGCCGGGCAGCAGGTTCACGACCAGCAGGAAGGCGTTGATCCAGGTGAGGTAGCCGAGCACGGCGTCGACCGGGCCGACGCCGGCCGAGCTGTCGAAGGTGATCGCGTTCCCGAAGCCCTCGGTTCCCGCGACCGCCACGCCGGCGAGCGCGCACCCGACGACGATCGCGAGCGTCACGAGCGGCCCCGCCACCGCGACGAGGAACTCGGTCCTGGCGGAGTCGGAGTCGCGGCGCATGCGCGCCACGCCGCCGAACAGCCACAGGTCGATCCCGTCGATCTCGATCCCGCGCCTGATCGAGACGAGCGCGTGGCCCAGCTCGTGCAGCAGGATCGAGCCGAAGAACAGCAGCGCGCTCACCACCGCGAGCGCGAACGCCTCGGTGTCCGAGTCGAATACCCGCCTGAACTCGTCCGACAGCGACCAGATGATCAGGAACAGGACGATGAACCAGCTCGGGTTCACCCCGATCCTGATTCCGAACACCCGCGCCAGCTGGAGGGAACGTCCTCCGAACACTCGACGCCAATCGTCCCACACCCGCCGGCCGGCAGCCGGCCGTTGCGTCATCGGCGGCCGGCGCGAGCGATAATGCGCGACCCCCGAGAAAGGAAAGGAAACCCGTGGCTTACCGTGTCACGTTCATTCCCGGCGACGGCACCGGCCCGGAGATCTCGGAGGCGGTGCAGCGGGTCCTCGAGGCGACCGGCGTCGACTTCGAGTGGGACTTCCAGGACGCCGGAGCCGACGTGTACGAGCGGGAGGGCACCCCTCTTCCCGACCGCGTGATCGAGTCGATCAAGGAGCGCAAGCTCGCGATCAAGGGGCCGATCACCACACCCGTCGGCTCCGGCTTCCGCTCCGTGAACGTCGCGCTGCGCAAGGAGCTCGACCTCTACGCGTGCCTGCGGCCGTGCAAGGCCTACGAGGGCGTGCGCACCCGCTTCCCCGAGACCGACATCGTGCTCGTCCGGGAGAACCACGAGGACCTCTACGCCGGCATCGAGTACGAGCTCGGCGATCCGAGGACCGAGAAGCTCCGTCAGTTCATAAAGGAGACCGAGGGGACCGAGCTGCGCGAGGACATCGGCGTGTCGATCAAGCCGATCTCGATCCACGGCACGCAGCGGATCGTGCGCGCGGCGTTCGAGTACGCGAAGGCCAACGGCCGGCGCAAGGTCACCCTCGCGCACAAGGCGAACATCATGAAGCACACCGACGGGCTCTTCCTGCGCGTCGGGCGCGAGGTGGCCGAGAACGAGTATCCGGACGTCGAGTTCGAGGACCGGATCATCGACAACCTGTGCAACCAGCTCGTCACCCGGCCCGAGGAGTACGACGTGGTGGTGCTGCCCAACCTCTACGGCGACATCGTGTCGGACCTCGGCGCGGGGATGATCGGCGGCCTCGGCCTCGCCCCGGGCGCCAACATCGGTGACGAGTACGCGGTGTTCGAGGCGGTGCACGGCTCCGCCCCGAAGTACAAGGGTCAGAACAAGGTGAACCCGATGGCCCTGATGCTCTCCGGCGTGATGCTGCTCCGTCACATCGACGAGCGCGAGGCCGCCGACCGCATGGAGGGCGCGATCGCGGAGGTGATCCGCGAGGGCAAGTCCGTCACCTACGACATGAAGCCGACGCGCGACGATCCGACCGCGGTCGGCACCTCGGAGGTGGCCACCGCGATCATCGAGAAGATGGAGACGGTCGCTGTCTAGCTCGTGTGAGAAGGGGGGTGGGCTACACCGCGGTGTAGCCCCGGCCCTCCTTGCGAACGGCGCCCTCCGACTCGAGGGTCGCCAGCACCCGGTACATGTAGTTCGGCGGGTTCACGCCGAGCTGCCGCGCGATCTCCGCCACCGTGATCCCGGGGTTTTGACGCACCACCTCGAGCGCCTCCTGGGCACGCGTCCCGGAGCCGCGCCGCCGTCCGCGACGGCGTGCGCCGGCGGCGGCCCCGCGCGTCCGGCCGGCCCCGCCGCCGGTGGCGTTCACGTTCTCGAGCGCCGCCTTCGCCCGCTCGAGAACCAGGTACTCCTCGTACAGGGGGCGGAGCTCCTTGAGCCGGTTGTCGATCTCGGCTCGCTTTTCCGCCAAGAAGTCAGTCATGGCTCTCCTTGGTGCAATAGTTACACAAATTGAATGACCTTCAGCAAAGGTAGGATAATGCGTAGGAAGATCACTGTAGTAGGTGCAGGTAATGTAGGTGCAACCACTGCACAGCGTCTTGCAGAGCGCGATTACGCCAACGTCGTGCTCGTGGACATCGTCGAGGGGATGCCGCAGGGCAAGGCGCTCGACCTCAACGAGGCCGGCCCGGTGGTGGGGTATGAGCCGAACGTGGTCGGCACGAACGGGTACGAGGAGACCGCGGGCTCGGACATCGTCGTGATCACCTCCGGCTTCCCGCGCCAGCCCGGGATGAGCCGCGACGACCTGCTCGGCAAGAACAAGGAGATCGTCGGCGGCGTGGCGCGCGAGGTGGCCGAGCGCTCGCCCGACGCGATCATCATCGTCGTCACCAACCCGCTCGACGCGATGTGTCACGTGGCCGCGGACGTGAGCGGCTTCCCGCGGCAGCGCGTGATCGGCATGGCGGGCATCCTCGACTCCGCGCGCTTCCGCACCTTCCTGGCGTGGGAGCTCGGTGTCTCCGTGCGCGACGTGACCGGCTTCGTGCTCGGAGGCCACGGCGACACGATGGTCCCCGTCGTCAGCTACACGAACGTGGCGGGCGTGCCGGTGCGGCAGAAGATCTCCGAGGAGCGGCTCGAGGAGATCGTGCAGCGCACGCGCGACGGCGGCGCCGAGGTCGTGAAGCTGCTGCAGAAGGGCTCCGCGTTCTACGCGCCCTCCGCCGCCGTGGTGGAGATGGTCGACGCGATCGTCCTCGACCAGAAGCGCGTGCTCCCGTGCGCGGCGCTCTGCCAGGGCGAGTACGGCATCGACGGCCTCTTCGTCGGCGTGCCGGTGCGGCTGGGCGCCGCGGGCATCGAGGAGATCGTCGAGATCGACCTCGAGGACGCCGAGAAGGAGCAGCTCCAGCGCTCGGCGGATGCCGTGCGGGAGCTCGTCGAGGCGATGAAGACGCTCTAGGCGGCTCGACTCCGGGGGCGGGCCGGCGCCGCCGGCCCGCCCCAGGGCGTTGCGCGTCAGGTGCCGCCGCGCTCGGCGAGCTCCTTCAGCCGCTCGAGCGAGCGGTCCGCCTCCCGCTCCGACATGCCCGCGAGCACGCGGCCCGCGAGCCGCCCTAGCGGGCCGCCCGGCGCGTGGTACTCGTTCACGTAGCGGAAGCAGGTGCCGGTGTCGGTCGGCTCGAAGCTGTAGACCACCCGTGCCCGCGAGCGCACAGGCCCGCGGCCCTCCCACTCGACGCGCCTCGGCTTGTCGGCCTCGACGACGGTCCAGCGGACGTGCACGCGCTGGCCCGCGAGCCTCAGGTGCTGGGTGAGCTGGGAGCCCTGCTCGAGCTCGCCGCGCGGAGCGTCCTCGAGGCCGGCGTGGATCGTCACCCAGTCGTCGAGCCGGTGGGGGTCCATGACGAGTTCGTACAGACGCTCAGGCGCCGCAGCGATCTCGATCCGCCGCTCGACCCTCACCTCGCAGCCAGCTCCTCCTCGCGCTCCCACTCGGCGAGCGCGTGCTCCACGGCGCGGTCGAAGGGGCGCAGGCGCAGGCCGAAGATCCGGCGCGCGCTGTCGTCGCGGGGCAGGAGGTCGCGCCCGAGGGAGGTCATCAGCGGCCGCACGAGCTCGAGCGGCTGGCCTGTCACGGACGCGACGATAGGGCTCGCGACGGGCGTCAGCGAGACGCCGATGGGGATCGGGGCCCGTCCAACCCCCATCAGGTCGGCGATCCGCTCGATCATGGCGGCGTAGGAGAGCACGTCCGGGCCCGCGATGTCGAGCGAGCGGCCGGCGGCCTCGTCGCAGAGCGGGGCGCGGCTCAGGTACTCCACGGCGTCGCGCTCGTCGATCGGGGCGGTGCGGTGGTCGCGCCAGGCCGGCAGCGGGACGAGGCGCAGTCGCTCCACGAGGCGCACGAGGATCCGGAACGAGGGCGAGCGGGCGCCGATCAGGATCGAGGCCCGCAGCGCCGTCGAGCCCGGCAGCGCCTCGAGCAGGATCCGCTCGACCTCGAGGCGCGAGGCGAGGTGCGGCGAGAGCGGGGCGCCGTCCGAGGGCAGGATGCCGCCGAGGTAGACGACCCTGCGCACGCCCGCCGCCTGCGCCGCCGCCGCGAAGTTCTCGGCCGCCGCGCGGTCGCGGCTCGCGAACCCGCTGTCAGAGCTCGCGCCCGGGGCCGGCTCCATCGAGTGCACGAGGTAGTAGGCGTGGTCGCAACCGTCGAGCGCCCGCTCGAGCCCCGCGCCGGTGAGGAGGTCGCCCTCCACCGCCTCGAGGCCCGTGCGCCGCTGCAGGCGGCTCGGGTCGCGGGCGAGCGCGCGGACCGCGCGCCCCTCGCGGAGGAGCCGCTCGACCAGGCGGCCGCCCACGTATCCCGTCGCTCCCGTTACAAGCTCCATGGCGCTTCTGCGCGATCGTCCCAGATGCTCGGCGGCCGTCCCGCCCGGCGCCCGGGTCGAGCGCCGCCCCCTGGCCGTGCGCGGGAAAACCCGCAAAGTGCAGCCGCTCTCACGAAAACCCTGCAAATTGCGCACGAACGAAAAGTTCCGCATTTGCGGAAACCGAGCGTGCGGAGGGGGGCGAATTCGTGTTGGATGCGCGACCACCGCACCACCTCGACAGACCGCGAAGGAGACCCGGTTCCCCCGACATGGCGAAGCGCATCACCTGCAAGGACTGCTACTTCCACGTGAACATGCTGTGCGCGCTCAAGTGCCAGGAACCGTGTCCGACCTTCCGGCCCGCCGCGCGCGGCCTCGCCCCCGAGCGCCAGCTCACGTTCGTCTTCCGCAGCGAGCGCACTCGCACCGCCTACGCCTTTCCGCAGCCGCAGTAGGCGCGCCGCCCGCAGGGCGCTGCGGCCGCGCGGCCGGCCGCTCGGGAATAGAGTTGCGCGCGGGGATGAGGCTGACGGTTCTCGGCAAGTCGCCCGCGTGGCAGGACGCCGGCGGCGCGTGCTCCGGCTACCTGCTGGAGGACGGCGACTCGACGGCGCTGATCGACATCGGCAACGGGGTCTTCGCGAAGCTCCGGCGCTACCGCGACTACACGCGGCTCGACGCGATCGTGATCTCGCACCTGCACGCGGATCACTTCCTAGACCTGATCCCCTACTCGTACGCGCTCATCTACGCGCCGCGCCAGCAGCCCGTGCCGGTCGACCGCTGGCCGGGCACCGACCGCCCCGCGCGCCCGCTCGTGCTCGGCCCGCCAGGCACCCGACAGACGCTGCGGCGGATCATCGGCTCGTGGGGGCCCGAGGACCTCGCCGAGCGCGCCTTCGAGATCGAGGAGTACGCCGAGAGCTCGACGCCCGAGGTGGGGTCGCTGCGCTTCGAGTTCCAGGCGGTGCCCCACTTCCAGGAGACCTACGCGATCGCGGCCACCTCGTCGAACGGAGGCGGCCGGCTCGTGTTCGGGGCGGACTCGCGGCCGAGCGACAACCTCACGCGCTTCGCTCGCGGGGCCGACCTGCTGCTCGCCGAGGCCACGCTGCCGCGCCCCGAGCGCACGGGCGAGCGCGGCCACCTCACGCCCGCCGAGGCGGGCGATCACGCGCGCGCGGCCGGGGTCCGCAGGCTAGTGCTCACCCACATCTCCGACGAGCTCGACCAGCTGTGGGCGCTGAAGGAGGCGGAGCGCGCCTTCGGCGGGCCGGTGGAGGTGGCCCGCGAGGGCGCCGTCTACGAGCTCTGAGGCGCTTTCGCCGAAGCCGCGCGGGCACGGTGGGTACCCTGAGCGAAAGGTGAGCTCCGAGCGAGACATCTTCGCCAACTTCGAACGGATGCGCCGGGAGATCGACGAGCTCTTCGGCGACGTGTTCGAGCGGTCGGGGCTGGCCCCCCGCCGCGGGTTCTCGCCGCGCGTGGACGTGTACTACTGCGACGACCCCCCGCGCGCCGTGGTGACCGCCGATCTCGCCGGCGTGAAGGTCGAGGAGGTGGTCCTCGAGATCCGCGGCCGCCAGCTCGAGATCGCGGGCGAGCGCCGCACCCAGGTGGAGGAGGGCCGCCTCTACCAGCAGATCGAGATCGAGCACGGGCCCTTCCGGCGTGTGGTGGAGCTCGGCGCCGACGTCGAGCAGGACGCCGCGCGGGCGACCTATGAGGACGGCATCCTCAAGATCGAGATCCCGCTGCGGCAGCCGGAGCACTCGGCGCGCCGCGTCCCGATCAGCGGCCGGACGGGGCAGCTCCGGCAGGACAGCGACAGCGGCCACGGAACCGGCGCGTGACGATCTACCTGCCAGAGTCCGCCACCCGCGGGGACGGCGCCGAGGGCAAGGTGCCGGCGACGCTGCCGGTCCTGCCGCTGAAGGACACGGTCAGCTTCCCCGACACGGTGATCCCGCTGGCGGCCGGCCAGCCGCGCTCGATCGAGCTCCTCAACGACGTGCTCGGGGGCAACCGCACGCTCGTCATGGTCGCGTCCAGGAGCGCCGACGTGAACGAGCCCGGGCCGGACGACCTCTACGACGTCGGCGTGGTCGGGACCGTCGCGCGCATGATGCGGGTGCCGGACGGCACGCTGCGGATCCTCGTGCAGACGCACCAGCGCGTGCGCCTCACCGAGTACGTCTCGACCGAGCCCTACCTGGTGGCGCGCATCGAGGAGCTGCCGGACGTGGTGGAGGACACGCAGGAGCTGCGGGCGCTCATGCGCAACGTGCAGAGCACCTCCGCGAAGATCATCGAGCAGGTGCCGTACCTGCCGGAGGAGCTCGCGATCGCGCTCGCGAACATCGACGACCCCTCCGAGCTCGCGCACGCGATCGCCGGAGCGCTGCGGATCCCCACCGAGGAGAAGCAGGCCCTGCTCGAGGAGCTCAACGTCGAGCGCCGCCTGCGGCGCCTCTCCCAGATCCTCGCGCGCGAGCTCGAGGTGATCTCGCTCGGGTCGAAGATCCAGTCGCAGGTCCAGTCCGAGCTCGAGCGCGGCCAACGCGAGTACTACCTGCGCCAGCAGCTCAAGGCGATCCAGGAGGAGCTGGGCGAGACCGACCCCGAGCAGGCCGAGGCCCGGGAGCTGCGCGAGCAGGTGGAGGCAGCGGACCTGCCGGACGACGTGCGGAAGGTCGCCGAGCGCGAGCTCTCGCGCCTCGAGCGCCTCCCGTCGCAGGCGGCCGAGCACGGGGTCATCCGCACCTACGTCGAGTGGATCATCTCCCTGCCCTGGAAGACGTCGACCGAGGACGACCTCGACCTCACGAAGGCGCGCCGCCAGCTCGACCGCGACCACTACGACATCGAGAAGATCAAGGAGCGCATCCTCGAGTTTCTCGCCGTCCAGAAGCTGAAGCCGGACGCGCGCTCGGCGATCCTCTGCTTCCTCGGCCCGCCCGGCGTCGGCAAGACCTCGCTGGGGCGCTCGATCGCCGCCGCGATGGGCCGCCGCTTCGAGCGCATCTCCGTCGGCGGCGTGCGCGACGAGTCGGAGATCCGCGGCCACCGGCGCACCTACGTGGGCGCCATGCCGGGCACGATCATCCGCGCGATCCGCGACGCCGGCGCGAACAACCCGGTCCTGATGATCGACGAGATCGACAAGATGGGCGCGGGGTTCCAGGGCGACCCGGCGAGCGCGATGCTCGAGGTGCTCGACCCCGAGCAGAACACCACCTTCCGCGACCACTACCTGGACCTCCCGTTCGACCTCTCGCGGGTGCTGTTCATCACGACGGCGAACGTGCTCGACACGATCCCCGCCCCGCTGCGCGACCGCATGGAGGTGATCCAGCTCTCGGGCTACACCGAGGCCGAGAAGCTCGAGATCGCCAAGCGCTACCTCGTGCCGCGCCAGATCGAGCGCAACGGCCTCAGCAAGTCGAAGATCGAGTTCGTCGACGAGGCGCTCGAGCTGATCATCGACGGGTACACGCGCGAGGCGGGCGTGCGCAACCTCGAGCGCGAGATCGGCGCGGTGTGCCGCAAGGTGGCGCGCGAGTTCGCCGAGGGCAAGCGCACGCGCAAGCGCGTGATCCGGCCGCGCACCGTGACCGAGCTGCTCGGGCGGCGGCGCTTCATCGAGGAGTCGAAGATCCGGCCGCGCCAGCCGGGCGTCGCGACCGGCCTCGCCTGGACCCCGGTGGGGGGCGAGATCCTCTTCATCGAGGCCGCGGCCTACCCGGGCGACGGCCGCCTGCAGATCACGGGCCAGATCGGCGACGTGATGAGGGAGTCGGCCGCCGCCGCGCTGTCCTGGGCCAAGGCGAACGTGGCGCGCTGGGGCCGTGCCGTGCCCGACGACTGGTGGCGCACGCACGACATCCACCTGCACGTGCCGGCCGGCGCGATCCCGAAGGATGGGCCGAGCGCCGGCGTCGCCATGGCGACCGCGCTCGTGTCGCTCGTGACAGGCCGCTTCGTGCGCCCGGACGTCGCGATGACGGGCGAGGTCACCCTCACCGGCCAGGTGCTCCCGATCGGCGGCCTGAAGGAGAAGTCGCTCGCCGCCCACCGCGCGGGCATCACCACGGTGATCGCGCCGAAGCTCAACCAGCCGGACCTCGACGAGATCCCGCCGCAGCTCCGGCGCGGCATCGAGTTCAAGTGGGTCGACCGGGTCGACCAGGTGCTGCGCGAGGCGCTCGAGCCCGACGACGGCGACCGGCCCTCGCGCCGCGGCCGCGCCGCCTCCCGCCCCTCCGCGCCCGGCGACGGGCGAGCGGGGGCGCGCCGCAGCCGCGCGCGCGCCTAGCGCCGCCCCGTCTCCGGGCCTGCGGTGTCCCTGCCGGCGAACCCGGGTATGCTCGCCAGGCAAGCGGATCGAGGAGAGCAATTGGCTTCGAAGAGGAAGAAGACCGCAAGGGCTGGGGCGGGCGCCGTGGCCGCCGGCAAGGCGGTCACCTCGAACCCGTACGTGCAGCGCGTGGTGGAGGACGAGCAGCTCAGGGACAACCTGAGGGCCGCGTTCGAGTCCGCGCGCAAGGCCTACGAGCGGATGTCGAACGGCAAGGGCCCGGCGAAGGCCCTGATGGACGACAAGAAGGTCCAGAAGGAGCTGCGCGAGGCCGCCAAGTCGCTGCGCGAGGTCGCGGACTCGCTGCGGGCCACGCGGCGCCCGAGGAAGCGCAAGCGCCGCGGCGGCCTGTTGCTGCTGCTCGTGGCCGCGGGCCTCGCGCTCGCCCTGAGCGAGAACCTGCGGAAGAAGGTGCTCGACGCGGTGTTCGGCTCCGAGGAGGAGTTCGAGTACACCTCGACCACGACGCCCGCCGGCGAGAGCGCCCCGATCGGCAGCTCCTAGCGCGCGGTCAGGCGTGGACTTCGCGAGGGGCGCCCGGGCGGCGCCCCTCGCCGTTGCTCAGAACAGCTCGCGCGGGTCGAGCTCGAGCGCGCGCGCGACGAGCGCGCGGATGCGCGCCTTCCACGGCGTGGCCTCGCCGGCGAGGATCGCGCCGCGGCGCTCGAGGTCGGACTCGGAGCCGTCGAAGCCGTAGGTCCGGCGCAGCGTGCCGCCGCGCGGCGGGCGCGCGCAGACGATCACCGGGACGCCCGCGGCGAGCGCGCGGTCGACGCCGTCGAGCATCGCGGCGGGCACGTGGCCCGCGCCGAGCGCCGCGAGGACGATCGCCTCGGCGCCCTGGTCGAGCGCGGCGTCGAGCATGCGCGAGTCGACGCCCGCCGCCGCCGTCACGATCGGGACGTGCCGGTCGAGGCCGCCCGCGAGCGCCTCCCGGGGGCTCCCGACGGGCGGGCGCCGGTCGACCCGCAGCCGGAGCCGCACCTCGCCCTCGCAGACCGTGCCCAGCGGGGCCGGCGACTCGAACGCGGCGGGCCGCCAGCTGTGGGACTTGAAGGCCGCCGAGCCCTCGTGCACCAGCCCGTCGAGGCACACGAGCGCCCCCGCGCCGCGCGCGTCCCGCGAGGCGGCCACGCGGATCGCGTCGAGCAGGTTCGCAGGGCCGTCGGCGCCCGGCGCGCTCGCCGGCCGCATCGCGCCCGTCACGACGAGCGGCGCCTCGTGCGCCCAGAGCAGGTCTGCGAGCTCGGCGGTCTCCTCGATCGTGTCGGTGCCCTGCACGAGCACGCAGCCGCCCGCGCCCGCCTCGAGCGCGCGGTCCGCGGCGGCCAGCGCCTCCGCCGCGAGCGCCGGACGTAGCTCCACGCCGGGCAGGTTCGCGAGCTGCTCGACGGACACGCTGGCGATCCGCTCGACGCCGGGCAGCGCCGCGAGCAGCTCCTCGCCGCTGCGGGCGGGGCGGGCGAGCGGCCCTGCCATCGCGATCGTCCCGCCGGTTGCGACCACGTGCACGTTCACGGGCGCGAGCGTATCCCGCGGCCACGCAGCCCCGCCCGGCGCGATCCCGCAGAGGCGCCTCGCGGGCCGCGGAGCGCCCCCGCGCGCGGGCGCCGAAGCGCCGGGCTCTCTGGCTGGCCGGCCAGCTACGCTTGACCGGGATGAAGGCCTCGGTGAGCACGAGGGCCGCGGCGGGCGAGCCCGCGCGCAGGCTCGACAGCGAGAAGGCGCGGCGCATCGTATCCGCCATGCGGAGGAGCGTGGGGCGCCGCGGCGCCGCGGGCTCCACGTTCGACCACGTGGCGCGCGAGGCCGGTGTCTCGCGCGGGCTCCTCCACTACTACTTCGGAACGAAGGAGCGCCTGCTCGTCGAGGTCGTGCGCCACGACTGCGACGTCCGGCTCGACCAGCTCGAGGAGCAGCTCGCGGACGCGGACTCGGTCGACGCGATCGTCGACGTGCTCGTCACCAACCTGCTCGACTACCTCGAGCACGATGCCGAGTCCCAGGCGGTGCTCTACGAGATGTTCGCGGCGTCGCGGCACAACGAGGAGCTGCGCGCCGAGATGGGCGAGCTCTACCGGCGCATCCGCGAGACGCTGGCGCGCGTGCTCGAGGAGAAGGCGCGCGCCGGCGTTGTTGCGCTGCGCGCGCCGGCGGAGCCCGTCGCCGCGCTGCTGCTCGCGCTCGGCGACGGCATCCTGATGCAGGTCCTCTCGGACCCGCACTGGGACCGCTCGGGCGCCTTCGAGCTCGGGATCGAGAGCGCGCGCTTCCTGCTCGGCGACTAGCAGCCGCTCAGGAGTCGAGCTTCGGCGAGGTCCACCGGGCCTTGAGCCGGCAGTCGAGGTGCTCGGCAAGCCCGGCGATCGCCACGCGCTCCTGCGCCAGCGTGTCGCGGTCGCGCACCGTGACGGTGCCGTCCTCGAGCGACTGGTGGTCGATCGTGACGCAGAAGGGGGTGCCGATCTCGTCCTGCCGGCGGTAGCGCCTGCCGATCGACCCGCCCTCGTCGTACTCGGTCTGGAAGCGGCGCTTCAGCTCCTCGTGGACCTGGCGCGCCAGCTCGGGCTGCCCGTCCTTGCGCACGAGCGGCAGCACGGCGACCTTCACCGGCGCCACGCGCGGGTGCATCTTCAGGACCGTGCGCCGCTCGCCGCCCAGCTCGTCCTCGTCGTAGGCGTCGCAGAGCAGCGCGAGCACGGTGCGGCCGACGCCCGCGGCCGGCTCGATCACGTGCGGCACGTAGCGCTCGCCGGTTGCCTGGTCGAAGTACTCGAGCCGCTCGCCGGAGTACCGCGCGTGCTGGCGGAGGTCGAAGTCGCCGCGGTTGGCGATGCCCTCGAGCTCCTGCCAGCCGATCGGGTAGAGGTACTCCACGTCGCTCGTCGCGCTCGAGTAGTGGCTGAGCTCCTCGGGGCCGTGCTCGCGCAGGCGCAGGTGGTCGCGCCGGATCCCGAGCTCGACGTACCAGGCGAGCCGCGCCTCGAGCCAATACTCGTGCCAGCGCTGCGCGTCGGCGGGCGGCACGAAGAACTCCATCTCCATCTGCTCGAACTCGAGCGTCCGGAAGATGAAGTTGCCCGGCGTGATCTCGTTGCGGAACGACTTGCCGACCTGGGCGATGCCGAACGGCGGCTTGCGGCGCGCGAAGCCGAGCACCGTCTTGAAGTCGAGGAAGATGCCCTGCGCGGTCTCGGGACGCAGGTAGACGGTCGAGCCGGCGTCCTTGACGGGCCCGATCGTCGTCTCGAACATGAGGTTGAACTCGCGCGCCTCGGTGAGGTCGCACTCCGGCCCCTCACCCGGGACGACGCTCGGCTTGCGCGGGCAGCGCGCCTCCTCGTGCGAGAGGTCGAGGTGGTCTGCGCGGAAGCGGTGACCGCACGTCTTGCAGTCGACGAGCGGGTCGGTGAACCCGGCGAGGTGCCCCGACGCCTCCCAGGTGCGCGGGTGCTGGATGATCGCGCTGTCGAGGGCGACGATGTCGTCGCGGTCGCCGACCATCGCCTGCCACCAGGCGTCGATCACGTTGCGCTTCAGCAGGACGCCGTAGTGCCCGTAGTCGTAGGTGTTGGCGATCCCGCCGTAGATCTCCGAGGCAGGGAAGATCAGCCCGCGCCGCTTGCAGAGCGCGACGACCTTGTCCATCGTGACGACGTCGGCCTTCGCCGGATCGGCCATGGCCGGGAACCCTAGCGGGCGCCGCAGCGGCCGGGAATCGCGCCGGACGCGGATTGCGCGAGGCGCCCCGGGCCGCGGCCGCCGGCGCGCCCGGGGCGGGGCGGGCGGAAGCCAGGCGGCCGGCCATTGGCACTCCTATACTCCGAGTGCCATGCCGATCTACGAGTACCGCTGCGAGAAGGGGCACACGTTCGAGGTCATGCAGCGCATGAGTGACGATCCGGTCAGCACCTGCACGAGCTGCGGGTCGTCCGTGCGGCGCGTGCTGCATCCCGTCGCCGTCCACTTCAAGGGCTCGGGCTTCTACAACACCGACTACGGCAAGAAGAGCCGAGGGGCGAGCTCCTCGTCGAGCTCCGAGGGCGGTTCCGATAGCTCGTCGTCGGAGTCGAAGTCCGAGTCGAAGTCAGAGGCCAAGAGCTCGAGCGCGAGCGACTAGCACGCGCCCGAGGGGCGCGCGGGCTAGCGCCCCAGCAGATACTCCACGCCGCGGCGCCGCTCCTCCTGGGAGATGAGCAGGCTTCCGTTCGGGCCGTTTGCGATCGGCTCGAGCACGTGCGCCGCTGAGCCCCCTCCGCCCGTCACGAGGTCGCCGAACATGCCCAGCAGGCCGAAGCCGCCGATGTCCGTGCGCACCGTGCGGGGCGCCTCCCAGGCGACCCACGGCAGGCGCACGAACGTGCTCGGCGAGAGCGCCCGCGAGCGCATCGCGCTCAGCACCTGCTGCTGGCGCGCCGCGCGCTGGCGGTCGTCCTCGTTCGGCGCGCAGAAGTTCTCGCGCACGCGCGCGAAGGCGAGCGCCTGGCGCCCGTTGAGGTGGTGCTCGCCCCTGCGCAACCGGAAGACGCGCCCGTCGAACGAGTTCGAGCGGATGCAGCGCTTCAGCTTCACGTCGATGCCCCCGAGCGCGTCGATCAGCCTCGGGAAGTCCTCGAAGCTCACCTCCATCACGTGGTCGATGTGGAGGCCGTTGCCCATGAACCCCTCGACCGTACGGATCGCGAGCGCGGGCCCGCCGAGCGCGTAGGCGGCGTTGATCTTCTGCGCGCCGTGGCCTGGGATCTCGGCGTAGGAGTCGCGCAGGATCGAGAGCTTCCGCACGCTCCCGAGGCCCACGTGCAGGAGCATGATGCTGTCCGACCGGCTCGGGCCGCCGGGGTTCGCTCCGGGCTCGTGGCTGCCCTTCGGCCGTGCGTCCGAGCCGAGCACGAGGATGGTGCTGCCGGTGAGCATGCTGCCGCCGTGCGAGAGCGCCTCCTCGGCGCTCGACGAGACGCCCTGCTCGAGCGTCGCGGAGATGAGGAAGAGCGCGACCGACAGCGCAACCCAGAAGACGACAGCGAGGACGGCCCACTTCAGCACCCGCCTCGGCGTCGGCCGGCGGCGGGGCGCGTCCGGCTCGCGCTCGCGCTCCCGCCGCAGCGACCTCAGCGCGTCGCCCGGCCGCAGGTCGCCGAGCAGGCGCCGGCGCGAGCGGTAGACCTTGTATTCCGGTGCGGGAGCGTCTGGCATCGGTGGGGGTATATCGTCGGGGCCCATGCCGCCTGGGCGCGTAATCGGGATCGACGCCGGTGGCACGAAGCTGCTCGGCGGGGTCGTCGACGAGCGGCTGCTCGTCCACCACCGCGTTCACCGCGTGGTGCGCGGGCTCGGCCAGCGGGAGCTGCTCGAGCTGATGGTAGAGGTAGTCGAGGAGGCTCGCGCGGCGGCGCCGGACGTCGAGGCCGTGGGGTTCGGGATCCCCTCGCGGGTCGACTTCGAGTCCGGCGTGTCCGAGGGGTCGGTCCACCTGCCCCTCGACGGCGTGCCGCTCAGGGACCTCATGAGCGAGCGGCTCGGCCTGCCCGTCGCGGTCGACAACGACGCGAACGCGGCGCTGCTCGCCGAGCTGCGCGCCGGGGCCGCCCACGGCGCGGGGGTGGCGGCGATGCTGACGCTCGGGACCGGGATCGGCGGCGCGATCGCGATCGGCGGGCGGCTGTTCCGCGGGCTACGGGGCGGGG
>JADGHQ010000032.1 GCA_019683805.1 Thermoleophilaceae bacterium
CCTCTTTTTCTTTTTATTCCCCCCCCCCCCCCGCGGGGCCCCCCCGGGGTGGCCGCCCCCCCCCCCGCCCCCCCCCCGCGGCTCGAGCCCGCGCTCGCGCTCCTCGCGCTCGCGCCGCAGGTAGAAGAGCGAGTAGTCGACGCCCACCGCCATGCCGATCAGGAGCACCACCGAGGCGATGCCGCTGTCCACGGGGAAGATCTGGCTCGGGATCGCCACCAGGCCGAGCGTCGCCGCCACGGCGGAGATCGCGAGGATCACGGGCAGCCCGGCGGCGACGAGCGCGCCGAAGGCGAGGATCAGGATCAGCAGCGTGATCGGGATCGAGAGCCGCTCCGCGCGCTTGAAGTCCTTGCCGATCGAGTCGTCGAGCGCCTTGGTGACGCTCGCGTCGCCGAACTCCTCGATGCGGAACCCGGGGTGCGCGCGCTGGGCGGCGGCGACCGCGTCGAGCATCGGCTGCACGTGCTTCTTCGCCTGGTCGGAGTCGCCGGAGATCTCGAAGCGGACGATCGCCGTGCGGCCGTCCTTCGAGATGCCGCCCGCCGCGGGCGAGGGCAGCTTGATGCCCGTGACGCGCGGGAGCGCGTCCAGGCGCCTCGCCACGTCCTTCACCGCCGCCTGGAAGGCGGGGTCGCCCGGCCGGTGCGCCGAGCTCTGGATCAACACGGTCTCAGAGCTCGTGCGGGGGAACGCGTCGTCGAGGATGCGCTGCGCGCGGGCCGCCTCGCCGGCGCCGCCTTCCGAATTCCTCATGTGCTTCGTGCCGATCGCGCCGCCGACCACGACGGCGAGGAGCACGAACGCAAGCCAGCCCCAGATCGCCTTCTTGCGGTTGCGGGCGCTCCACTCGCCCGCGCGGGCCGCGACGCCCTTGCGGCGCGCGGGGAAAGCCTCCTTCATCTGCAGGTCCTTCTCGTCGAACATCACAGGTCAGCCGGCAGTCTTGCGAGTCGGGCGGCGTCGGTGGGTTCGGAGCCTACGAGTCCGAGGGTGGGGCCAGCCCGAGTTCTCGTGTGGGGCGCAGCCCACCGCTTCCCGAGCGCCCAGCGCCGGGCCTACACTAGACATGTGAGCCTGCTCGACCGCATCAAGGCCGACACGGCAGCCGCGCTGAAGGCGGGGGACCGTGAGCGCGTCCAGGCGCTGCGGTTGATCACGAGCGAGCTGCAGAAGTCCATCAAGGAGTCGCGCGACGGCGCCGACGAGGCGGCCGTGCTCCAGCGCGAGCGCAAGCGCCGGCTCGAGGCCGCCGACGCCTACGCCGAGGCCGGCCGCGAGGATCTCGCGGCGGGGGAGCGGCGCGAGGCGGAGATCATCGCCGCGTACCTGCCCGAGCAGCTCTCCGACGAGGAGCTGCACGCGATCGTGGGCGACGCGATCGCCGAGTCGGGCGCCAGCTCCGCGCGCGACATGGGGCAGGTGATGTCGCTGGTCATGCCGCGCGTGAAGGGACGCGCCGACGGCCGGCGCGTGAGCGAGCTCGTGAAGGAGAAGCTGACCGCCTAGTGCGCGCCCAGGTCGAGCTGCCGAACGACGTGGCGAGCGAGCTCGCCGGCCCGGGCGACGCCGTGCTGCGCAGCCTCGAGGGGCATCTCGACTGCGACGTGTTCCTGCGCGGCAACGTGCTGACGCTCGACGGCGCCGAGGGCGAGGTCGAGATGGCGCGCACCGTCGTGCGCGAGCTGACCGACCTCGTGCGCCAGGGCCACGAGATCGCGCCCGGCACGATCGCGGCGATCGCGAGCGCGCTCGACCGACGCGAGAGCCCGAGCCGCATCCTCGAGGACGTCGTGTGGCGGCACCGCGGCCTCAAGGTCGCGCCCAAGACCGTCAACCAGAAGCGCTACGTCGACGCGATCCGCCGCAACACCGTCACGGTGGGCATCGGCCCGGCGGGCACCGGCAAGTCGTTCCTCGCGGTCGCGATGGCGGTCGCGGCGCTCTCGCGGCGCGAGGTCAACCGCATCGTCCTGACCCGGCCGGCGGTCGAGGCGGGCGAGCGCCTCGGCTTCCTCCCGGGCGATCTGATGGCGAAGGTGGACCCCTACCTGCGTCCGCTCTTCGACGCCCTCTACGACATGCTCGAGCCCGAGCGCGTGAACCAGCACCTCGAGCGCGGCGTGATCGAGGTGGCTCCGCTCGCGTTCATGCGCGGCCGCACCCTCAACGACAGCTTCATCATCCTCGACGAGGCGCAGAACACGACGGCCGAGCAGATGAAGATGTTCCTCACGCGCCTCGGCTTCGGCTCGAGGATGGTCGTCACGGGCGACATCACCCAGGTCGACCTGCCGCGCGAGCAGCGCTCCGGCCTCGTGCAGGTGGGCGAGATCCTCGAGGGCGTGGACGACATCGAGTTCGTCCGCTTCGGCGGCGAGGACGTCGTCCGGCACAAGCTGGTCCAGCGCATCGTCGAAGCCTACGACCGCCATGCCGAGCGGCAGGCGACGGAGCTGCGCCCGGCGCAGGCCGACCGCTGAGCGTCACCGGGGTCGAGATCGAGCTCGACGGCCCGGCGCCCGACGGCGTCGAGGCGGCGGCGCGCGCAGCGCTCGCCGCGGCCGGCGTGGCCGACGGCCACCTCGCGATCGCTTTCGTCGGCGAGGAAGAGATCCGGCGGCTGAACCGCGAGCACCGCGGCCGCGACCGGCCGACCGACGTGCTCTCGTTCCCGATCGACGGCACGGGGCCGGTCGCCGGGCCGCGCGAGCTCGGCGACGTGGTGATCTGCCCCGAGCACACCGCCGACCTGCTCGAGGCCGTGGTGCACGGGGTGCTCCACCTCTGCGGGTACGACCACGAGGTCGACGACGGGGAGATGCTCGCGCTCCAGGACGAGATCATGTCGCGACTGCGATGACGCGCAGCGGGTTCACAGCCCTGGCCGGCCGCCCGAACGTGGGCAAGTCCACGCTCGTCAACCGCATCGTGGGGGAGAAGGTGGCGATCGTCTCGGACAAGCCCCAGACAACCCGGCGCGCGATCCGCGGCGTGGCGACCGGCGACGACTGGCAGATCGTGCTCGTCGACCTGCCCGGCGTGCAGCGGCCGCGCGACCCGCTCACAGAGCGCATGCAGGCGCGGATGCAGCGCGAGCTCGAGGACTCCGACACCGTGCTGTTCGTCCTCGACGGCGAGGAGGGCGTCGGGCCGGGCGACCGCTTCATCGCGCGCGCGATCCGCGAGGTCGGCCTGCCCGCCGTCACCGCGGTGAACAAGATCGACCGCCTCAAGCGGCCGCAGGTCGTCCAGGCGCTCGCGGCTGCGGCGGAGCTCGGGGTGCACGGCGAGATCTTCCCGATCAGCGCGCGCACGGGCGCGGGCGTCGCCGAGCTCGTCCAGACGCTCGTGGGGCTGCTCCCGGAGGGCCCCTTCTTCTATCCGCCCGAGGAGCGCACCGACCTCCCCGCCCGCGTCCGCCTCGCCGAGCTGATCCGCGAGCAGGTGCTGCACCGGACGCGCGAGGAGCTGCCGCACGCCGCGGAGGTCGAGGTCGACGAGCTGATCGAGCGCGAGGACGGCCTGCTGATCGTCGTCGCGCGCGTGTGGGCGGAGACCGAGTCGCAGAAGCGGATCCTGGTAGGCGCGGGCGGGCGCATGGTGCGCGCCGTCGGCACGGCCGCGCGGCGCGAGATCGAGGCGCTCACCGGCCGGCGCGTGCACCTCGACCTGAGCGTGCGCGTGCGTCGCGGCTGGCGCCGCGACGAGGCCCTCTTAGACCGCCTCGGGATCGAGTAGCTCCGGCCCGAACGGGTGCCCGCGCCAGAACAGCCGCGGCCCGACGGCTGCCCGCGCGCGCGGTGGATGACTTTTCCGGACCCATGTCCGTCAACCTCATCCACCTGTCATCGAGGGGCCGGCGCGCGCGCCCGTCGAGCGCCCGGCGCGCGCCGAGGCGTCCCGGCGCGGCCGGCCCCTAGAATCGAGGCGCTTGGACGAGATCGCGTTCGACGAGAACGGACTCGTCCCGTGCGTCGTGCAGGACTGGCGCACGGGCGAGGTCCTCACGCTGGCCTACATGAACGAGGAGGCGCTTCGGCGCACGCGCGAGACGGGGGAGACCCACTTCTTCAGCCGCTCGCGGCAGAGGCTCTGGCACAAGGGCGAGACCTCCGGCAACGTCCAGCGGGTGCGCGCGCTGCGCTACGACTGCGACGCGGACGCGATCCTGGCGCTGGTCGAGCCGGCGGGCCCGGCCTGCCACACCGGCGAGCGAACGTGCTTTCACCGGGGCGACCGCGGACGGCCCGCCCCGCACGAGGCGCTGCCCGCGCTCGAGCGCACGATCGCGGCGCGCCGCGAGGCGGCGTCGCGGGGCGAGGCGGGCTCGAGCTACACCGCGGAGCTGCTCGCCGACCCGCCGCGCATCGGCGACAAGGTCCGCGAGGAGGCTGACGAGGTGGCGCGCGCCGCGCAGTCCGAGAGCGACGAGCGCGTGTGCGAGGAGGCCGCCGACGTGCTCTACCACCTGAGCGTGCTGCTCGCTTCGCGCGGGCTCACGCTCGAGGGAGCGCTCGAGGTGCTCAATGGCCGTCGCCGCTGAGCGCGCGGGGCTCGAGGTCACCCCGAGCCTCGAGGAGGTGCGCGAGCTGGCCCGCCGGCACACGGTCGTGCCGGTCCGCCACACCTTCATCGACGACATCGAGACGCCGGTCTCGGCGTACCTGAAGCTGCGCGGGGAGGGGCCGTCGTTCCTGCTCGAGTCGGCCGAGCGCGGGCAGCGCTTCGGGCGCTGGTCGTTCCTAGGCGTGCAGCCGCGCGCGGTGATCCGGCTCGAGCGGGGGGTGCTCACGGTGGGCGGCGAGCCGCGCGCGTTCGAGGACCCCTACGCGGCGGTCGCGGCCGAGCTCGAGCGCTACCACGTGCCCGAGCTGCCCGGGCTGCCGCCGTTCGCCGGCGGGGCCGTCGGGCTCTTCGGCTACGACCTCGCGCGCTACGCCGAGCCCTCGATCGGCGAGCCCGCCCCCGACGAGGTCGGGATCCCCGACCTCGCGCTCATGATCTCGGACGTGCTGGTGGCGTTCGACCACCTCAAGCACGAGGTGACGGTGCTCGCGAACGTCTTCGTGGACGGCGAGCTCGAGCGTCGCTACGAGGACGCGGTCGCCGCGATCGCGGAGGTGCGCGAGCGCCTCGCCGGCCCCACGCCGCGCGCCGCCGCGCCCGCCGACCGCAAGCCGCCGCGCTACAGCTCGAACATCGGCTCGGACGGCTTCGCCGCGGCGGTGGAGCGCGCGAAGGAGTACATCCGCGCGGGCGACGTCTACCAGGTGGTGCCGAGCCAGCGCTGGACGGCCGAGGCGCCCGTCGAGGCGTTCTCGATCTACCGCGGCCTGCGCACGATCAACCCCAGCCCGTACATGTACTTCCTCGACTTCGAGGACTTCGAGCTGGCGGGCGCCTCGCCGGAGCCGCTCGTGAAGGTGACCGGCCGCCGCGCGGAGCAGCGGCCGATCGCGGGGACGCGGCCGCGCGCGGCCACCGCGGAGGAGGACATGGAGCGCGCGAAGGAGCTGCTCGCCGACGAGAAGGAGCGGGCCGAGCACGTGATGCTCGTCGACCTCGGCCGCAACGACCTCGGGCGCGTGTGCGAGTACGGCTCGGTGCGCGTCGAGGAGCTGATGGTGGTCGAGACCTACTCGCACGTCCTCCACATCGTCTCCTCGGTGTCGGGCCGCCTGCGCGAGGACGTGACCGCGCTCGACGCCCTGCGCGCGTGCCTTCCCGCCGGCACGCTCTCCGGCGCCCCGAAGATCCGCGCGATGCAGATCATCGACGAGCTCGAGCCGGTCAAGCGCGGGCCGTACGGCGGCGCGATCGGCTACGTGAGCTACACCGGCGACCTCGACACCTGCATCTACATCCGCTCGGCGGTCGTGAAGGACGGCCGCATGCACATCCAGGCGGGCGCCGGCATCGTCGCCGACTCCGAGGCCGATTACGAGGTGCGTGAGACCGAGTCGAAGGCGGGCGCGGTGTTCGGCGCCGTGGAGCTCGCCTGCCGCCAGCGCGACTGGGCCTGAGGAGCGCCGCCGATGAGGGTCCTGATCGTCGACAACTACGACTCGTTCACCTACAACCTCGTCCAGTACCTGGGCGAGCTCGGCGCCGAGGTGGAGGTGGTCCGCAACGACGCGCTCGGCGCCGGTGAGCTGGTCGAGCGGGCGCGCGGCGGCCGCGCGATCGTCTCGCCCGGCCCCTGCACGCCGGCCCAGGCGGGCGTGTCGGTGGAGGGGACCAGGGCGCTCGCCGAGGCGGGCGTGCCGGTCCTGGGCGTCTGCCTCGGGCACCAGGCGCTCGCGCAGGCCTTCGGCGGCCGCGTGGTGCGCGGCGAGCCGGTCCACGGAAAGGCGGCGCTCGTCGAGCACGACGGCAGGACCATCTTCTCCGGCCTCGAAAGCCCGCTCGTGGCCGGCCGCTACCACTCGCTCATAGTCGACCCCGACCTGCCCGCCTGCCTCGAGCGCTCCGCGCACTGCGAGGGTACGATCATGGGCCTTCGCCACCGCGAGCTGCCTGCGGAGGGTGTGCAGTTCCACCCCGAGTCCGTGCTGACCGAGCAGGGGAAGTCCCTCCTGCGCAACTTCGTCGAGGGCGCGCGCTGATGCCGAACGACGTGCTGACCGCGGCGATCGACCGGCTCGCCCGGCGCGAGGACCTCTCGACCGACGAGGCGGCCGCGGTGATGCGGGAGATGATGGAGGGGCGCGCGTCCGACGTGCAGTCGGCCGCCTTTCTGATCGCGCTGCGGACGAAGGGCGAGACGGTCGAGGAGGTGACCGGCATGGCGCGCACGATGCGCGAGCTGGCCCGCAAGGTCGATGTCGGCAGCCGCGATCTGCTCGACACCGCCGGCACCGGCGGCGGACGGCCGACGTTCAACGTCTCGACGACGGCCGCGATTGTGGCGGCCGGCGCGGGCTGCACGGTCGCCAAGCACGGCGCCCGCTCCAACACCGGCTCCTCCGGCTCGGCCGACGTGCTCGAGGCGCTCGGCGCCCGCATCGACCTCGAGCCCGAGGCGGTGGCGGAGTGCATCCGCGACGTCGGCTTCGGGTTCATGTTCGCGCCCGCGCACCACGCCGCCACCAGGCACGTCGTTCCGGTCCGCAAGGAGCTCGCCGTGCGCACGCTGTTCAACTTCCTCGGCCCGCTGACCAACCCGGCGGGCGCCGAGCGCCAGGTGATCGGCGTGTCGGCGATGGAGCACGTCGAGACGATCGCGCGCGCTCTCTCGGCGCTCGGCTGCCGCAGCGGATTGGTAGTGTCGAGCGAGGATGGTCTCGACGAGATCAGCGTGTCCGGACGCACGCGCGTGATCGAGGTGCGGGAGGGCCGCCTCGCCGACTACACCGTCTCGCCGGAGGAGCTCGGCGTCGAGCCGGCGCCTCCCGGCGCGCTCCGCGCCGGCGCCCCGGAGGAGAACGCGGAGGTGACGCGCGCGGTGCTGTGCGGCAGGCGGGGCCCGGAGCGCTCGCTCACCGTGCTGAACGCCGCAGCCGCGATCTACGTCGGCGGCCGCGCGGACAGCATCGCCGAGGGCGTGCGCGCGGCCGAGGACGCGATCGACTCGGGCGCGGCCCACGACGTGCTCGAGCGCTTCGTCGCCCGCACCAGGGAGCTGGCGGACTGATGGGCGTCCGGCTCGAGCGCCTGATCGCGTCGACGCGGGAGGAGGTGGCCCGTCGCAAGCAGGAGCGGCCGCTGTCCGAGCTCGAGCGGGAGGCCGCGGCGCGCAGCGGCGGGCGCCCGTTCGCCGAGGCGCTGTCGGCGCCGGGGACCTCGCTGATCGCAGAGCACAAGCGCCGCTCGCCCTCGGCGGGGGCGATCCGCGAAGGCGCCGACCTCGAGCAGATCGGGCGCGCCTACGAGCGCGGCGGCGCCGCCGCGCTCTCGATCCTCACCGACGAGCGCAACTTCGGGGGCTCGCTCGACGACCTCCGCGCCGCGCGCGCCGCGAGCGAGCTGCCCATCCTGCGCAAGGACTTCACGGTCGACGTCTACCAGCTCTACGAGGCGAAGGCGGCCGGCGCCGACGCGGTGCTGCTCGTGGTGGGCGCGCTCGAGCCGGGCGAGCTGGGCCTTCTGCACTCCGAGGCGCGCGCCCTCGATCTCGACGCGCTCGTGGAGATCCACGACGAGGAGGAGCTCGAGGCGGCGCTCGAGATCGACGCCGACGTGATCGGCATCAACAACCGCAACCTCGAGGACTTCAGCGTCGACATCTCGCGCACGTTCGAGCTGCTCGTCGACATCCCGGCCGGGAAGACGGTCGTGTCGGAGTCGGGCATCTCGACGCGCGAGCAGGTCGAGGAGCTCGAGCAGGTGGGCGTCGACGCGGTGCTGGTCGGCGAGACGCTGATGCGCGCGCGCGACCCCGAGGCCGCCGTGCGCGAGCTGACGCTGCGCGAGGAGCGCGCCGAGGGGCTCGAGAGCGCCGAGCCCTGACCCGGCGGGCAGGTTGCTCCGGGGTCGTACCATCATCTGTGGATGGCGACTGTCCCTGAGCTCGACCCTCCCGCCGTCGCCGCACTCGCGCAGCGCCTCATGGCGAACGTCACGGGGGCGGTCAAGGCGCCGGCGAGCGCCGTCCGCAACACCGTCGTCGCGCTGCTCGCCGAGGGGCACGTCCTGATCGAGGACTACCCGGGCGTCGGGAAGACGGCGCTCGCCCGCGCTCTCGCCCGCTCGATCGACGCCGAGTACGCGCGCATCCAGTGCACCGTCGACCTGCTGCCGGGCGACGTCGTGGGCACGAACGTCTACAACCAGCGGGAGGGCCGCTTCGAGTTCCGCCCCGGCCCGGTGTTCGCGAACGTAGTGCTGGTCGACGAGATCAACCGCGCCTCGCCGAAGACGCAGTCGGGCCTGCTCGAGTGCATGCAGGAGCGCCACGTGACCGTGGACGTCCACACGCACGAGCTCGCGCGGCCGTTCCTCGTCGTGGCGACGCAGAACCCGATCGAGCACGAGGGCACCTATCCGCTCCCCGAGGCGCAGCTCGACCGCTTCATGGTGCGGATCTCGCTCGGCTACCCCGAGGCCGATGACGAGGCGGAGATGCTCGCCCAGCACGCAGCGGGCGACCGGGTGCTCGACCTCAACCCGGTGACCGAGGTGTCGGAGGTGCTGGCCGCGCAGGAGGCGGCGGCCGCCGTGCACGCGAGCCCGATCCTGCGGCGCTACATCGTCTCGCTGCTCGACCAGACCCGCTCGGACAAGCGCACCGTCCTCGGCGCGAGCCCGCGCGCCGGGCTGATGCTCCTCAAGGCGGCGAAGGCGCTCGCGGCGCTCGAGGGCCGCGACCACGCCCTGCCCGACGACGTGCAGGAGCTCGCGCCGGCCGTCCTCACGCACAGGCTGCTGCTCGCCCCGGAAGCGGTGGGCGTCTCGCGCGCCGACGTCGTCAGAGACGCCCTGGAGAGAGTCCCGGCGCGATGAGGGCGCTGGGCGTCGCCGTGCTCGGTGCGCTCATGTGCGCCGCCGGCGGTGCCTTCGACCTGCCCTCGCTGTACGTCCCCGGCGTGGCGCTCGCGGTCACGGCGGTCGGCGCGGCGGCGTGGGTGCTGCTCGCCGCGCACGGCGCGCACGTGACGCGCGCGCCCGGGCCCGCGACGATCGAGGAGGAGCAGCCGTATCCGCTCGTGCTGACCGCCGCGGCCGGCGCGCTGCCGGCGCCCGGGGGCGAGCTCGTCGAGCCGCTGCTGCGGCGGCCGCTGCCGGCGACCGATCCGCGCTCGAGCCGGGTGCGCGTCAACGTGCGCTTCGCGCGGCGCGGGCGGCGCGAGCTCGAGCCGGCGCGGCTCGTGATCCGCGACCCGCTGTCGCTGGTCGTGCGCGAGACGCGCAGCGAGCCGGCGAGCGTGCTCGTGCTTCCCCGTCTCGAGCCGGTGCGGGTCGTGGGCGAGGACGGCGGCGCGCGCTTCGCCCTGGCCGGGGCCGGGGCCGGCCAGGCGTCGGAGCTGGAGCTCGACACGCTGCGTCCCTACCGGCAGGGCACGCCGGCGTCGCGCATCCACTGGCCGGCGGTGGCGCGCACCGGCGAGCTCATGGAGCGCAAGCTGATCGCCGAGGGCGACGCGCGGCCGCTCGTGGTGCTCGACGCGCGCCGCCCGGCCTCCGAGGAGGCGCTCGACCGAGCGGTGCGCGCGGTCGCCTCGCTCGCCGTGCACCTCGCCCGCGAGACAGGCGGGGCGGCGGTGCTGCTGCCGGGGGATCGGCGCGCGCACGAGCTCGACGCGGACCTGCGCACGCTCGCGCCCCTGCACGCGCGCCTCGCGCTGGTCGAGCCGGCCGACGGCGTGCCGTCCGGGAGCTCCCTCGACCGCCAGGGAGCGGTGTTCTGGGTCTCGGCGCACGGCGGCCGGCCCCCCGGCGTCGTCGCGCGGCTGCCGTCGCGGGCGTTCTACGTCACGCCCGTGGCCGTGCCGGGCATGCGGGTGGTGTTCACGGTCGCGGGCTGCGCCGGCCACGCGGTGCAGGCGGGCATGGCCGTGGAGGCGGCATGAGCGGCTACAGCGTCGCGGGCGTGGCATCGGCGCGGCTCGCCGGCAGCCGGCGCGTGCCCGCGGGGCTCGCCCCGGCGGGCGCCGAGCTCGTCGCGTTCGCGGCGCTGTGCGCGTTCGCCGGCGCCCACTGGATCGGCCTGGTGCGGGAGGGACCGGGACTGCGGCTGCTCGCCGTCGTCGCGATCGCGACCGCCTGCGGCGCCGCGCTCGCCGCCACCGCGCCGCTGCCGCGCCGCGTCGCCTATCCGCTCCGTCCGCTGATCGCGCTCGCGGCGCTCGCCGCGGCGCTCGTCGCGATGGGGCTGCCCGCGCGGCTCCTGGCGCCCTCCCGCTGGGACGACCTCGCGACCGGGCTCGACCGCGGGCTGACGGGGCTCCAGGCGGCCGACTACCCGATCGCGCCCGACGCGGACGCGTGGGTCCCGCTGACGCTGCTGCTCGCGGCGCCGGCTGCGTCGGTCGCGGCGGCTGCCGCCGCGTTCTGGCCGGCCGGCCGCGCGCGCCCCGCGCTGCGCGTGCTCGGGCTCGGGCTGCTGCTCGCCGTCTACGGCGCGGCGCTCGCCCAGCGCCCGCTCGACCTGCCGCTCCTGCGCGGGCTCGCGCTGCTCGTGCTCGTGGCCACCTGGCTGTGGCTCCCGCGCCTCGCCGTGCGCGACCTCGCCGGGGCGGCGGTCGCGGTCGCCGTCACGGGCCTCGTGGCGCTGCCGGTGGCCGCCAAGCTCGACGCCGAGAGCCCGTGGCTCGACTACAGGCACTGGCGCTGGCACGCGCTCCCGGCCGGCGAGAGCTTCCACTGGGACCACAGCTACGGGCCGCTCTCGTGGCCGCGCAGGGGGCGCACGGTGCTGTACGTGAAGTCGCCGAAGCCCTACTACTGGAAGGCCGAGACGCTCGACTCCTTCGACGGCTTCCGCTGGTACCGCTCGGCGCTGAACGCCGGCTCGAGCGCGGGCGCGGAGATCCCGAGCGGGGCGATCGGCCGCCGCGCGCGCTCGGACTGGTTCCAGCGCATCGAGGTGAGCGTCGAGCGGCTGCGCAGCCGGGTCGCGATCGGCGCGGGCACCACCTTCCTCGTCCGCGGCGCCGACGTGGGAAGCTACAGCGCCGACGGGACCACGACTGTCGACGATCCGCTCGAGAGCGGCAGGCGCTACACGGCCGAGGTGTACGTGCCCGAGCCCGGCGTGCCCGAGCTGCAGCGCGCAAACGACCGCTACGACAGCGCGCTGCTGCAGTACACGACGATCGCCGTGCCGCGGCCCGGGGAGGTCTACGACGACCGAACGTCGCCGGGGGACGCGGCCCGGCCGCTGGTGAGCGTCGGCCTGCGCGGCGCCCCGGGCTCCGGCACGCCCGCCGCGGCAGAGCGCCTGCTCCACTCGCCCTACGCCGCGACCTACCGGCTGGCGCGCCGGCTCGCGCAGGGCCGCGGCAGCGCCTACGACGTCGTCGCCTCGACCGAGCGCTACCTCAGGCGCCAGTACGCCTACAGCGAGCGCGTCCCCCGCCACGACTACCCGCTGCCCGCCTTCCTCTTCCAGGACGGGATCGGCTACTGCCAGCAGTTCTCCGGCGCCATGGCGCTGCTGCTGCGCATGGACGGCATCCCGGCGCGCGTGGCGACGGGCTTCGCGCCGGGCTCGTACGACGCGCGCGCGAAGGCGTGGCGGGTGCGCGACGACGACGCCCACTCGTGGGTCGAGGTGTGGTTCCAGGGCATCGGCTGGGTGACCTTCGATCCCACGCCGCCCGCGGCCCCCGCCCGCCGGCTCGCCGACGTCTCGGGGTCGGCCGCGGGCGCGACCCGGCCGGCGATCCCGCGCGGCCAGCGCCAGGTGCCGCCGGCGTCCGAGCGCGCCGGGGGCGGCGGCGTGACGACCGCGGGTGGAGGCGAGGCTCTCCCGTGGTGGGCGATCGCCCTGGCGGTCGCGGCCACCGGCTGCACGGCGCTGCTCGCGCTCGCATGGGCGCGGCCCGCCGCCGCGCGCCGCCGGGCGCGCCCCGTCGACGCCGACCTGCGCGAGCTGGAGGAGGCGCTCCGGCGGCTCGGCTTCGTGCTCGACCCGGGCACGACGCTCGCGCAGCTCGAGCGCCGGCTCGAGCGCACCGTGGGTCCCGACGCGGCGGCCTACGTCCGCCGCCTGCGCGAGCTGCGCTACTCGCCACGCCCGAGCGCGGGCCCGACCCGCAGCGACCGGCGGGCGCTGAGGCGCGCGCTGGCGCGCTCCGGCGGGCCGCTGCAGCGGTTGCGCGCGCTCGCGGCGCTGCCGCCCGGGCTCGGCCGCCGCGAAGGCGGCCTGATCCGCTTTAGCGCCGGTTGAGGAAACCGACGCAGAATCTCGCGCATGAAGAAGCTCACGACCTCGAGCCTCCTCTCCGGTGTCGCGGGCGGGCTCGCCGTGCTCGCGGTCGGCTCGGTCCTGATCGCCACCGGCGTCATCGCCTCCGGCGGCACGACCAAGACGATCGTGCAGCAGGCGCCGGTCGCGGCGCCCACCACCCCGACGAGCGAGGGTGGCCGATACACCGTGGAGGACATCTACAAGCGCGACGCGCCCGGCGTCGCCTTCGTCTCCGCTCGCATCGTCCAGCAGACCGACTCGCTGTTCGGCTTCCCCCAGCGGCAGCAGGGGACCGCGACCGGGTCGGGCTTCGTGCTCGACAAGCGCGGCTACATCCTCACGAACGCGCACGTGGTCTCCGGCTCGGATCGCATCACCGTCCGCTTCGGCGACAGCCGCCCGGTGGTCGCCAGGCTCGTGGGCACCGACCCCTCGACCGACCTCGCGGTGCTGAAGGTCGACCCGGGCACGGTGAAGCTCGTCCCGCTCCCGCTCGGCGACTCCGGCAAGGTGCGCGTGGGCGACCCGGCGATCGCGATCGGCAACCCGTTCGGCTACGACCGCACGGTCACCACCGGCATCGTGTCCGCGTTGCAGCGCGAGATCAAGGCGCCGAACGGCTTCACGATCAACAACGTGATCCAGACCGACGCCTCGATCAACCCCGGCAACTCGGGCGGCCCCCTGCTCGACGGCGCGGGCCGCGTGATCGGCATCAACTCCCAGATCGCGACTGGCGGCAACGGCAACGGCTCGGTCGGGATCGGCTTCGCGATCCCGATCAACACGGCGAAGTCGGTCGTCTCCCAGCTCATCGACAAGGGCAAGGTCGCGCACGCCTACCTCGGCATCTCGACCGCCGAGATCACGCCCTCGCTCGCCCGGGACCTGAACCTCCCGACCGACCGGGGCGCGCTCGTCCAGCAGGTCGTGAAGGGAGGCCCGGCGGCCAAGGCCGGCCTGCGCGCGGGCGACACGCAGACCGACTCTGGCCTCGTGATCGGCGGCGACCTGATAGTGAAGGTCGACGGCAAGGAGATCCAGAAGCCCGAGGACGTGGCGTCGGCGATCTCCTCGCACAAGCCCGGCGACGAGGTCGAAGTCCAGTACTACCGGGGCGGGAAGCTCAGGTCGAGCAAGGTGAAGCTCGGCAACCGGCCGGCCGACTTCCCGGCGCAGCAGCCGCAGGGGAATCCGGGCGGCGGCGACGTGCCGTTCCCGCTGCCCTAGCTCTCCTCGCGGCACGGGGTGGGCGCCGCTGGACTCACGCGGCGCCCGCCGCGTGCCATCATCGCCGCGATGACCCGCGTGAAGATCTGCGGTCTCACACGCCTCGAGGACGCCCGCCAGGCGGCGGAGCTCGGCGCATGGGCGCTCGGAATGATCCTGTGGGAGGGCAGCGAGCGCCGCTGCCCCGACGCGGTCGCCGAGGCGATCGCTCAGGAGCTGCGCCGCGAGGTCGAGCTCGCCGGTGTGTTCGTGAACGCGACCCTCGACGAGATCGCGCTCGCGGCCGACTGCTTCCAGCTATCGATCGTGCAGCTCCACGGCGACGAGGGGCCCGCCTTCTGCGCCGAGGTCGCGCGCCGCACCGGCGCGAAGGTGATGAAGGCGGTGCGCGTGCGCGACGCCGCGTCGATCCGCGACCTGGCGCGGTTCCGCACCGACCTCCACCTGCTCGACGCGCATGTGCCCGGGCGCCGCGGGGGCACGGGGGAGACGTTCGCCTGGGAGCTCGTGCGGCTCCACGACCGCGCGATCCCGGTGGTGCTGTCGGGGGGGCTCAGCCCGAGCAACGTCGAGCAGGCGATCGCAGCCGCGCGACCGTTCGCGGTCGACGTCGCGAGCGGCACCGAGGCCTCGCCGGGCGTCAAGGACCACGACCGCATGCGCGCCTTCTTCAGCGCCGTGCGCCGGGCCTCTCCGCGGGAGGCCGCGTGACGGGCGGCCCGCGCAGCGAGGCGACCGTCGAGCGCCGCTTCGGCGACTACGGCGGCCGCTACGTGCCCGAGACGCTCGTGCCCGCGCTCGACGAGCTCGAGGGCGCCTGGCTCGAGGCGTCCCGCGACCCCGGCTACCGCGCCGAGCTCGCCCGCCTGCTGCGCGACTACGCGGGCAGGCCCACTCCGCTGTACCTGGCGGAGCGGCTGTCCGAGCGCGTCGGGCGCACCGTCTACCTGAAGCGCGAGGACCTCGCCCACACGGGCTCGCACAAGATCAACAACGCGCTGGGGCAGGCGCTGCTCGCCCGCCGGATGGGCAAGCAGCGCGTGATCGCGGAGACGGGCGCCGGCCAGCACGGCGTTGCGACCGCGACGGCGTGCGCGCTGCTCGGCCTCCGCTGCGTCGTGTACATGGGCGCCGAGGACATGCGCCGCCAGCGCCCCAACGTCGAGCGCATGAAGCTGCTCGGCGCGGAGGTCGAGCCCGTCGAGGCCGGGGCGGGCACGCTCAAGGAGGCCGTGAGCGCGGCGATCCGCGACTGGGTCGCGAACGTCGCGGACACGCACTACGTGATCGGATCGGCGGTGGGACCGTCGCCGTATCCGTCGCTCGTGCGCGAGCTCCAGCGCGTGATCGGCGAGGAGGCGCGCGCGCAGCTGCTCGAGGTCGAGGGCCGGCTGCCGGAGCGCGTGATCGCGTGCGTCGGCGGCGGCTCGAACTCGATCGGCACCTTCGTCGCGTTCTACGACGACGCCGGCGTGCGCCTGATCGGCGTGGAGGCGGCGGGCGAGGGCATCGAGACCGGCCGTCACGGAGCGCCGCTCACCACCGGCGCGCGGGGGATCCTGCACGGCGCGGAGTCCGCGGTGCTGCAGGACGAGGACGGCCAGATCCTCGAGGCGCACTCGATCTCCGCCGGGCTCGACTACCCGGGCTCGGGCCCCGAGCACGCCTGCCTGCGCGACTCGGGCCGCGCGACCTACGAGGCGGTCACCGACGAGCAGGCGCTCGCGGCCTTCCGCGAGCTGGCGAGGCTCGAGGGGATCATCCCCGCGCTCGAGTCGGCGCACGCGATCGCCTGGCTGCTCGCGAACCCCGGCGAGGAGGGCGGGATCGACCTCGTGACCCTCTCGGGCCGGGGCGACAAGGACCTCGCGGAGGTGCTCGCCCGTGGCTGACGCGGCGGCCGTGGCCGGCGCGGACCGGATCGCCGCGGCGTTCGCCGACCACGGCAGGCGCGCCGCGCTGATGCCGTACCTGATGGCGGGGTTCCCGGACCGCGACGGGTCGCTGGCCGTGGGGGAGGCGTGCGTCGAGGCCGGCGCGGACCTGATCGAGCTGGGCGTCCCGTTCTCCGACCCGCTCGCCGACGGGCCGGTGATCCACACGGCCGCCACCGAGGCGCTCGCGCGCGGCGCGACCGTGGACAGCGCGCTCTCGGTGTGCGAGTCGCTGTCGGCGCGTGTGCCGGTCGTGCTGATGATCTACGCGAACCCGGTGCTCGCGCGCGGCGCCGAGCGCTTCGCCCGCATGGCGGCCGACGCCGGCGCCGCCGGCCTGATCGTCCCCGACCTACCCCACGACGAGGCCGGCGAGCTGCGCGCGGCGTGCGACGCCCACGGCCTTGCGCTCGTGCCGCTCGTGGCGCCCACGACGACGGGGGAGCGGCTCGCCTCGATCTGCGCGCAGGCCCGCGGGTTCGTCTACACGGTCTCGCTCACCGGCACCACGGGCGAGCGCTCGCAGCTCCCCCCGGAGCTCTCGCGCACGGTGGAGCGCGTGCGCGCCGCGGCACCCGTCCCGGTGGCCGTCGGCTTCGGCATCTCGACGGGCGAGCAGGCGCGCCGGGTGGCCGAGCTCGCGGACGGCGTGATCGTCGGCAGCCGGGTCATGCGCGCCGCCGGCGAGGGAGGCGCGCAAGCCGTGCGCGAGGTTGTCGCCGAGCTTGCGGCCGCTCTCGCGGCCGACTAGCCTGGGACCGTCGTGAGCGACGAGCAGACAGGCGCGCGCGGGGCCGCGGAGGTCGCGCGCAGCTACTTCGAGGCGCTCGGCCGCCGCGATCCCGAGGCGGCCGCCGCGCACTTCGCCGACGACGGCATCGACGACGTCGTCCCGATCGGCGTGCTGCGCGGGCCGGCCGAGGTGAGGGCCTTCTTCGAGGACACTTTCCGGGCCTTCCCGGACTTCGAGTTCCGGGTCGAGCGCGTGGTCGTCGAGGGCGACGTCGCGTCCGTCGAGTGGCGGGCGTCGGGGACGCACAGCGGCGGCACGTTCCAGGGGATCGAGCCGACCGGCAAGCGGGTCGAGATCCGCGGCTGCGACGTGGCCGAGGTCCGGGACGGCAAGATCGTCCGCAACACGGGCTACTACGACGCCGCCGAGGTCGCCCGCGCGCTCGGGATGCTGCCCGCGCGGGACTCGGGGGCGGAGAAGGCGCTGCTCGCCGCGTTCAACGGCCTCGGGAAGCTGCGGGCGCGCCTGGGCCGCTGACGGCGGGGCGATCGGATAAGCTCCCGCGCCGCATGGGAGTCCTGATCGCACTCGTCGCCGGCCTGGTCATCTGGATCGTCGGCTGGTCCATCACCGGCAACGGCTTCGACTTCTTCATGATCACGGCCCTGTTGGTCGTGGTCGCCGCGGCGCTGCGGATCGTCAACCCGTTCATCCGGAGGATGCTCGGGCACGATTCGTACCCGGAGCGCTGAGCGCGGCGTAGACTCGACCCGTCGTGGCAGACGGGCGCGGCACCCCGCCGAGGCCCGGCGAGGGCTGGGACTCGGCCGACGTCTGGAGCGAGGCCCGCGAGCGCGTCCGCGCGGAGGTGCAGGCGGCGCTCGGGCCGCGACCGCGCGCGTGCCCGAGCTGCGGCCACCGCGCCGAGACGACAGCCCGCCACTGTCCAGGCTGCGGCTCCCCCTACGTCGTCATGGCGCGCAGGGGTCTGTCGCGGCGAGCGCGGCGGATCGCCGTCGCAGCGGCCGCGCTGGCTGTCGTGGGGGTGGCGATCGGGGCGGCGGCGCTCGTGCCGCGGATCGACGACGCGAAGCGCCGCGCGAGGGAGCGCGAGGCCGCGCAGGAGCGCGCCTTCGTGGCCCGCGAGACGAGGAGGCTGCGGGCGGAGCAGGCCCCGCGCAGCGGCGGGGCGCAGCTTCCGCGCGCGCTGTCGCCGAGCGCCCGCCGGGCGGCCGTGGTCGCGGCGCTCGAGCGGTCGATCGGAGCGGACGCGCGGGCGCGCGTGAGGGCGGGCGCCTTCAAGGGGCCGGTGCTGCGCACGCAGTGCGAGCGCGTCGGCTACGGCCCGCTGGCGCGCAGCCCGGCGCGCGGCGGCTACTCGTGCGTCGCCGTGACCGGCTCGGTCACGGGCCGGACGGGAGCGCAGGTGGGCGCGATCGGCTACCCGTTCTGGGCCGTCGTCGACTTCCGCCGCGGCACCTACACCTGGTGCAAGGTCAACCCGAAGGCGGGCGAGCGCGGCGTGCAGTCGAAGGAGCCGGTCGTGCCCCTGTCGCCGCGCTGCCGTATCCACCCCTGAGCGCGGGGCGGCTCAGCCGAAGAAGACCTCCGCCACCTCCAGGTCCTCGATCGGCACGGTGCGCAGCTCGCGCACGGCGTCGGCGAGCGGCACGAGCTCGATCCGCATCCCGCGCAGCGCCGGCATCGTGCCCCAGCGGCGCTCGCTGGCCGCGTCGATCGCCGCGACCCCCAGGCGCGTTGCCAGGACGCGGTCGAAGGCGGTGGGGGTGCCGCCGCGCTGGATGTGGCCGAGCACCGTGGCGCGCGTCTCGAACCCGGTGCGCCGCTCGATCTCGCGCTCGAGCCGCTGGCCGATCCCGCCGAGGCGCACGTGGCCGAACTCGTCGACCTCGCCGTCGGAGATCTCCATCGTGCCCTCGATCGGGACGGCGCCCTCGGCGACGACCACGATCGCGAAGTAGCGCCCGCGCTCGTGGCGGCGGCGGATCAGCTTGCAGACCTCCTCGATGTCGAACGGGCGCTCGGGGACGAGGATCACGTCGGCCCCGCCGGCGAGCCCCGCCCAGAGCGCGATCCAGCCGGCGTGGCGGCCCATGACCTCGACCACGAGGTTGCGGTGGTGCGACTCGGCGGTCGTGTGGAGGCGGTCGATCGCCTCGGTCGCGACTTGGACCGCGGTGTCGAAGCCGAACGTGAGGTCGGTCGCGGCGAGGTCGTTGTCGATCGTCTTCGGGACCCCGAGCACCGGCAGGCCCGCCTCGTGCAGCTTCGCCGCCGCTCCCAGCGTGTCCTCGCCGCCGATCGCGATCAGGCCGTCGAGGGAGAGCGACTCCATGTTGCGCCGGATCGCCTCGACGCCGTCCTCGCGCTTGAGCGGGTTGGTGCGCGAGGAGCCGAGGATCGTCCCGCCGCGCGGGAGGATGCCGCGCACCGACTCGATCGTGAGCTGCTCGCAGTCGCCCTCGAGCGGGCCGCGCCAGCCGTCCCGGAAGCCGAAGATCTCGTGGCCGTGATGGTCCACGCCCTTGCGCACGATCGCGCGGATCACGGCGTTCAGGCCCGGGCAGTCGCCACCTCCGGTGAGCACCCCGATGCGCACGGGGGCAAAACATAGCGAGAGCCCTCGCCCCACGCGCCGGGGCGGCGTCTGTGAAGGGATCGTTAAGCAACACGGCTCCCTATCAAGGCAGTTGTCAGCGGTCTGACAGCGAGGTTAGGATGGGCGCCGTTCAGCGCAGCCTATGGAGCTGCGCACAACGAGGGAGGGAATCTGTGCGAGGACGTTTCGGGGTAGGAGGCTGCCTCGTCGCGGCCGCTGCCATGGGCCTCACCGCCTGCGGCGGTGGCGGCAACGGCGGCGGCGGCGGGGGGAAGGTCTCCGGAAGCACGCTGACGGTCTACTCGAGCCTGCCGCTGCAGGGCGCTTCGCGGCCGCAGTCGCAGGCGCTCGTCAACGGCATGAAGCTCGCGTGGGAGCGGGCCGGGAAGAAGGCGGGCAAGTTCAAGATCAACTACGTGTCGCTCGACGACTCGACAGCTCAGGCCGGCAAGTGGGATCCCGGGCAGGTCTCCGCGAACGCGCGCAAGGCGGCGCAGGACGATACGACGATCCTCTACCTCGGCGAGTTCAACTCGGGCGCGAGCGCGATCTCGATCCCGATCCTGAACCGCGCCGGGATCGGCCAGATCAGCCCATCCAACACGGCGGTCGGCCTCACGTCGAACGATCCGGGCGCCGAGCCGGGCGAGCCGCAGAAGTACTACCCGACCGGCAAGCGCACCTACGTGCGGGTCGTGCCGAAGGACACGATCCAGGGCGCCGCGATCGCCACGGTCATGAAGCAGGAGGGCTGCAAGAAGCCGTACATCCTCAACGACAAGGAGGTGTACGGGCAGGGCCTCGCCAGTAACGCCGAGCAGTCGCTGAAGGCGGAGGGCATCCCGGCGCTCGGGAACGAGGGCTGGGACCCGAAGGCCCCCAACTACCGCTCGGTCGCCTCGAAGATCGCGGGCAAGGGCGCTGACTGCGTGTTCCTGTCGGGCATCACCGACAACAACGGTGTGCAGCTCACCAAGGACATCGCGGCCGGCGTGCCGAACGCGAAGATCTACGGCCCCGACGGCCTCTGCGAGTCCGCCTGGGCGGATCCGAAGAAGGGCGGCATGCCCACGAGCATCGACAGCCGCGTGGAGTGCACGGTCGCGACGCTCGACCCGGACAAGTACCCGCCGGAGGGCAAGAAGTTCTTCGCCGACTACAAGGCGAAGTACGGCGAGGCGAACCCCGACCCGTACGCGATCTACGGGTACGAGACGATGAGCCTCGCTCTCGACGCGATCGAGCGCGCGGGCGACAACGGCGGCGATCGCGCGGCCGTCATCCGTGAGCTGTTCAACACCAAGGACCGCCAGAGCGTCCTCGGCACGTACAGCATCGACGTCAACGGCGACACGAGCATCACGGACTACGGCCTGTACAAGATCGACAACGGTCAGATCAAGTTCGACCGTGTCGTCAAGGCCAAGGGGGCTTCAGCCTAAGGCCCACGAAGAGGATGATGGGAGCGGACGGGGCGCGGCGCGCCCCGTCCCTCCCGCCTCGTTCACCACGACCTGGCACTGACTTGGAAGCGGCCTCCGTCCCCGCACGGACCACGCGCACGGCCTCGCTCGACGCGGCCCGCAGGCTCGTCTCGCACTACGGGTTGATCGCCGTCCTGATGATCCTCCCGGTCGCGTACGGCATCCACGACCTGCGGGTGGACGGCGACCTCAGCCGCCTCGGCGAGAACCTCAAGGACGGCGTCTCGAACGGCGCGATCTGGGCGCTCGTCGCGATCGGCTACACGCTTGTCTACGGGATCATCGAGCTGATCAACTTCGCCCACGGCGAGGTGTTCATGCTCGGCTCGTTCGTCTCGTTCTCCTTCTGGAGCGCGCTCGGGCTCACGCTCGCCTCGAAGGGAGCTGGGCTCCTGTTCGGGCTCCTGCTCACGCTGATCGTCGCGATGGTCGCGTGCGGCGGCCTGAACGTGATGATCGAGCGGGTCGCGTACAGGCCGCTGCGCAACGCGCCCAAGCTCGCGCCGCTGATCACGGCGGTCGGCTTCAGCTTCATCCTTCAGAACGTCGGGCTCGAGTGGCTGGGCGGCTCGCAGCGCGGCGTCGACGACCTGATCAAGGCCCAGAACGACCTCTTCACGATCGGCGGCGTCCACATCACCCACGCCGACGTGCTCGCCGTGGCGGTCACGGTGCCGCTCGTCGCGCTGCTCGCCTGGTTCGTAACGCGGACGCGGCTCGGCAAGGCGATGCGCGCGACCGCACAGGACCCCGAGGCCGCGCGGCTGATGGGCGTGAACGTGGACACCACGATCTCGCTCACCTTCCTGATCGGCGGCATGATGGCCGGCGCGGCCGGCCTCATCTACGCCCTCTACCAGACCACGATCTGGTTCTTCCAGGGCTTCCAGGCCGGCCTGATCGCCTTCACCGCCGCGGTGATGGGAGGCATCGGCAACATCCAGGGCGCGGTCCTCGGAGGGCTGATCATCGGCTGCATCCAGCAGATCTCCGACAACCGCATCGGCGGGGAGTGGACGCCGGCGATCGTGTTCGCCTACCTGGTGCTGATCATGGTGTTCAAGCCCCAGGGGCTGCTCGGGGAGGAGACGAGGGAGGCAGGATGAGCTCGGCGGCGGCGACATGGCGCGGGCTCGGGGATCGCATCCGCGAGCTGCCGAGGCCGGTCGTGTGGGCCATCGGCGCCGCCGTGCTCGTCCTGCTGATCCTCCTGCCGTTCGCCTACCAGCCGGCCAGCGGCTTCATCGACGACTGCGTCACCGCGCTCGCCTACGTCGTGATGGCGCTCGGGCTCAACATCGTGGTCGGGTTCGCCGGCCTGCTCGACCTCGGCTACGTGGCCTTCTACGCGATCGGCGCGTACGTGATCGGCTGGTACGGCTCGGGCTTCTTCGCCGCGATCGCCGGCGGCAAGGGGTTGCACGTCTGGGCGGAGTCGGCGGGCGCGCTGCCGGGCATCCACTTCAACTTCCTGATCGTGCTCGTGGTCGCGGCCGTCTACGCCGCCCTCGCCGGCATGATCATCGGCCTGCCGACGCTGCGCCTGCGCGGCGACTACATCGCGATCGTCACGCTCGCGTTCGGCGAGATCACGCGCGTGTTCGCGATCAACGGCGCGGACATCCACCCGTTCGGCAAGGACTACCCGCTCACGCTCGGGCGCCAGGGGATCACGCCGATCGACCCGATCGACCTGCCGTTCGTCAAGCAGTTCGACCCCCTCAACCTCCGCCCCTGGTACTGGTTCGCGCTCGCGATGGTGCTGGTCGTGCTGTTCGTGAACTTCCGGCTGCGCGACTCCCGCCTCGGCCGCGCCTGGATCGCCCTCCGCGAGGACGAGGTCGCCGCCGCGAGCATGGGCGTCCCGCTCGTGAAGACGAAGCTGAAGGCGTATGCGACCGGCGCCGCGTTCGGCGGCATGTCGGGCGCGTTCCTCGCGTCGTATCTCAACACCGTGAACGCGGACCAGTTCGAGTTCTCGTTCTCGATCTTCGTGCTCGCGATGATCATCCTGGGCGGGCTGGGGTCGATCTGGGGCGTGGTGCTCGGCGCGGTGGCGCTGTCGTTCATCAACAGCCGCCTGATCCCGGACGTGCTGAACGGCGTGCCCCACAAGGTCGGGCTCAACTTCGACCTCACGGAGCTGAGCTTCGGGATCTTCGGCTTCCTGCTCGTGATCATGATGGTCCTGCGTCCCGAGGGCCTGCTGCCGGAGCGGCGCAGGCAGATCGAGCTCACCGAGGGCGTGGGCGGCGACGAGACCCTCTACGAGGCGAGGGCATGACGGACCGGCTCGCGGCCGAGCGCTCCGCGCGGACGGGAACGCCCGCAGCGAGCGGCGACCGGGAGGCGACCTCCACGATCCTGCAGGCGGTGGCGGTGTCGAAGATCTTCGGCGGCCTCGTCGCCGTCGACGGCGTCGACTTCGAGATCCCGCGCCGCTCGATCGTCTCGATCATCGGCCCGAACGGCGCCGGCAAGACCACGTTCTTCAACATGCTCACCGGGCTCTACAAGCCGAGCGCGGGCCGCATCGGCTTCGACGGCAGGGACATCACCGCCCGCCGACCCGACGTCATCACCTCGCTCGGCATGGCGCGGACGTTCCAGAACATCCGGCTGTTCGCCACGATGACGGCGCTCGAGAACGTGATGGTGGGCCAGCACGCGCGCATGAAGGCCGGCCTGTTCGCCTCGGTTTTGCGCCTCCCGCGCGTCCGGCAGGAGGAGCGCGAGGTTCGCGAGAAGGCGCGTGAGACGCTCGAGTACGTGGGCCTGCGGCCCTCGCTGCTCGACCAGATGGCCGCGAACCTCTCCTACGGCGACCAGCGCCGGGTGGAGATCGCCCGCGCGCTCGCCTCGGACCCCAAGCTGCTGCTGCTCGACGAGCCGACGGCGGGCATGAACCCCCAGGAGTCGGCGCGGCTGACGCAGTTCATGGAGACCCTGCGCCGCGAGCGCGGGCTCACGATCCTCCTGATCGAGCACGACATGAAGGTCGTGATGGGCGTGTCCGACCGCGTCACCGTGCTCGATCACGGCGAGAAGATCGCCGAGGGCGACCCGGACGAGGTGCGCGCCGACAAGCGCGTCGTCGAGGCCTACCTCGGCAGGCAGGAGGGCCGCTAGCGATGGCGATGCTCGAGGTCGACTCGATCCACGCGTTCTACGGCAACATCGAGGCGCTGAAGGGCGTCTCGCTCGAGGTCGAGGAGGGCGAGATCGTGACCCTGATCGGCTCGAACGGGGCGGGCAAGTCCACCACGCTGCGCGCGATCTCCGGCCTGACGCCGCCGCGCTCGGGCTCGATCCGCTTCGACGGCCGTGAGATCGGCGAGACGCCGCCGCAGGACATCGTGCGGCTTGGGATCTCGCACTCGCCCGAGGGCCGCAAGTGCTTCCAGCGGATGACGGTGCGCGAGAACCTCGAGCTCGGCGCCTACCTGCGCCGCGACCGCCGCGTCGGGGAGGACCTCCAGCGCGTCTACGACCTGTTCCCCCGCCTGAAGGAGCGCGAGCGCCAGAAGGCGGGCACGATGTCCGGCGGGGAGCAGCAGATGCTCGCGATCGGCCGCGCGCTGATGGCGAGCCCCAAGCTGCTCCTGCTCGACGAGCCCTCGATGGGCCTCGCGCCCGTGCTCGTCGACCGCATCTACGAGACGATCGCGGAGATCAACCGCCAGGGCACCACGATCCTGCTCGTCGAGCAGAACGCGAACTACGCGCTCGAGGTGTCGACGCGCGGCTACGTGCTCGAGACCGGCACGGTCGCGATCGCCGACTCCTCGCGGTCGCTGCGCGAGAACCCCGAGGTGCAGAGGGCGTACCTGGGAGCATGACCACGATCTTCGCGCTGCTCGGCGCCAAGGCGCTCTACCTCACCTACGCGTGGCTCCTGTCCGCGATCGCGGCGGCTTGGCTCTCGGACCGCAAGGGCTACGGCGAGAAGCCGGGCCTTGCATGCGGGCTCCTGCTCACCGTCGTGGGAGTGCTGATCTGGCTGCTCTGGCCGGCGCGGCAGGACTCGCGCTGGAAGGTCCAGGGCCCGATCCCGCGGCGCGGCGGCAGGACGCTCGCAGAGGCGCGCGCCGAGCGCGAGCTCGAGGCGCGGGACGAGCGGGGCGGCGCGGACGGCCCGACCTCGCCGTAGCGGCCGGGCCGGCAGGGCGCCTGCGCTAGCGCGCGAGCACGTCGCGCAGCGCGGGCTCGAGCTGCGGGAAGCGGAAGCGGTAGCCGAGCTCCTGCAGGCGCCGCGGCACCACGCGCGCCCCGGTCGTGACGATCGAGGCCATCTCCCCGTAGAGCAGCCTCAGCGCGAAGGCCGGAACGGGCAGGACCGCCGGGCGGCGCAGCACGCGGCCGAGCGCGCGCGAGAGCTCAGCGTTCGTGACGGGGTCGGGGGCCGAGAGGTTCAGCGCCCCGCGCGCGCTCTCGTTGTCGACGCAGAAGAGGATCGCGGCGGCGACGTCGTCCAGGTGGACCCAGGGGACGTACTGCCGTCCGCCGGCCACGGGCCCGCCGACGCCCAGCTTGAACGGGGGCAGCATCTTCTCGAGCGCCCCGCCTGTCGGCGACAGCACGACGCCGGTCCGCGGCGTCACGACGCGCACGCCGAGCTCCTCGGCCCTGCGCGCCTCGGCCTCCCAGGCGACCACGACCTCGGCCAGGAAGTCGCCGCGCGCGGGCGGCGCGGACTCGTCCACCGGCTCGGCGCCGCGCGGGCCGTAGTAGCCGCTCGCCGACTGCGACACGAGCACCGCGGGGGCGGGGTCGGCGTCGCGCAGCGCCTGCACCAGGTTGCGGGTGCCGAGCACGCGCGAGTCGCGGATACGGCGCCTCGCCTCGTCGCTCCAGCGCTGCGCGACGGGCGCGCCCGCGAGGTGGATCACGGCGTCGCGGCCGGCGAGCGCCTGCACGGGCGCGACCTGCGACTCGGGGTCCTGCCACACGGCGGCCCGCACGCGCTCGCCGAGCGTCTCGCGCACGCGCGCCTCGTCGCGGGACAGCGCCGTCACCTCGTCGCCGCGCTCGAGCAGCAGCTCGACCACCCGCCGGCCGATCGTGCCGGTCGCGCCCGTCACCGCGATCCTCACGCCTTCTCCTTTCCCGCCCGGAGCTCGGGACAAGCCTCGCACCGCGGACGGCGCCGCGCTACGCCGCCGACGCGGTCGCGTCCGGAGCCTGGGTCGCGCCGCTCCGCTGCGCCTCGCGCGCCACGGCGCTCGCGACGCACGAGCTCACGAACTGGTTGAAGACGCTCGGCACGATGTAGTCCTCCGAGAGCTCGTCGTCCTCGACCACGCCGGCGATCCCCTCGGCGGCCGCGATCTTCATCTGCTCGGTTATCTGGCGGGCGCGGACGTCGAGCGCGCCCCGGAAGATCCCCGGGAACGCGAGCACGTTGTTGATCTGGTTCGGGTAGTCGGAGCGCCCGGTCGCGACGATGCGCGCGTAGTTGCGGGCCTCCTCGGGGGGCACCTCGGGCACGGGGTTGGCCATCGCGAACACGAACGGGTCCGGGGCCATGCGCCCGAGGTCCTCGGCCTCGATGATCCCCGGCCCGGAGAGCCCGAGGAACAGGTTCGCGCCTTCGAGCACCTGCGCGGGGGTGCCGTCGCGCCGATCCGGGTTCGTGTGCTCCGCGAGCCAGGTCTTGGGCGCGTTCATGGAGCCCTCCTGGTAGTCGCGCCGGTCCGTGTGGATCGCGCCCTCGCGGTCGCAGGCGACGATCGAGCGGATGCCGTACCGCAGCAGGATCTTCGCCACGGCCACGCCGGCCGCGCCGGCGCCCACCATCACGGCGTCGATCTCGGAGATGCGCCGCCCGGTGAGGCGGCAGGCGTTGATCAGCGCGGCGAGCACGACGATCGCGGTGCCGTGCTGGTCGTCGTGGAAGACCGGGATGTCGAGCTCCTCGATCAGCCGGTTCTCGATCTCGAAGCAGCGCGGGGAGGAGATGTCCTCCAGGTTGATGCCGCCGAAGGTGGGCGCGATCAGCTTCACCGTCTGCACGATCTCGTCGACGTCCTTGGTCGCGAGGCAGATCGGGAAGGCGTCGACGTCGCCGAACTCCTTGAACAGCATCGCCTTGCCCTCCATCACGGGCATGGCGGCCTCCGGTCCGATGTCGCCGAGGCCGAGCACCGCGCTGCCGTCGGAGACCACGGCCACGGTGTTCGCCTTGATCGTGAACTCGTGCGCGCGCTCCGGCTGCTCGTGGATCGCCATGCAGACGCGCCCGACGCCGGGCGTGTAGGCCATCGAGAGGTCGTCGCGCGTCCTGACCGGCGCGTTCAGGCCGGTGTGGAGCTTGCCGCCCCGGTGCAGCTCGAAGGTCCGGTCGGTGACCTCGACGAGGTTCACTCCCTCGACCGCGCCGGCGGCCGCCACCACGCGCTCGACGTGCGCCTGGTCGGTGCAGAAGACCGTGATCTCGCGTACCGCCTTGCTCTCCCCGGTCTCGACGGTGTCGATCGCTCCGATCGAGCCTCCGGCTTCGCCGATCGCCGAGGACAGCGCTCCGAGCTGTCCTGGCTGGCGGTCGAGCTCGACGCGGAGCGTCAGCGAGAACTGGGCGCTCGGCGTGACTGGCATCGAAGGTCTTCCCTTCCTGGGAGTCGGTGGGTTTCCTGGAATCGGGGGGGCGCGGCGCCCCCCCCCCCCCCCGCCCCCCCCCAAAAAAAAACCCCCCCCCCCCCCC
>JADGHQ010000100.1 GCA_019683805.1 Thermoleophilaceae bacterium
GGCGCGGGGAGGGTGGCCGCGCCGCGCTCCCCCGGCGTGATCGAGTCGAACTTCACGTGGGCGCCGCGCGCGGCGCGGTCGATCTGCACGATCAGGCTCGGCATGTCGACCGAGTCGGGAATCGCCTTGCCGAGGCGCACGACGACCTGGTAGTCCGCGGCGAAGCTGTTCCTGGCCGCCGCGAGCTGCTGCGCCTGCTGCACGGCCTGGTCCCGCTCGTCGCGCGCCTGGGCGAGCGCGTCCGCGACCTTCGCCGCCTCCTCCCGCTTCGGGGCGAGCAGCAGGAACCAGTAGACGGCGAGCAGCAGCAGCGGGACGATCGCCACCAGGATCTTCTTGTCGCGCTCGGTGATCGTCACGACCCGCCTCCAAGCGATGCAGGGACCGGCTCGCCGGCGTCGCGTCCGGTCTCGGGGTCGAACTCGACCTTCGCCGAGAACTGGACGCCCTTGCCGCAGTCGCCGCCGGACGCCGAGCCCGAGCCGGCCGCGGCGCTGCTTCCGCCGCTGCTCGTCGACTGGGAGCTCGTCAGCTCGACGTCGTTTGCGAGGTGGAGCTGCCGCAGCCGCACCATCGTGACGGCCACCTGCGCGTGAGACCGGGCGCAGCCCGTCAGCTCGGCCTCCGGGCCGCCAGCGGGGTTGCCGCCCTGACCGCCGCTCGAGCCGCCCGAGCCGCCCGAGGCCTGCCCGCCCGAGCTCGCGCTCATGTTCGTGAGGTACACGCCGGACGGCAGCACGAGCGCCGTCTCGCGGACGAGCCGCTCCCAGTCGAAGCGCACCGTGGCGAGCGCCCTCACCGAGGCGAGCCGCGTCTGCTTGATGCGGGCGAAGTCCCCGAAGGCGGCGAGCGGCCCGGCGCTCGCCCGGGCGCTCGCGGTCTCGGCCTTCACCCTCGCGAGCTCGGCCTTGCGGTCGCTCACCTGGTTCGAGACGAGCACGTAGAGCAGCACCGCGAGCACGAGCGCGCCGAGCACGGCGATGACGATGTACGAGCCGCCCTCCCGGTCGCCGCTCGGGGCGTGCGGGCGGTGCTTGGGCGGCAGGAGGTTGACGGGCTTCACGCCTCCGCCCCCAGGGCCAGCCCCGCCGCGACGGTGTGCCGGTAGGGGTCCTCGTCGCCCGGCAGGGCGCTTGCGTCGAGCGCGCCGAGCGGCGGCGCCACCTCGACCGGCAGGTGCAGCATCGCGGCGAGCTCGTCGGCGAAGCCCTCGCGCGCGGCGCCCGGGCCCGAGAGCAGCACCTTGCCGACGGCGCGGGCGTCGGCCTGCGCCATGTAGTAGTCGATCGAGAGCCGGATCTCCTCGACGAGCAGCGCGGCCGCGTCGTCGCCCCCGTCGCTCCAGGCGGCGGACAGCGGCCGCGTGAAGAGGCAGGAGGTCCCGACGGCGACGGCGAGGTTCGTCACTCCGCCGAGGTGGCAGTAGACGGTCGCGGGCTCCGACTCGTCCTCGGCGGGCGCGGCATCGGCCCCCGGGCCGAGGGCGCGCACGAGCGCGAAGGCGTTCAGGTCGATGCCCTCGGGCCGCAGGCCGGCCCCGCGGACCGCGTCGACGAAGCGCTCGATCATCGCCTCGCGTGCTGCGACGACGAGCACGCGCAGCCGCGGCGAGCCGTCGGGCGTCGCGGTCCGGCCGACCACCTGGTGGTCGAGCACCGTCTCCTCGAGCGGCATCGCGATCGCCTCGGCGGCCTGGAAGCGCACCGCGGCGTCGAGCTCCTTGCGCTCCTCGATCACGGGCAGCTCGAGGTGGCGCACCACGATCTGCTGGTTCGAGACCCCGAGGCGCACGCGCTTGGGGAGGCGCGCGCCGCGGAAGAGGTCCTTGAGCTGCTCGGCGAGCGCCTCCGCGTCGGCGACCTCGCCGTCCACGACCACGCCGGCCGGCAGGTCGGCGCTCGCGGCGGCGGTCACGCGCCGGCCGGAGGCGGCGACTGCGGCGACGTAGGAGCCGTCGAGATCGAGGCCGACCACGCCGCGGGACTTCTTTGAAGGAAAACCGAAGGCCATTAGAGGATTCCGTTGCGGCTCGCCTCCCTCATCGACACGCCGCCTGCCGGCCTTTAGCGGCGGGCGCGCGCGAGCTAGGACAGGAAGCGGTCCCGGTAGAGCGCGATCAGATCGGGTCCTGCGAGCAGCGCGACAAGCCCGCCGAGGGCGAGGAACGGCGCGAACGGCACGCCGCGCTTGCGCGCCGCCGCGCCGTGGCGCGCCACGATGCCGACGCCGACGAGGCTGCCCGCGAGGAAGGCGATCAGGAGCGCGGGCACCACGGAGAGCCCGAGGTAGAGCCCCATCACGCCCGCGAGCTTGACGTCGCCCATTCCCATCCCCCGCGGGTGGACGAGCGCGGCGGCGAGCAGGAAGCAGAACGCGCCCGCGCCCGCCGCGAGCAGCTCGGGGAGCTCGCCCGGCCGCGTGAGCGCGCTCGCCGCGACCCCCCACACCGCCACCGGGAGCAGGATCGCGTTCGGCACGATCCGGTGGTCGAGGTCGATCAGCGCGACCGCGATCAGCATCGCGGCGAACGGCAGCTCCCAGAGCAGGTCGGCGTCGAGCCCCGAGACGGCGCCCACGACGCCGAACACGACCGCTGTCAGCAGCTCGACGAGCGGGTAGCGGGGCGAGATGCGCCCGCCGCAGTCGCGGCAGCGGCCGCGCAGGACGAGCCACGAGATCACGGGCACGTTGTCGCGCGAGCGGATCGGCGCGCCGCACTGCGGGCAGCGCGAGCGCGGCCGCAGGATCGACTCGCCGAGCGGCACGCGGTGGATCACCACGTTGAGGAAGCTTCCGACGACTGCTCCGAGTAGTGCTGCCACGAGCTACCAGGTGTTGTCCTTCTTGCAGCCGCCCTTGATGGCGCCGCTCGCGTCACCCGTGGCGTCGTAGCTGTTGCCGCAGCTGCGCGTGAGCGGGCCGCCGGAGTCCTGCCTGCGGATCACGAAGAACTCGCCGGACCTCGACTTCGCGGCGACGAGGTAGCCGCTGCCCGAGCCGACCGCGGTGACCGAGACCTGGCCCTCGCTCGGGACGCCGGTGACCACGTCGAGGCCGGTGTTGCCGAGCTCGCTCGGCTCGTCGCAGTCGGTGTAGGTCTGGGCCGGCGAGTCGGCGAAGCACGACTCCACCTGGGACACCAGGTTGCGAGCGTCCGACTTGGCGTTCGCGTCCTGGCCCTTCCGCTGCTTCTCGAGGAAGACGGGGAGCGCGATCGCGGCGAGGTTGCCGACGATCAGGATCACGACGAGGAGCTCGATCAGCGTGAAGCCGCCCTGGTCGGCCTCGACGCGCGTGCGGAGCTTCCGCAGCATTGATGCCTCCTGAACAGAACTTGGGTCCGGACGCCGGAGGGGCGCCTGCCCCCTCTCGTCGGCTCAGCGGCGCGCCCGCTTGACTTTCGCGACCGCGCCGTCAGGCAGATGTCGAATCGCCTGCAAGCAAACGGGGCGGACCGACTGGTCCGCCCCGTCCAAGCGGCTGGTAAGCCGTCGGCTACCAGGTGTGGTCGGACTTGCAGCCGCCGCTGGTGTTGCCCAAAGCGTCGGACCCGGCGGTGTACGTGTCGCCGCACGCGCGCTTGCTGGTGCCGCTCTTGCCGTCCTTGCGGATCGTGAAGTACTGACCCGACTTCGACTTCGCAGCCACGACGTAGCCGTCGCCCGAGTCGATCGCCGTCACCGAGACCTCGCCGTCGCCCGGAACGCCGGTCACGACGTTGAGGCCGGTGCTGCCGAGCTCGCTCGGCTCGTCGCAGTCGGTGTACTTCTGGTTAGCCGAGTCGGCGAAGCACGACTCCACCTGGGACACCAGGTTGCGAGCGTCCGACTTGGCGTTCGCGTCCTGGCCCTTCTTCTGCTGGCCGAGGAAGGCCGGCAGCGCGATCGCGGCGAGGATGCCGATGATCAGGATGACAACGAGGAGCTCGATCAGCGTGAAGCCGCTCTCCTCGGACTGGATACGCGTGCGGAGCTTCCGCAGCATTCATGCCTCCTATGAGGTGTACCTGGGTCTTCACGCCAGCGCCGGCTCGCCGGTCGATGGCGCTGGCACCTCAATCGACCGGTGCAGGGACGGGCTTTAATCCGGCCGAGCGCCTCGCGGACGCATTTCCGGCCTGCGGCGTTGGCGCGCGCCCGCTACGGCCTCCGGGCGGCTTGCGCAGGCGCCGAGCGCTCAGCCGCGCAGCTCGGGCTGGTGCTCGTCGATATGCCGATCGATCGTCTCGCGCACCCAGCGTCGAAGCTCGTCGCCGGCCATGCGGTAGCGGCCGAGCAGATCCTTCTGCCCCTCGAGCGCCAGCCCGGCGATCTCCCAGCGCACCGCGAAGCGCTCGAACAGCAGCTCGCCGCGCCGCTGCCAGCGGTCCTCGGCGGAGGCGCCGGGCGTCGAGTCGGGCTCGCGGATCTTGCGCGCCGTCCCCACGGAGACCCGCTTGCGGAGGGTGAGGACGTTGCCGTCGGGATCGGCGTAGTCGACCGTCTCGACGGGCTCGGCCGCCGCCTTGCCGCCGCGCTCCCTGCGCCGCTGCCTGCGTCCCATGGCCGCGAGCGTAGCGGCTGCGCGCGGGCGCAGCTCCCCCACGGCTCCTCACGGCAGCTTCGGGCACGGCCGACACCCGCACTTTTCCCCCTATGTCGTGGCGAACTGCGGGGTCGGCGGCGGGCCGGGCGCCCGCGATAAGGTGGCGCCGGAGGTGGAGAGCTGAGCGACAGCCCCCGATCGACCGACGGCCGGCCGACCGCCGTCCCCGCGCCGCCCGGCTTCCACGAGTGGGAGATCGAGCTGCACGGGCACCGGCAGATCTACCGGATCGCGGGCAGCGGCCCGCCGGTCGTGCTGATCCACGGGATGCTGAACTCGTCGCGCCACTGGGAGAAGGTGGCGCTGCGACTGGCCGACCGCTACACGGTGATCGCTCCCGACCTGCTCGGCCACGGCGACTCGGCGGCGATCCGGGGCGACTACTCGCTCGGCGCGCACGCCGCGAGCATCCGCGACCTGCTCGCGGCGATCGGCGTCGACCGCGCGACGATCGTCGGCCACTCGCTCGGCGGCGGGGTGGCGATGCAGTTCTTCTACCAGTTCCCGCAGAGGACCGAGCGGCTCGTGCTCGTCTCGAGCGGCGGGCTCGGGCAGGAGGTCAGCCCGATGCTCCGCAGCGCCGCGCTGCCCGGAGCGTCGGCGCTGCTCGCCGTCGCCGCGAACCGCCGCTTCCTCTCGGCCCTGCGCGCGACCGGCGACCGGCTCGCCCGCCGCGGGCTGCGGAAGGCCGTGTACCTCGAGGCCATCGCCCGCGCGCTGCGGCCGCTCGAGGAGCCAGGCGCGCGCGCCGCGTTCCTGCACACGCTGCGCGCCGTGATCGACTTCCGCGGCCAGCGCGTGAGCGCGCGCGACCGCCTCTACCTCCTGGGCGGCATGCCGACGCTGATCGTGTGGGGCGAGCGCGACAACACTATCCCGCTCGAGCACGGGCGCGCCGCCCACCTGGCGATACCGGGCAGCCGGTTCCGGACCCTCCCGAAGGCGGCGCACTTCCCGCACCTCGAGGACCCGGACGGGGTGGCCGACGCGCTGCGCGAGTTCGTCGAGTCGACCGAGCCGGCGCACATCCCCGACTCCGAGTGGGGCGCGATCATCTCGCCGCGCGCGCCGCGCTCGCGCCGGCTGCGCAGCGGCGCGGCCGCGTAGGGCCTCCCCTAGCCGCGGTCTGCGAGCGCGAGGTCCGCGAGCGTCCGCAGGTCGGGGACGGTCAGGTCCGGCGCCGCGTCGGCAGGCGGCGTGGCGCCCGACCCCGGCCTGTCGCCGCGGCGGTCGACCCACACGCTGCGCAGGCCGATCCGCTGCGCCGGGACGTGGTCGTGGTAGAGGCTCTGCGCCACGTGCAGGATGCGCTCGCGCGGCGCCGCGATCGCGTGGAACGCGGCCTCGAAGTTGCGCACGCTCGGCTTGTAGCTGCCGACCTGCTCGGCGGTGATCGCCCAGTCGAACCTGACGCCGAGGCGCTGCTGCGAGCGGGCGAAGAGGTCGTCGTCGCAGTTGGTGATGACGGCGAGCAGGTAGCGCTTCTTGAGCCGCGCGAGCGCCTCGTGCGAGTCCTCGAACGGCGGCCAGTCGCCGACCGAGTCGGCGAACGCGGCGACCTCCTCGTCGGTGGGCTCGAAGCCGTAGTCTCGGCCGATGCCCCGCAGCGCGCGGCCCACGACCTCGCGGTAGCGCAGGTACGGGCCGGCCTCGATCTCGAGCTCGTGGCGCCCGTAGGCCTCGAGCAGCTCCTCGTCGTCGGCCTGCACGCCATGGGCGTCGAGCACCGGCCGCAGGGCGGCGAGGATGCCGCTCTCCCAGTCGATCAGCGTGCCGTAGCAGTCGAAGGTGAGCGCGTCGAAGGCGCCGAAGTCGAGCGCGGCCACGCGCTCGATCGTAGCCGGAGGAGGG
>JADGHQ010000101.1 GCA_019683805.1 Thermoleophilaceae bacterium
ACCGCCATATCCACGCGCGCGAGGGATACCTCGAGATCCGCCAGCAGGTCGATCCGCGCGGTCGCATCACGCCGTTGAAGAACAGCCTTCAGCGCCTGGCGCCGCTGTCGCCGGAGCTCTCCGACGCCTACCTCGCCATGCCGCGCCTCTCCGATCGGTGGGCCGTTCCCGGCCCGCGCGACGACAAGCCGCTCACGCACTCCGGTCGGAACCGCTACTGGTCCCCGGTGCGGGCGATGGCCGGCGACCCGAGCTTCGAGCTGTACACCTGCAAGCACCGCGCGATTACCTGGATGATCACGCCGGTCGAGTCCGGCGGCCTCGGTCTGGATCCTGCGACCGTGGCCGAGAACGTGGGGCACCAGGACGGCGGCATCACCATCGCCAAGTACTACCTCAAGCTCGACCAGCGCAAGGCCGTGGAACGTGCGCGCAAGGCCATGGCGCGCGCCGCGGGTCAGGCACCGCCGCTGCGCGTGGTGGGCGAATGACCTCGCTCGACTACCTGATCCTGGATGCGATGCGCAGCGGTGAGTGGCTGCGTACGCAGTGGATCGCGCGCGTCGTCTTTCGCCTGGGCGACGCGCCCGGCCCACATCTCCGTGAGTACGGCCTGACCTTGCGCGAGCTCGAGCGCCTGGAGCGTGCCGGCGTGGTCGAGCGCCGCACCGTGCCGGCGGAACGCCGCGACGAGGTTGGAGGCGCACCCGTGCGTTTCGAGCTGCCGCGCCTCGAGTGGCGGGCAGTAGCTGCGAGGTTGGGTGCGGAGTAGATCCGAAGCGCGAGATAGGTTGCCTCCGGTGCCGGACGCTGACCGCGACAACCCCACAACGGACGCCCTCGCCTTGCTCGATCGCGCCGAACTCGAGCCCTCCCACACGACCCAGCTTGGTCGGCTCTACGCGATGGACTGCCTCGATGTGCTTCGAGCGATGCCGGAGGGATGCGTCGATCTCGTCGTGACCTCGCCGCCCTACGAGCGGCAGCCCAAGTACGGTAACGGCGAGAAGTACGAGCGCGACTGGTTCGAGGGTGCGTTCATGGATATCACCGGCGAGCTGCTGCGGGTGCTGAAGCCGACCGGCCAGTTCGTGTTGAACTTCCGCAGCCGACGGCAGGGGGCCGAGCGCTCGACGCTGCAGTACGAGCTGGTCTTCTGGCTGCGCAAGCAGGGGTGGCTGTTCGCGGAGGACCACGTGTGGGTCAAGCCGTCGCCCCCGCCAGGGCGCTACAAGCAAGCGCTCAAGGATCAGGTGGAGTACTGCTTCCGGTTCGCGAAGAGCGACGCCTACGAGCTCTACCCCGAGCAGTGCCTAATGCCGGCGCGCTGGGACGCCAAGGACCGCGAGCGGCGCCGCAAGCTGGCCCACAACTTCACTCGTGTGAATGCCCCGAGCGGCCAGGGTCGCAAGCGCGTGCAGGCCGGGCCGGACTGGGTGGCGCCGGGCAACGCGCTGGTCACCGAGCCGGAGTTCAGCCCGAACCCGACCAAGCACCCGGCGCGCTTCCCCCCGTCCATCCCCGAGTACTTCATCAAGCTGTGCACGCGCCCCGGACAGGTGGTGCTCGATCCGTTCGCCGGCACCTGTACGGCGGCGGTGGTGGCCGAGGCGCTCGAGCGGCGCTGGATCATGGCCGAGCTGGATGAGAAGTACTGCGCGGTGCTTCCGGATCGCCTGGAGGATCTGCGACAGCGGATGGCCAAGGCGCCCAAGCCTGTGCCCGGCACAGTTCCGGAGGGGGTGCGCACAGTGCCGCTGCCCTTCGCGCTCCCGGCGCCCAAGCTGGTGGCGCTACGGCGCGCCGCCGATGAGGTCTCGAACGGGGTCCACGTCGAGCAGGTCGGTGAGCGTCGAGGTGGTGAAGACGCGGCCGTCGGTGTCGCGGACCACGGGCCCGAGAGCGTCGTTGAGGCGACGCCACCCGAGCCCATCGAGCACGGCGAGGACGGGGATACCACCGAGGCGCTGGGCTTCGGCGCGTAGGTTGCGGAAGCGCGCGGCCTTGTCGCGCGCTGTACCACCGTCGCCAGCAGACTTGCACTCGAGCAGCCCCCGCACTGCGGTGTTGTCGTGCAGAACGAAGTCAGGCGCCGGCTGCACGATCACCCCGAAACGCTCGCGCGCCTGGTGCTGCGCTGCGGCAGTGGTGGTGCGGATATGGGGGACCCCGTGGTCGCTGAAGAGCGTCTCGACGGGATCCTCGAGTAGGTCGCCTTTCTTGGATCCGCCGGCGTCCTGGAGCTGGCGGAAGGCGCCGCCGTAGTAGCGCTGGTAGAGCAGCTCGTGATACGGCACCCCGTTGGCGTGCCACTGCTGCACAGTGGCCCACCCGCCTTCGGTGTCGGGCTTGTCGGTCTTACCCCTGAAGCCCTTGTCCTTGATCTCGTCCGGTATCGCGTAGCCGCCGGCGCCGGTGAGAATTGCCGAGATCTGCCGCGCGAGCCCCGGCACGGCCGGCGCGATGCGCGCGCTCACCGCGCGCCCCTCTTCCATGCCCTGCACAGCTGAGTCCGATAGCGACACCGGCTCGAACGCCGTCACCGTGGCCGCCAGCTCCTTGGTCGTGTAGCCGAGCATCAAGCGGAAGATCCGCACGCTGGCCGGCGCCTGCATGATCGCCGCCTCGAGATCCGCCGGCGACACCTTCGTGAACCCATCCGTGAGATCAGCGGCCTGCTCGTAGGCGGCCTGGAACCCGGCGCGGTCGGTGTACTTCTCCGGCCAGGGGACCAAGTGAAAGTGGGGTGCCAGGTGCTCGGCGTAGTAGGCCCCGGCCACCTCCGCATAGACGGCCTGATGTTGACGGCCGGGGAACTCGGCCGGCACAGAACGGATCGCAGCCACGCGCTGTGGCCACGGGCCCGCTTGCACCGCCTGAACGAGCTGCTGGACGTCCATCTACGGCACATCTTCGCCGCCCGGCCAGTCGCTCCCTTCCGCCGGGGAACCCTTGAGACACTTCGCACAAGGAAAATGCCGGTACAAGCGGCATGAAAGCGGCATGGAAGTGCCGAGATCTGGCTCTGCTACTGGAATGTCTAAGGGGCGCCCCGATTGGCTCGACGGAGCCACCCACTACTTGCGTGACGACACGACGGGAGGGCTAGTCAACCTGGTCCGAACGGCGGTCGCGAAGTCTCACGCTACTGCGGGGTCCCTCCCTAGCTGCTGACGCGCCCGTGTGCGCCGCTGGACGGGCCGGGCATCCCCGAGTGAGCGCGTGCGCGGCTCTGGCGGGCTGCGCCGCTCAGGGCGCTGTGCTCACGCTCGCGGGCCATCGGCTTGGCAGGGGTTACCTCGCGCGCTGCACTATCTGACCGACGCGCGCCCGCGAAATCCCGAGGGCCCGCGCGATCTGCGAACCCGGCGCGTCCCGTGCGAGCTCAGCAGCGGCGTCTCTAACCGCTGACCCGGGATGAAGCGCGTGGCGTCCTTGCGACGCAGAATCCCATCCGGGCGCCCCGAATTCCCGCTGCCCTCGTATTGCCGCGCCCCGGCGGGCCGACCTTCTCCGTCCGCCCCGCCCGCCGGTACCTTATTGCCGTTCTGGCCACCCGGGGAGAGGAGCAAGGACGATGACGGGAATGCGCGCTTGGAGGCGGAGGGCTCGTGTCCTGGGACTCGCGGCAGCCGCGGTCGCGGCCGCATTCGCGGCGCTTGCGCCGCCGGCGATGTCGGCCGTCCGCGTGAGGTTCGAGCGGCTCCCCGGGTTCCACGCTCCCGGTACGCCCGCCCGGCTCAACAAGGTCGGGGTGCTCGAGACCGGCCCGCGCAGCGCGAAAAACGTGCTCGTCCTCAACCCCGGCACGTCCGCCAGCGCCGCCTACTTCGAGCCGCTCGCGAAGGACATCGTCAGGCGCGCAAAGGGCTGGCAGGTGTGGGCGGTCGAGCGCCGCGAGAACCTGCTCGAGGACCACTCGGTGCTCGACCGGGCCAAGCAGGGCAAGGCGACCGGCAAGGAGCTCTTCGACTACTACCTCGGCTGGCTCGCCGACCCGAGCGTCAAGACCCACTTCCAGTTCATCCCGGACTCGTCCGTCGCCTACGCGCGCGAGTGGGGCATGAGGGTCGAGATCGAGGACCTGCGGCGCGTCGTGCTCGCAGCCAAGCGGCTCGGCGGCCGCGTCGTCGTCGGCGGGCACTCGCTCGGGGGCACGATCACGACCGCCTACGCCACCTGGAGCTTCGGCGGAAAGCCCGGGGCGCAGGGCCTCTCGGGCCTCGTCTACATCGACGGGGGCAGCAGCCCGACGCCGGTGAGCGTCGACCAGGCGAGGCAGTCGCTCGAGCAGCTGCGCAACGGCTCTCCGTGGCTCTCCTTCGGCGGCATCCCCGCGCCGTTCGCGGGCCTCTTCAACGCGACCGGCGCCCTCGGCGCGCTGATCGACCCCAACGGGCCCTCGCTCGGCCAGTCCTTCTCGCTGCTGCCCGTGAACCTCAAGCCGCCCGTCCCGGCGACGAACCTCGCCCAGTACGGCTACGCGCTCGACGTCAACACCTCGCCGCCGAGCCTGATCGCAGCCCAGGCGCACCTCGGCCGGCTAGCCGCGAGCGGCGACCCGCGCGGCTGGGACGGCAGCGGCGCGCTCACGCCGATCCGCCGCTACGCCGAGATGTTCTCGGGCTGGGGCCTGAAGGGCCTCGACGGGACCGCCTGGTACCACCCGCTGCGCCTGACGATCGACGCCGGCGCGGTGGCCGACGGGAACGCGAACCCCGCGCAGCAGCTGCTCGGCGTCCGCGCGACGCAGGGCCGCAGGCTCCCCCGCAACCTGCGCATCTACGCCTTCGGCGCGGCGCTCGGCGGGCAACGGGTGCTCGACGCGGCGGCGGCGCTCGCGCGCCAGTCGCACATCCCGCGCCGCAACCTCACGCTCGTCAACCGCGCCTCGACCTACGCGCACAACGACCCCGCAGGCGCGAGCCCGCGCAACGACTTCCTGGCGCGCCTCGTGCCGTTCCTCCGGCGGATCGCGGCGCGCTAGCTGGCCGGAGGCGCCCGGGCGGTCGTCGCCGCGCACCCGGCGGCGTAACATCCGTAGCAGAGAGCAATGATCGCGGTCGGCGTCGCCCTGGTGCTTGTCGGGGCCGCCCTTCTGGTGGCCGAAGCCCACCTGACCGCGGGCGTGCTGGGAGCGGCCGGCGCCGTGTCGGTCGCGCTCGGGGTCGCGCTTGCGATCGCAGGCGCGGGCGGCGGGCTCGCGGTCGTGCTCGCGGCGGGTGTCGGCGCCGCCGCCGTCACCTCGCTGTGGCTCGTCGTGGCGACGCGCAAGGCGCTCGCCACCCAGGCGCTGCGCCTGCGGGCAGGCCCCGAGGCGCTCGCCGGCCGGGTCGGCGTGGTGCGGCGCTGGAGCGGGGACGGCGGGCAGGTGCTCGTGGACGGAGCGCTGTGGTGGGCGCGGCCGAGCTGGGTCGACGAGGACGCCTCGCTGCGCGAGGGCGACCCCGTCGTGGTGGAGCGCGTGAGCGGCCTGACGCTCGCGGTGCGCAAGGCCGAGGACTGGGAGACGTTGTGGTAGTCGCGATCGTGGTGATAGTCCTTGCGGTGATCCTCCTCACGGGCCTCGTGCTCGCCGGAGCGTCGATCCGCGTGCTGCGCGAGTACGAGCGGGGCGTGGTGTTCCGGCTCGGGCGCGTGATCCAGGAGAAGGGCCCCGGCCTCGTGCTGCTGATCCCGGTGATCGACCGCCTGGTCAGGGTGAGCCTGCGCACCGTCACCCTGCGCATCCCCCCGCAGGAGGTGATCACGCGCGACAACGTCCCCGTGAAGGTCGCGGCGGTCGCCTACTTCCGGATCATCGACCCCACGCGCTCGGTGATCGAGGTCGAGGACTTCATGGCGGCCACCCTCCAGATCGCCCAGACGACGCTGCGCTCGGTGCTGGGGAAGGCGGAGCTCGACGGCCTCCTGAGCGAGCGCGAGCGCCTCAACGAGAGCCTCCAGCAGATCATCGACGAGCAGACCGAGCCGTGGGGGATCAAGGTCACCACCGTCGAGATCAAGGACGTCGAGATCCCCGAGCGCATGCAGCACGCGATGGCGCGGCAGGCCGAGGCCGAGCGCAACCGGCGGGCGAAGATCATCAACGCCGAGGGCGAGTTCCAGGCCGCGGCGCGGCTCGCGGAGGCCGCCGAGGTGATCCGCCCCAACCCGGTCACGATCCAGCTCCGCTACCTGCAGACGCTCGCCGAGGTGAGCGCGAACCCGGGCTCGACGATCGTGTTCCCGCTCCCGCTCGACATGATCCGCCCGCTGGTCGAGGCGGCCGGCGCCGGCGCGGCGTCGGCGAAGCAGGGCGGCGCGCCCGGGGCCCGGCCCCCCCCGCGCGGGCGCCCCCCCGGCGCCCCCCCCGCCCCCGCGCCCCCG
>JADGHQ010000102.1 GCA_019683805.1 Thermoleophilaceae bacterium
TGACCGCTGCCGTTCGGGTCGTAGTTGACGACGGTCACCTTCCCGCTGTTGCGCGTGCCGTCGTAGGCGCAGACCGTGTAGGCCCCGAACGGCAGCGCCGTCTCCACGGCGCCGGCGCCGATCGGGAGCGTGAACGGGCTCCCGCAGCCGCTCGGCGGCGTGATCTTCACCGTGCCGGAGGCGACGTTTGCGCCGGAGCTCTGGTACTTGACCGCGAGGGACAGCGAGGGCACCCGCGCGGTGGCGCTCACGTCGTCGCCCGGGCCGGGGTTCACCCGCACGACGAAGCCCTTGTCGTACCCGTCCGGGACGTTGAGCGGGTCGTTCGCGCCGCAGCTCCCGGCGTAGACGGAGTACCCGCCGGCGATCGGGAAGACGTTCGCGGCGTCGATCGTCGTGGCGGCCGGGCTGCGCGTGAAGGCGCGGTAGAACGGCGCGGGCAGCGATCCGCTCGAGAGGCTCGCGGCGGTGTACGCCTGTCCGGGAGCGGTGACTCCCGCCTTGACGGTGTCGAACCCGATGTGGACCGTCGCCGCCAGGTCGTACAGGTACTGCTGCAGCGTCGTGGCGCCGCCGATGACCGCGACGGTGTGCTGGGAGTCGGCGTCGCCCGAGGGATCCACGTAGCCGGGCTTCGACAGCGTCGCCTGGTAGGTGCCCGCGTCGATGTAGCCGAACACGACGCAGCCGTTCGCGTCCGTCACGTCGCTCAGGGAGTCCGGCCCGGTGAGGGTAACGGTCACTCCCTGGATCGGCTGGGACCGGGCTCCGAGCACCTGGATCGCGAGCGTCCCGTCGTTCGGTCCGAACGCGCCCGCAGGAGGCGCCACCAGGCTCGTGGCGGTGACCGGCTTGAGCGGCGACATGTCAGCCCAGGTGACGGTGGAGGTGATCTGGAGGTAGTTCGCCTGCGTCGAGTCGTTCGTGCAGTTGACGGTGCCGCTGTTGTCGCGCACCCAGGTGGCTCGCGACTCGACGCGGAAGGGGCCGCCGGCTGACGGGTCGCCGCCCGGCGTGACGTTGCGCACCTCGTGGTAGTTCGAGAGCTCGGTCACCTTGAAGGCGCGCAGCCGCTCCTGGTCCTGCTGCGCAAGCTCCGCCGCGACCGAGCGGGCGCGGTTCTCGCGCGAGGTCCGCTGGCTCCCGTCGATGCCCTTCAGCACGGCGGTGCCCACCACCAGCACCAGCGCCGCGCCGACCACCACCTCGAGGAGCGCGAAGCCGCTCTGCTCGGACGCGAGCCGCGCCCGCAGCGGCTTGCGCCTGCGGATCGCGGGCACGCACGCGACGGCGACCCCCGAGGCGAAGGCGTCCCCGAAGGCAACCAGGGCGAGAACGCACAGCCCGCAGGCGGTGAGTGCGAGCGCGCCGACGATGCGGCGCGAGAGGGTGGAAGGGCGTGCTCGCATGAGCCTCGGATCGCTCCAATCGGCACGACGGCCCCCGCGGATCCCCCGCAAAGGGGCGCGCCTGGACGAATTACCGATGGCGGACGCGCCATCGCCCGGCGGGCCGACATCCAGGTCACCCGCTCATAGCCCGCGCGAGCGGCGCCGGCGCCGGGCCTGCCGCGGCTATGCTGCGCGCAGAGCCACCCGCCCCCGTAGCTCAGTGGATCAGAGCGGACGGCTTCTACCCGTTAGGTCGCAGGTTCGAATCCTGCCGGGGGCGCTTCCCGTCCCGGTCTCCCGGGCGAGCCGATAGATTCGGCCCGGATGCCCACGTCACTCGTCACCGGCGGCGCCGGCTTCCTCGGCTCCCACCTCTGCGACCGGCTGCTCGAGCGCGGCCACCGCGTGATCTGCGTCGACAACCTCGAGACGGGGTCGCTGCGCAACATCGACCACATCCGCAGCGAGCGCTTCGAGTTCCTGCCGCTCGACATCACCGAGCACTACGAGGTGCCGGGACCGGTCGACTTCGTCTACCACATGGCCTCGCCCGCGAGCCCGATCGACTACGCGCGGCTGCCGTTGCACACGCTGAAGGTCGGGGCGTACGGCACCCACAACACGCTCGGGCTCGCCAAGTTCAAGCGGGCGCGCTTCCTGCTCGCGTCGACCTCCGAGGTGTACGGCGACCCGCTCGTGCACCCCCAGCCCGAGAGCTACTGGGGCAACGTCAACCCGATCGGCCCCCGCGGCGTCTACGACGAGGCGAAGCGCTACGCCGAGGCGCTCACGATGGCGTACCTGCGCCAGCAGGGCGTGAACACCTGCATCGCGCGGATCTTCAACACCTACGGGCCGCGCATGCGGCCGAACGACGGGCGCGCCGTGCCGACGTTCCTGCGCCAGGCGCTCACGGACAAGCCCGTGACCGTCTTCGGCGACGGCTCGCAGACGCGCAGCTTCTGCTACGTCGACGACCTGGTCGAGGGCCTGATCCTGCTCGCCGAGTCCGGGGTGCACGAGCCGGTCAACATCGGCAACCCCGACGAGATGTCGCTGCTCGACATGGCGAAGCTCGTCGTGGAGCTCACCGAGTCGCGCTCCGAGATCGTCTTCGAGGCGCTCCCGGTCGACGACCCGAAGGTGCGCCAGCCCGACATCACGCGCGCGCGCGAGCTGCTCGGCTGGGAGCCGAGGACGCCGCTGCGCGACGGGCTCACGGCGACCATCGAGCACATGACGGGCCAGCTCAGGCAGCCGGCCTAGCGGGCAGGCGGGCGGCCGGGCGGGTCCGCGGCCGCGTGGACCTCGACGCCGCGCACGAGCGTCCGCAGCACGCGCAGGTCCTCGTCGAGCACCGCCACGTTCGCCGGCATGCCGGGGCGCAGCACGCCGAGGTCGGCGCGCCGCAGGAGCCGCGCCGGCGTCCCGCTCGCGGCCCGAACGGCCTCGGCGAGCGGAGCGCCCGCGTCGACGAGCCGCCGCACGGCGGCGTCGATCGTGAGGATGCTGCCGGCGAGCGTCCCGTCCGCGAGCCGCGCCGAGGTCCCGTCGACGAGCAACCGGCGCCCGCCGAGCCTGTACTCGCCCGGGCCGAGTCCCGCGGCTTCGATCGCGTCGGTCACGAGGCAGAAGCGCTCGCGCGCGGCGAGGTAGGTGGCGAAGGCGGTCTCGGGCGCGAGGTGGACGCCGTCGAGGATCGCCTGGACGGTCACGTCGGAGCGCACGAGCGCGGCGCCGGCGAGCCCGGGGTCGCGCGGCGCCCAGCGACGGTGCGCGTTGTGGATGTGGGTGATCGCGCGCGCGCCGCGGTCGAAAGCGGCGTGCGCGGTGGCGGCGTCGGCGTCGGAGTGCCCGAGCGATACGGTCACGCCGCGGCCTGCGAGGAGCTCCACGAGCTCGAGGCCGCCGGGCAGCTCCGGCGCGAGCGTGACCGTGGCGACCGGGCCCGCGTCGCAGAGCTCGCGGGCGAGGCGCGGGTCGGGGGCGAGCAGGCTCGAGGGGTCGTGCGCGCCCGCCCAGCGCGGCGAGATGAACGGGCCCTCGAGATGCACGCCGAGCGACTGCGCCCCGGGCGCGCCCTCGAGCGCGCGGATCGTGTCGAGCGCGGCGCGCAGGTCGGGCGGCGGGGCGGACACGAACGTCGGCTGGAACGCCACGACCCCGGTCGCCGCGAGCGCGACCGCGGCCCGGCGCAGCTCGTCGGGCCCCGCCGTCAGGAAGTCGACGCCGCCGAAGCCGTTGACGTGGACGTCCACGAAGCCCGGCACGGCGATCCCCCGCCGGCCCGTGGGGCGCAGGCCCACCGCGGCGATCACGCCGTCCGCAACGCTCACGTCGCCGTCCACCCGCCTGCCCTCGACGAGGGCGGCCTGCACGCCGAGCCGCAAACCGCTTCCCTCCTGGTCCAGGCGAGACTCTAGGACCGCCGCGGCCGACGGCTCCGCTCCCGACGCGCCGGGCTAGAATCGGGCGCGTGAGCCTGGAGTCCGAAGCTAAGAACCTCGAGGCGATCTCGAAGGCGATCGACCACCACAATCGGACCTGCGAGTACCCGGCCGTCGCGATCGCGATGAACCCGTTCGAGGTGGAGCGGCTCGGCTGGGACTCGATCCGCGGGCTCCCGATCCGCGAGGACCCGAACCTCGGCACGGGCTCGTTCCGCGTGATCTGCGCGAAGGACGAGGGCGACCTCCGCGAGGAGGAGCGGGACGTGATCGAGGCGGTGTCCGAGTACTACGTCCCGGTCGCCAACTAGGCCGGGCGGGGCGCGGCGCGGCGCTATTCTTCGTCGCCCCCTGGTGGGCGTAGCTCAGCTGGTAGAGCTCCTGGTTGTGGTCCAGGCGGTCGCGGGTTCGAGTCCCGTCGCTCACCCCTAGCTCGGCGGTTTCCAGGCGAAGCCGCGCCGCCGTCCCGTCGCCTGCGGAGGTGGGCGCGCCGCCCCGCGGGCGGACGCAGGATCGCGAGCTGACAGCCGAGGTGTTCGCGGCGGCGCCCGCTGCCTGTCCCGAAGTACAGGCCGGGCGTCGCGCCCGCGCGCTCGTGGTTGCTCGGCATCGCGCGGCAACAAGCTCTTCGGGAGCTTCCGCCGTGGGCGTGTCGAGGACCGCGCGCGCCGGCGGCTGCAGATGCGCCCGCTGGCGCTGAGCGACGAGTCGCTCAGCGCATCAAGGAGATCGCCAGCCGCGAGGAAGAGGCGCTTCCAATGCTGGAGCTGGTCGAGCGGTTGCCGCCCGATCAGCGGGACGCGGTGACCGCGCGGATCGTCGACGAGCGCGACTACGCCGGCATAGCGCGCGACCTTCGTTGCTCTGAGTCGGTGGTTCGGCAACGGGTGAGCCGCGGGCTGCGCGCGTTGAAGGTTCGCCTGCAGGAGCAGCAATGAACGACTTCTTCCAAGATCTCGAAAGGGAGCTCGTCGAGGCGGCCAGGCGGCGACGTTCCGGGCGCCTCCGCGTCCGTGCCGGGCGCCTTCGCCGCACCCGCGGCGTACGGCGCGTGGGCCTGGTCGCTGCGTGCGTCGTCCTCGTCGCAGCCCCGCGCTCGCCGCGACCGCGAGGCTCTGGCAGAGCACGCCTGCCGAGCCGCGGTCAGGAAAGCGCCGCCGTCTGGCCGCGGGTCTTCTTCCGTCGCGGCGGGGAGCTTCCCGAGGTTCCGGCGCCTCGCCGGTAGCTCGCGCAGGGCAGGCGCCGCACGCCGCCGAGCGGACGAGGCATACTCGCCCGAGGCGACCCGAAGGGGGCGACGGCGATGACCGACGGCGAAGGCGGACAGGCTCTCGAGCTCGCGCGCGGCGAGTGGGAGGACTTCTTCGACCGCGTGAACAGGCGCATCGAGGAGGGCGAGAGGCTCGAGGCGAGCATCGAGGTCGTGGGCGAGCTCGGCGACCAGACGGAGGCCGAGCACCTGCCGCTCGACGGCATCACGTTCGAGGAGGGCGACGACGAGATCGCGATCATCCTCGGCGGCCGCGGCAGGCGGTACCCCGCGGTGCTCGAGCACTACGTCGAGCACCCGCGGCGCATCTGGATCCGCGAGGACGGCGGCGAGCCGAGCTTGATCGCGATCGACACCGGCGGGGAGGGGATCACGGTGGTGCGGCTGCGGCCCGAATGAGACGCGTCTACGGGCGAGGCCGGCCCTCGCGATGGAGGGCGCGCAGCTCCTCGACTAGTCGATCGGCCTGGTGAGCGTGCGGGAGCGCCCCCCGCCCGCGCCGGGCCTTCGCCCGCCTCGCTAGAGCTCGGCAAGCGCCGAGACGAACGCCTCCGAGAAGGTCGGGAAGGGCTGGATCGTGTCGCGCATGACCTCGATCGGCACGCGCGCGCGGATCGCGAGCGTCGCCTGGCCGATCCACTCGCCCGCCTCCGGCCCGACGGCCAGCGCGCCCGCGAGGCGCTCGCCGTTCGCGTACAGCTCGAGGAAGCCGGGGCGCCGGTCGTACTCGCGCGTGTAGGTCGAGGTGCGGGCGACCGTCTCGAGCTCCACGCGCCCGGTGCGCTCGCCCTCGACCGCGCCGACCGCCGCGACCTGCGGGTCGGTGAACACGACGCGCGGGATCGCGCTGTAGTCGGCCCGCGCCGGCAGGCCCAGCATGTCCCGCACGGCGACGCGCGCCTGGTACTTGCCGACATGGGTGAAGAGCGCGACGCCCGTCACGTCCCCGATCGCCCAGACGCCCTCGGCGGCGCGCAACCGCTCGTCGACGCGCAGGCCGTGCTCTCCCGGCACGATGCCCACCGTCTCGAGCCCCAGCCCGTCGAGCCTGGGTCTGCGCCCGGTCGCCACGAGCAGCCTCTCGCCGTAGAGGCGCGAGCCGTCTGCGAGCTCGAGCTCGTACCCAGACCCGGCGCGGCGCGCGGGCCCCGGCTCCGCGCCCCGCCCGGCGGGGCGGCCCGCCGCCCGCCGCGCCCGCTCGC
>JADGHQ010000103.1 GCA_019683805.1 Thermoleophilaceae bacterium
GCGGGGACCTGGGCGGCGCCCGGCTCCTCCACCGGGGCGCCGAGCACGTCGGTCGGAACCTCGACGTAGACCGGTCGGCTCGGCGGGGCGAGCGCGAGCCATGCGGCCTCCACCACGGCGTCGGCGAGCGCCGCCGGCTCGGTCACCCGCAGCGTCCGCTTCGTGACCGGCGCGAACATCGCCGCCTGGTCGGTTGCCTCGTGCAGCGCCCCGCGGTATACCCCCGGCCGGCGCAGCGAGGCCGGGATGTCGGTCGCGATCACGACGACGGGCGATCCGGACGCCCATGCCTCGCCGAGCGCGCCGAGCGTGTTCGCCGCGCCGGGGCCGGTCGTCGTGAGGGCGAGGCCCACCCGGCCCGTGGCGCGCGCGAAGCCGTCGGCCGCGTACACCGCCGCCTGCTCGTGGCGCACGCCGACGAGCCGGATGCGGGACCGCTGCAGCGCCCGCCAGGCGGGCAGGTTGTGCACGCCCGGGAGGCCGAACGCGACCTCCGTCCCGAGCGCCTCGAGCCCGCGTACGAGCAGGTCGCCGCCGGTGGTAGCGGTCAGCCGCGGCTCAGCCACGGCAGGGTTGTATCGCAGTCGCGCCCGGGCTAAGCGCTCCGGGCGCCGACCGCCGCGTCGAGCTGCTGCTCGACCTCGGCGCAGAGCGCGTCCACGACGCGCCGGTCGAACTGCGTGCCGGCGTTGCGGCGGAGCTCCTCGAGCGCCGCCTCGGGGGTGGTCGCGGCGCGGTAGGGGCGGTCGGAGGTCATCGCGTGGAAGGCGTCGCAGGCGCAGATGATGCGCGCGCCCAGGGGGATGTCCTCGCCGGCGAGGCCGTCCGGGTAGCCGCCCCCGTCCCAGCGCTCGTGGGCGGAGCGCACGAGCGGCTGCACCGCGCTGAAGAACGGAATCTGCCCGAGCATGCGCTCGCCGATCACCGTGTGCTCCTTCACCTTCTCGAATTCCTCGTCGGTCAGCTTGCCCGGCTTGTTGAGGATCTCGGTCGGCACCCCGATCTTGCCGATGTCGTGCAGCAGCGCGCCGTAGCGCAGGGTGCGTAGCTGCTGGCCCGCGAGGCCCAGGCGGGCGCCGACGCGCTCGGTCAGGTCCGCGACGTGGCGAGCGTGGTCCGCGGTGTACGAGTCCTTCGTCTCGAGCGCGTCGGAGAGCATCGCGAGCGTATTCATGAACACCCCTCGATCCTTCGAGGAGGGAGCTCCGCTGCCGGTGCTCCCCACCTTGGTGGCGACCAACTCCGCGGCGGGCTGTCGTCCCCCGCGACGTCCCCGAAGTTCGGCGCGCCGCGGACGTCTCCTCCAACCCGAAGCGCCGCGCCCGGCGCGCCGCCACCGGGCCCCGCGCCACGCCGCCGCCCGGCCCGCGTCAGGGCGATGCGCGAGGCGGAAATGCGCGAAACTATCCATGTGGTGAGCGCAGTCGCACAGCGCCTGTGGGCAGCCCACGTCCTCGCCCGAGCCGGGTTCATCCGACCGCACCGACCGGACAGGCTCGCGTGCGTGGCGCTTACGCTGCGGCGCTGGGGGCCGACGCCGGCCGCCGGCTACCGGGCCTCGGCCGTCCTGTACGGGGGCGAGGACGCGATCGTCGACGAGCGCGGCAGCCTCACCTTCCGCGAGGTGCACGAGCGCACCAACGCGCTCGCGAACGCGCTCGCCGGCGCCGGCATCCGCGAGGGCGACTCGGTCGGCGTGATGTGCCGCAACCACCGCTACTTCATCGAGTCGATCGTCGCGATCTCGAAGCTCGGCGCCGACGCGCTGCTGCTCAACACCGCCTTCGCCGGCCCCCAGCTCGCGGACGTCGTGACGCGGGAGAAGCCGGTTGCGCTGATCTTCGACGAGGAGTTCTACGGGCTGCTCGACGAGGCGGGCAGGCGCCGCAAGCGCTTCGTCGCCTGGCAAGACTCGGAGTGCGTGCCCGACCCGACGCTCGAGTCGCTCATCGCGGAGGGGGACAGGAGCGAGCTCGCGCCGCCCGCCGACAGGGGCCGCGTCGTGATCCTCACCTCGGGCACGACCGGGACCCCGAAGGGCGCGTCGCGCAGGCAGCCGGAGACCGTCGAGCCGGCGGCCGCGCTGCTCTCGAAGATCCCGCTGCGGTCGCGTGAGAAGTGGCTGATCGCGGCGCCGCTCTTCCACACCTGGGGCTTCGCGCACTTCACGCTCGGGATGCTGCTCGCGGCGACGCTCGTGCTGCAGCGCCGCTTCGACCCGGAGGCGACGCTGGCGTGCATCGCCGAGCACGGGGTCACCTCCTGTCCGATGGTGCCGGTGATGGTCCAGCGGATCATGGAGCTGCCCGAGGAGACGCGCCGCAGGTACGACACCTCGTCGCTGCGGACCGTCCCGCTGTCCGGCTCGGCGATCCCCGGGGGCCTCGCCGAGCGCTTCATGGACGAGTTCGGCGACGTCATCTACAACCTCTACGGGTCGACCGAGGTCGCCTGGGCGACGATCGCCACGCCGGAGGACCTGCGCGCCGCGCCCGGCACCGCCGGCCGCGCGCCCCGCGGCACGCGCGTGAAGATCTTCGACGAGCAGGGCCGCGAGCTGCCGCCGGGCCGCACCGGCCGCATCTTCGTCGGCAACGAGATGCTGTTCGAGGGCTACACCGGCGGCGGGGGCAAGGAGATGATCGACGGCCTGATGAGCACCGGGGACGTCGGCCATCTCGACGACCAGGGCCGGCTGTTCGTTGAGGGCCGCGACGACGAGATGATCGTGTCCGGCGGCGAGAACGTGTTCCCGTCGGAGGTCGAGGAGCTGCTCGCCCGGCACGAGAAGGTCGCCGAGGTCGCCGTGATCGGCGTGGACGACGAGGAGTTCGGCCAGCGCCTGAAGGCCTTCGTGGTCCCGCGCGACGGCGCGCAGCTCGGCGCGGACGAGGTCAGGGCCTACGTGAAGGCGAACCTCGCCCGCTACAAGGTCCCGCGCGACGTCGAGTTCCTCGACGAGCTGCCGCGCAACGCCACCGGCAAGGTGCTCAAGCGCGTGCTGAGAGAGCGGGAGACGGACGCGCAGGATCCACAGGCGCGCTCGTCGGCGGCCGGCGCCTAGCCGCGCACCGACGTCACGCGCAGGGCGTCGCCACTTCGACCGGGCTCCGCGGCTCAGCGCCGCCCGCCCGCGCTCAGAGCTGCTTGAGCTCGGCGAGCACGGACTCGACCGAGCCCTTGGCGTCGCCGAACAGCATCGAGGTCTTCTCCTCGTAGTAGAGCTCGTTCTCGATGCCGGCGAAGCCGGGGTTCATGGACCGCTTGAGCACGATCACCGACTGCGACTTGTCCACGTCGAGGATGGGCATGCCGTAGATCGGGCTGTCCCGCTGCTCGCGCGCCGCCGGGTTCGTCACGTCGTTCGCGCCGATCACGAGCGACACGTCGGTCGTGGGGAACTCCGGGTTGATGTCGTCCATCTCCTTGAGCTGCTCGTAGGGCACGTCCGCCTCGGCGAGCAGGACGTTCATGTGCCCAGGCATGCGGCCCGCGACGGGATGGATCGCGTAGAGGACCTCGACGCCCCGGCGCTCGAGCTCGGCCGCGAGGTCGCGCACCGCGTGCTGCGCCTGCGCGACCGCCATCCCGTACCCGGGCACGACCACGACCTTCGACGCGTACGCGAGCTGGATCGCGACGTCCTCCGGGCTCGTGGAGCGAACCGAGCGATCCTCGGCTCCCGCCGGACCCGCGCCGCCCGAGGGCCCGCCGCCGAAGCCGCCCGCCACGATCGCCGGGATCGAGCGGTTCATGGCCTTGGCCATCAGGTTCGTCAGGATCGAGCCGGACGCGCCGACGAGCATGCCGGCCACGATCAGCGCGATGTTGTCGAGCGCGATTCCGGCCGCGGCCGCGGACAGGCCGGTGAAGGCGTTGAGCAGCGAGATCACGACCGGCATGTCGGCGCCGCCGATCGGCAGGACCACCATGTTGCCGAACACCGCCGCGAGGACGAGCAGCAGGATGAAGAGCGCCTCGGACTCGCTGCCCGCCATCAGCGCGCAGCCGACCGCGAGCGTGCCGAGCAGCAGGACCGCGTTGACGAGCCGCTGGCCGGGGAGCATGATCGGCCGCCCGCTGATCAGCTCCTGGAGCTTCGCGAAGGCGATGTTCGAGCCCCAGAAGGAGACGGAGCCGACGATCGCCGCGAAGACGTTGGGGATGATCGAGTCGAGCGGAAGGTCGCCGCCCGCGTGGCGGAACTCGGCCCACGCGATCAGCGCCACCGCGCCGCCGCCGACGCCGTTGAACAGCGCCACCATCTGCGGCATCGCCGTCATCTTCACCGAGCGCGCAGCCGGGATGCCGATGGCGGTGCCGACGGCGATGCCGAGCACGATCAGGCCCCAGTTGCCGATGCGCTCGTCGAGCAGCGTCGCGACCACCGCGATCGCCATGCCGACCGCCGCGACCTGGTTGCCGCGCCGCGCCGTGCGCGGGTGAGACAGCATGCGCAGGCCGAGGATGAAGAGCGCGAAGGCGATGATGTAGAGGCCGCGGATGAAGTCCTGGTCCTGGTACCAGGACGCGGCAAGCGGAAGGTGCGCCACTAGCTCCCCTCCTGAGCGTCCCGCTGCGCGGACGCCGCCTTCGGGTCGGGCCGCTTCTTGAACATCTCGAGCATTCGGTCGGTGACGAGGAAGCCGCCGACGATGTTGATCGTCCCGAACGCGATCGCGATCGTGGCGAGCACCTCGTTGAGCGTCTCGCCGCCGGCCTCGCCAACGACCAGCAGGCCGCCGAGCAGCACGATGCCGTGGATCGCGTTGGTCCCGGACATCAGCGGCGTGTGGAGGGTGTTGGGGACCTTCGAGATCACCTCGAAGCCCACGAACGCCGCCAGCACGAGGATCGCTATCTCGGTGAGGATGTCCATCTGCCTCCTAGGTGGATGCGGGCTCGCCCGCGGCGGCGCGGGCGCCCTCGTGCACGATCTGCCCGTCGCGCGTGATGCATGCGCCGGCGATCACCTCGTCCTCGAAATCGGGCGCGAGCGCGCCGTCCTCGCCCGCCATCAGCTCGATCAGCGCCATTACGTTGCGCGCGTAGAGCTGGGAGGCGTGCTCGGGCATCGAGCTCGGAAGGTTGAGCGGCGCGGCGATCGTCACCCCGTCCGACACGATCGTCTCGCCGGGCTTCGACAGCTCGCAGTTGCCGCCGGTCTCGCCCGCGAGGTCCACGATCACGCCGCCGTGGGGCATGTTGCGCACGCCGTCCGCGGTGACGAGCCGCGGCGCCGGGCGGCCGGGCACCTGAGCGGTGGTGATCACCGCGTCGAAGCGCGAGAGCGCCTCGTTGAGCGCCTTCTGCTGCTGCGCCTGCTCCTCCTCGGTGAGCTGGCGCGCGTAACCGCCCGCCGTCTCCGCGTCCGTGTCGAGCCCGAGGTCGAGGAACTTCGCGCCGAGCGACTCGACCTGCTCGCGCACGGCGGCGCGCACGTCGAAGGCCGTGACGACCGCGCCGAGCCGCCGCGCGGTCGCGATCGCCTGGAGGCCCGCGACGCCCGCGCCGAGCACGAGCACCTGCGCGGGCTTGACCGTACCGGCGGCGGTGGTGAGCATCGGCATGAAGCGCCCGAGCTCCTGGGCGGCGATCAGGGCGGCGCGGTAGCCCGCGACGGTCGCCTGCGAAGAGAGCGCGTCCATCGGCTGCGCGCGCGTGATGCGCGGGATCGCCTCCATCGCGAACGAGGTCACGCCCGCCTGGGCGAGCGCGCGCGTGGTCTCGGGGGAGGTGAGCGGGTTGAGGAAGCCGATGATCGTGCCGCCCTGGCGCAGCCGTCCGATCTCCTCGGCGCTCGGCGGGGCGACCTTGACGACCACCTCGCGCTCCCAGACGTCGGGCGAGACGGTGGCGCCCGCCTCCTCGAAGGCGGAGTCGGGGATCAGCGCGGCCTGGCCCCCGCCTGGCTCGACCACGACCGTGTGGCCGCCGCGGCCCGTGAGCCGGCGCACGACCTCGGGCACGAGCGCTACTCGGCGCTCGCCCCCAGCTGACTCGTTGGGTACCCCGATCTCCATCAGTCCTCCCGGAACCGGTCGGCAGCCTAGTGGAATCCCCGGCGGGGTGGCTGCCCGCCGTTACGGGGCGGCGTCAGCGGTCGGACCTACGACCTCAGCACTGGGCGCGACCTGCACCGCCTCTTCGACCTCGCGTACGTCACCGTCCGCCCCGATCGGACGTTCGCGGTCAGCCGCCGGCTCCGCGAGGACTATGCGAACGGGCAGGTCTACTACGAGCT
>JADGHQ010000104.1 GCA_019683805.1 Thermoleophilaceae bacterium
CGGGCGCGGCTCGGGTCCGCGCTCGGCGCCCTCGACGGGGTCGGCGGGGCGCTGCTCGTCGCGGCGGTGGGGCTCGGCATCGCCTGGATCGCGGGCGCCGTGGCGCTCCAGACGCCGGGCGCGCGCGAGCTGCGCCAGGCGATCCAGCGCTCGAGCATCCTCGCCGCGCTCAACTCCGTGCTCCCGCCCTCGGGCCCGCTGCTGAACGCGCTCGCCCGCTTCGACCCGCTCCCGAGCCTCAGCGGCCCGCTCGCCGCGGTGCCGCCGCCCAGCGCGCGCGCGGCGCGCGACCCCGACGTCAGGGCCGCCGCGGCAAGCGTCGTCAGGGTCCTCGGCACGGCCTGCGGGCTCGGCGTCGAGGGATCGGGCTGGGTGGCGCGCGCGGACACCGTCGTGACCAACGCGCACGTCGTCGCGGGCCAGGACGACACGGTGGTGCAGCTCCGCGGCGAGGGACCGCGGCTGCCCGCGCGGGCGATCTGGTTCGACCCGCGCAACGACCTCGCGATCCTGCGCGTGCCGGGGATCGAGGGCGCGCGCCCGCTCGCGCTCGACGAGGGCGCCGGGCCGGGGACGAGCGCGGCGGTGCTCGGCTTCCCGGAGAACGGCCCCTACGACGTCGAGCCGGCGCGCCTGGGCGACACCTCGACCGTCGCGAGCGAGGACTCCTACGGCCGCGGCCCGGTGCGCCGGCGCGTCACGACCTTCAGGGCGCGCGTGCGTCCCGGCAACTCGGGCGGCCCCGTGGTGGACACGGACGGCCGTGTCGTGGCGACTGTGTTCGCCGCCGCCGTCGGCCGCGCCAGGCCCACGGGATTCGGCGTGCCCGACTCGGTCGTGCGCGCGGCCCTCCGCCGGGCCCGCGACCCGATCGACACCGGCCCCTGCGTGCGCTGAGGTCGCGGGCGGGCCGCTCAAGCGGCTCCGCGACCTGCCGATCAAGACGAGTATGAGGCCTTCCCTTAGGACGGCGGGCGCCGCCGCGCTCGCGGCAGCGCTGGTCCCTGCGGGGAGCGCGCTGGCGGACCGCCCCGACTCGCTGCGCACGACGTTCCTGCTGTCGAGGTCGCTGGACGGGGGCATCCCGAACGGCCCCTCGCGCAACGCCTCCGTCTCGCACGACCAGCGCATCGCCCGCGTGATCGCCTACGAGTCCGACGCGTCGGACATCGTCGTGGGAGACAGCAACGGCCTCACCGACGTCTTCGTGGTCACGCGGGCGGCGCCGTGGGGCCGCAACGGCACCCCGTGGCGCCCGGGTCGGACCGTGATCGCCTCGAAGGGGCTCGGCGGTCAGCCCGCGAACGGGCGCTCCTACCGCCCCAGCGTCGGCGGCGACGCGCACCACGCGCCCGCGTGCGTCGCGTTCGTCTCGGACGCCTCGAACCTGGTCCGCGGCGACACCAACGGCAAGCCCGACGCGTTCGTCTACTGGCTGCGGAGCGGCAGGATCGAGCGCGTCTCCGTCGACTCGAAGGGCCGGCAGTCGGACGGCTCGACCTACGAGGTCTCGGTCGACGGCGCCTGCGAGCGCGTCGCGTTCACCTCCGACGCCACGAACCTCGCGCTGACGAGCACGCGCAGGGCCGCCTGGCGGAGCGCCCGCACGAGCGCCACACGGCCCGGCCTGCGCCAGGTCTACGTGCACGTGATGCGGGGCAAGCGCTACGACAAGGGCTTCGCGGGGCTCACGTTCCTCGCCTCCGCCTCGACGAGCGGCAGGGCCGGCAACGGCTCGAGCTACCAGCCCTCCTTCGCCCGCGCCGGCAAGGACGTGGCCTTCACCTCGGAGGCGACGAACCTTGCGCCCGGCGACGACTCCGCCACCCCCGACGTCTACGAGCGCAGCGTCGACCGCAAGTACGTGCACGTCCGCGGCCGGGGCGTCCAGACCCTGCGCTTCCGCACGACGCTCGTCTCGGCCACCGCCGACGGCAGGGCGGGCAAGGGGGCCTCGACTCACCCGAGCGCAAGCGACGACGGCCGCTACGTGGCCTACCAGACGCTCGCGAGCGACCTCGGCGCGGGCGACACGAACGGCGTCTCGGACATCCTCGAGGCGGCCGTCGACGGCCGGCGCGTCCGCCAGCAGTGGGTGTCGCGCTCGCGCTTCAGCGGCCTCGGCAACGGCGCCTCGCGCCACCCGCAGATCTCGGGCGCCGGCGAGTTCGTGCTGTTCGACTCCGACTCCACGAACCTCAAGCCGTCCGCGAGAGTGGCCGACGACCCGAACGGCGTCACGGACGTGTTCCTGTGGAACCGCCGCAGCGGCAACGTCTCGCTCGAGTCGCGGGACTCGGCGAACGGCTACCTCGACACGCCGTCCCAGCACCCGGCCACGAGCTCGCGGGGCAACTACGTCCCGTTCGAGTCGGCCGACCCGGACGTCGACCGCTCGCTCGCGGCGCTCACCTCGAGCATCGAGACGTGGTCCATCCCCAAGCTGATCGACCCGGACGCGATCGCGCCCGGGCCGGCTCAGAGCCTGATGGGGACGGGGGTGCCAGACCCCGCGCTCCAGCAGGTCTACGTGCGCTACCTCGGTCCGAAGTAGCGCCACCGGACCCTGGCCTCAGGGCACAGGTCCCTTTCCTCCTGACTTGCCGGGCCGCTCCCTCCGGGGGGCGGCCCGGTCTGCTGTGCGGGCGCCCGCTCGGCCGCGCTCGTGGACGGTTCTCGGGGCTCCTGCGTATCTTGGTACGCCTCATGAGCAAGACCCTGGTCATCGCAGAGAAGCCCTCGGTGGGCCGCGACATCGCCGCCGCCCTGCCGGGCTCGTTCAAGCCCTCGAAGGACAAGACCCATCTCGAGGGCGACGACTGCGTGATCACCTGGGCGGTCGGCCACCTCGTCGGGCTGGCCGAGCCGGAGGCGTACGACCCGAAGCTCAAGAGGTGGCGCTTCGCCGACCTGCCGATCCTGCCCGAGCGCTTCAAGCTCGTCCCCAACGACGAGCGCTCGAAGAAGCAGCTCGACGCGATCCACCGGCTGATGGCGCGCGAGGACATCGACACGATCGTCAACGCGTGCGACGCCGGCCGCGAGGGCGAGCTGATCTTCGCCTACGTCTACGAGACGGCGAAGGTCAAGAAGCCGGTCAAGCGCCTGTGGCTGAACTCGATGACGCGCGCCGCGATCACCGAGGCCTTCCAGAACCTGCGCGACGGCGAGGAGATGAAGCAGCTCGAGGCCGCCGCCCGCTCGCGCTCCGAGGCCGACTGGGTGGTGGGGATGAACGCGACCCGCGCGGCGTCGATCCGGCTGCGCTCGGCGTTCGACGGGGCGGTGTCGCTCGGCCGCGTGCAGACGCCCACGCTCGCCCTGGTGGTGCGCCGCGAGCTCGAGATCCGGAACTTCAAGCCCGAGCCCTACTGGCTCGTCGAGGCGAGCTTCGCCGCCGACGAGCGGCGCCGCTACAGCGGCCGCTACCTCGGGGGGAAGCGGATCGCGGAGGACGAGGCCGCCGCGATCGTCCGGGACGTCGAGGGGCAGCCGGGCGAGATCACCAAGCTCGAGAAGAAGGAGGAGCGCGAGAAGCCGCAGCTGCTCTACGACCTGACGAGCCTCCAGCGGCACGCGAACACCCTCTTCGGCTTCTCGGCGCGGCGCACGCTCGCGGCGGCGCAGCGGCTCTACGAGGAGCACAAGGCGCTCACCTACCCGCGCACCAACTCGCGCTTCCTGAGCGGCGACCTCGTGGCGGAGATCAAGCCGACGGCGGAGCTCGTGGGCCGCAGCCCGGCGTACGCGAAGGCCGCGGCGTACGTGGTCGGGCTCGACAAGCTGCCCCTGGGGCGCGTGGTCGACGACGCGAAGGTCGAGGACCACCACGCCATCATCCCGACCCGCTCCGAGCACGACACCTCGAAGATGGGCTCGGACGAGATCCGCATCTACGACCTCGTGGTCAAGCGCTTCCTCGCCGTCTTCCACCCCGACGCGGTGTTCGAGCGCACGCGCGTCGAGACGACGGTCTCGGGCCACGTGTTCCGGACCAGCGGCCGCGTGCTGCTCGAGCCGGGCTGGCGCGCCGTGTACGGCGAGGAGGTCGAGCAGCGCGAGCGCCCGGACGACGACACGGGCGGCGACCAGCTGCTCCCGAGGCTCGAGCAGGGCGAGGCCGTGCGGACGCTCTCGGTCGAGTCGCTGCGCAAGGAGACCCAGCCGCCGCGGCGCTACACCGAGGCGTCGCTGCTCGCCGCGATGGAGACCGCCGGCAAGGACATCGACGACCCCGACCTGCGCGAGGCGATGAAGGACTCGGGCATCGGCACCCCGGCCACGCGCGCGGCGATCATCGAGCGGCTCGTCGACGTCGGCTACATCGAGCGCGAGGGGCGCGCGCTGCACGCCACCGAGAAGGGCATCTCGGTGATCGACCTCCTCGACGACCACCCGCTCACCTCGCCCGAGCTGACCGGTGAGTGGGAGCACCGGCTCGGCCTGATCGAGCGCGGCGAGGACAGCCGGCCGCGGTTCATGGCCGACATCGGCAGGTTCGCGACCGAGACCGTCCGCCAGCTCGACAAGCTCAGGGACGTGAAGATCGAGCGCGCCAACCTCGGCCCCTGCCCGATCTGCGGCCGCGACGTGATCGAGAACCGCAAGGGCTACTCCTGCTGGACGAAGGACGATCCGGGCTGCGGCTTCGTGGTCTGGAAGAAGAAGGCGAACAAGAGCCTGCCGCCGGCGGTGGTGAAGGAGCTGATCGAGAGCCTCCGCGAGTCGGTCGAGCGGGGCGACGAGCCCCCCGTGGGGAGGACCGCCAAGCCGGTGACCGGCTTCCGCGGCCGCTCGGGCCGGACCTTCCGCGCGAAGCTGCGGCTGGAGCGGACCGACGAGGGCAAGTGGCGCGTCGAGTTCGACGAGGACTGGGCCAAGGAGCCGCCCAAGGGCGAGGCGGAGGAGGAGCGCGCCGAGGCGGAGGCGGCCCCGGCCGACGGCGTCGGGGCGGACGGCGCGGAGCGGGAGCCCGAGCGCGTGGCCTGAGCGCTCAGGCGGGCCCGTCGGCGCGGACCGCCTCGGCGAGCTCCGCGTGCGTGAGGTCCTCGAGCAGGCGCTCGACCTTCGGCGGGCCGGAGTCCTCGACGATCACGCAGGTCCCGGGCCAGTAGGGGCTCTCGGGCGCGCTCTCGCCCAGGAACGAGGGCTCGTACACCCAGCAGCCGCTGTTCCAGAGCCGCACGCCCTGCGGGGTGCTCCAGCCCGCCTCGCGCTCGAGCGGGCCCGTGCGGTGGGTGTGGCCGAAGATCGCGTGGTCCGCCTCGATCCCGAGCCGCTCGATCACCTCGGCCATCCCCGCGATGCTCGCTAGCCGCAGCGCCCGGCCGGAGAAGTCCGTCCCGAAGGGGCCGAGCCCCGCGGCGTTGAGCGTCCCCACCGCGACCGGGACGACCACGCCACCGAGCAGCCGGGCGAAGCGGGCGCGGCCGCCGGGGCCCTCGAGCGCCCGCCAGATCGCGATCGAGAGGTTCGCCGGCGCGACGCTCCGCCCGCGGTCGCGCCACTGCGCCTGGCGGAAGGCGAGCGCGTAGAGCGGCGAGAGGGCGCGCTCGTAGTCGTAGGCGGTCAGCGGGCCGCCCTCGCCGAAGGCCTTGACGCGGCGCGCCGCCGCCGCCGCCGCGACCGCCTCGAGCGCGGGCACGCTGTTGTGGCAGTCGAGGTAGTGCCCGTGCGTCGCCCAGATGTCGGCACGCAGACGGACGCCCGGGTAGGCGATTGTGAGCTCCGCGCGGCCGGTGAGCGCGGCGAGGCTCGCGAGCGGCCCGTCCGGCGCCGGCGGGCGCGGCTCGGGCGCGGTGCCGTCGAGCGACAACAGGCCGTGCTCGCGCTCCCAGGCGGCGAGGTGGTGGTCGTGGTTGCCCGGCACGACCACGATCTGCTTGTCGCCGAGCGCCTCGCCGAGCTCCACGAAGAACGGCCGCGCGGCATCCAGCACGGCCGGGAGCGGGGCCTGGCGCAGCTCCAAGACGTCTCCCAGCAGGACCACGCGGTCGACCGCCGCCAGGCGCTCGAAGAGACGCGCGCGGACGCGCCGGGAGCGCAGCACCGAGGGCGGCGAGGACGCGCCCAGATGGAGATCGGAGACGACCGCGGTTGTCACGCGGCCATCATGCCAGCCGCCGCGCGCGGCG
>JADGHQ010000033.1 GCA_019683805.1 Thermoleophilaceae bacterium
ACAACAAACCCCCCCCCGCCGCCCGCCGGGCCCCCGGGCCGGGGCGCGCGGTGCAGCTTGCCGTCGAGCGCCTGCGCGCTACTTGAGCTCGACGGTCGCGCCAGCCTCCTCGAGCTCGCTCTTGAGCTTCTCGGCCTCCTCGCGCTCGAGGCCCTCCTTGACGGGCTTCGGCGCCTCGTCCACGAGGGCCTTCGCCTCCTTGAGGCCGAGGCCGGTGGCGGCGCGGACGACCTTGATCACCTGGATCTTCTTGTCGCCCGCGGCGGCGAGGATCACGTCCACGGTCGAGGGCGCCTCCTCGCCCCCGCCGGCCTCCCCGGCGGCGACGCCGGCGGCGGCCGGGGCCGCGGCGGCCACGGCGGTGGCCGAGACTCCGAACTCCTCCTCGAGCGCCTTGATGCGCTCGGACAGCTCGAGGACCGAGATGCTCTTCAGCTCTTCGATCCACTCCTGGGTCGTAGGCATTTACTCGCCCTCCTTCTCTTCAGTTGCGTCGCCCTCAGAGGGCGTCTCAGTCTCGATAGAGCCCTGCTCGGGCGCCTCGGCCTCGCCGGTAGCCTCCGCCGGCTCGGACTCACCCGCGCCCTCGGCCTCGGCCGGAGCCTCGGCCTCCGCCGCCGGCTCCGCGCCGCCGCCGACCAGCCCCTGATCGCGGATCTGGCCGAGCGCCACTGCGAGGCCGGAGATCAGCGAGCCGAGCCCGCGCACCAGCGTGGTGAGCGGCGAGGCGACCACGCCGACGAGCTGGGCGTTGAGCTGCTCCCGGCTCGGGAGCCGCGCGATCGACTCGATCTGGTCGACGGTCAGGACGTCGCCGTTCATCCGGCCGCCCTTGAACTCGATCGTCTCCGTCTCGCGGCGGAAGCGCGACAGGGCCTTAGCGGCGAGGGCGACATCGCCCGTCACGAACGTGAGCGCCGTGGGGCCGGTGAGGAACTCCTTCAGGTTCTCAGCCCCGGCCTGGTCGGCGGCGCGCTGCGTGAGGCGGTTCTTGACGACGCGGAAGGTCGCACCCGCCTCGCCGAGTGCGCCCCGCAGCTCGGCCGCCTGCTTCACGGTCAGGCCGCGGTAGTCGACCGCGAAGATCGCCACGGACTGCTCGATCTGAGCGGCGACCTCCTCGATGACTGCGGATTTCTGTTCCCTGTTCATGTCTCTCCAAGAAAGGCGGCAACGAAAGAGCCCGCTCGCAGGCGGGCTCGACGGAGAGACCACGGGACGCACGTCCCGCATCCATGTCCACCGGCTCCGCCTGCCCCGGGCTTACGCGCGAGCCGCCGGGGGTCTCGGGCAGATTCGGACCTGGTCGCTCAGGCTACCGAAGCGGCCTCCTCCAGGATGTTGCGGGTCCGGAGCGGGTCGACGCGGACGCCCGGGCCCATGGTGGTCGAGAGCGTGATCGTGCGGATGTAGCGCCCCTTCGCGGCAGCAGGCTTCGCGCGCACGATCTCCTCGATCAGCGCGGCGTAGTTCTCGAGCAGCGCGCGCTCGTCGAAGTCCGTCTTGCCGATCGCGAGGTGCACGATCGCCGAGCGGTCGGTGCGGTACTCGACCTTGCCCGCCTTGGCGTCCTGGACCGCCTGGGCGACGTCGTTCGTGACGGTGCCGACCTTCGGGTTCGGCATCTTGCCCTGCGGCCCGAGGATGCGGCCGAGGCGGCCCACCACCGGCATCATGTCCGGCGTCGCGATCGCCACGTCGAAGTCGGTGAAGCCCTCCTCGACGCGCTTCGCGAGGTCCTCGTCGCCCACGTGGTCGGCGCCGGCCTCCTGGGCCTCGCGCGCCTTGTCGCCCTGCGCGAAGACGGCGATGGTCACGTCGCGGCCCATGCCGTGCGGAAGCGTGATCGTGCCGCGCAGCTGCTCGTCGGCGTGGCGCACGTTCAGGCCGGTGCGGATGTGCGCCTCGACCGTCTCGGTGAACTTCGCGCGCTGCAGCGACTTCACGAGCTGCACGGCCTCCGCAGGCGAGTACTCGCGCTCGCGGTCGATGCGCGCGTAGGCCTCGCGGTATGCCTTGCCGCGCCCGGCCATCACGCCACCTCCACGCCCATCGAGCGCGCCGTGCCCTCGATGATCCTCGACGCAGCCTCGATGTCGCGGGCGTTGAGGTCGGGCATCTTCGTCTCGGCGATCTGGCGCACCTGGTCGCGGGTGATCGTCGCGACCTTCGAGCGGTTCGGCTCCGAGGATCCCTTGTCGAGTCCCGCGGCCTCCTTGATGAGCACGGCCGCCGGCGGCGTCTTCGTGATGAAGGTGAACGAGCGATCCTCGAAGACCGTGATCTCGACCGGGATGATGCGGCCGTTCTGGTCCTGCGTCTGGGCGTTGAACGCCTTGCAGAACTCCATGATGTTGACGCCGTGCTGGCCGAGCGCAGGGCCGACCGGGGGCGCGGGGTTGGCGGCGCCGCCAGGCACCTGGAGCTTGATGAGTGTGAGGACCTTCTTGGCCATGGCGCTAGATCTTCTTCACCTGGTCGAAGCCCACCTCGACCGGCGTCTCGCGACCGAAGATTGATACCAGCACCTTGAGCCTGGCGGCGTCCTCGTTGATCTCGGAGATCTCGCCCGAGAAGTCGGACAGGGGGCCCGAGATGACCTTCACGGATTCGCCGATCGAGAACTGCGCGCGCGTCCGCGGGCGCTCCGCGACCTCGCGGTTGAGCAGGCGGTCGACCTCGGCCTGGCTGAGCGGGACCGGCTTGCTCTGGGGCCCCACGAAGCCGGTGACGCCCGGGGTGCCCTTCACGAGGCTCCACGAGTCCTCGTTCAGCTCCATGTTCACGAGCACGTAGCCCGGCATCGTGCGGCGCTCGGTCTGGACCTTCTGCCCGTCCTTCATCTCGGACACCTGCTCGGTGGGGATCACGATCTGACGGACGTTGCGGCCCTGGTTGAGCGAGACGACCCGGTGCTCGAGGTTCTGCTTGACCTTCTTCTCGTGCCCGGAATACGTGTTTACGGCGTACCAGCGAAACAAGGTGTGTCCTAAGTCTTGGGGGAGTTGCGTGTTGCCTCTAGAGGATCGCCTGGATCAGGCGCGAGAACACTGCGTCGAGCAATCCAAGGTAGCCGCCCATGATCACGACGAAGAGCAGCACGACCCCGGTGAGGACGGTGAGCGACTGCCTGTCGGGCCACTGGACGCGCTTGAGCTCGGCCCAGACGGCTACGAGGAACGCGACGACTCTACCGTGCCTGCGGTCCTCGCGTCCATCCACCGCGCGCTCTCCGCGGCGGCCGCGCGGCCCGCGCACCGCCTCCGAGGGCGCCGGCGGCGCCTCCTCCCCGTCGAGGGAGGGCTCCTCGAGCACCGTGTCGCTGCGGCCCTCGTCCTCGGGCGGGGCTCCCGTGACGAGGTGCGCAGTCTCGTCGGCCCAGCGCCCGTCGGCGTCGTCCGGGGGCTCCGGCGCCGGGGCGGCTGCCCCGGCCGCGCGCCCCTCGGCGAGGCGAGCGGCGCGACGCTCGGCCTGCCGCTGCTTCGCCCTCTGACGGTTGCGTGCCATGACGAGCTACCAGACGGGACGCGCGGTCGGAGGTGTCAGCGCGTCTCGCGGTGCGGCGTGTGCTTCCCGCACCACGGGCAGTACTTGCGCAGCTCGATCCGGTTCGGATCGTTCCGCTTGGACTTCTCGGTCTGGTAGTTGCGCCGCTTGCACTCCTCGCAGGCGAGCGTAACCCCGATTCGAACGTCTCCGCGAGCCATTGCTCCTCTTGCCGTCTGTAGGCGCCCGGGCGAAAACAAGACCCCGCCCGGAGCGCGAGGTCAGCCTGAGTCTAGCGCCCCCGGGGCCGCAGCTCGGGTCATCGGGCGGACACCGCTTCAGCCGCGCTGGCGCGTGCCGATCAAGGAGGCGATGGCGACCGCAGCCGCAGCCGTAGCCGCAGCCGCAACCGACGCGATCGTCGAGCTGTCCCACGCGAGCGGGCTCGACCTCCCGGCGTACAGGGCGGACCACGTGGCCCGGCGGATCCAGCGGGCTGTCGAGCTCGAGAAGCTCTCCTCGGTCGCCGAGCTCGTGCTCAAGGTGCGGGCCGACGACGCGGCCCGCGACCGCTTCCGGAGCGCGATCGCCGTGCCCGTCAGCTCGCTCATGCGCGAGCGCGACGAGCTCGAGCTGCTCGAGCGCCGACTGCTCCCCGCGGTCGCGGCCCGGCGCGCGAGCCTGCGCGTGTGGTCCGCGGGCTGCGCGGACGGCGCCGAGCTGTACGAGCTGGCGCTGCTGCTCGAGCGCGACGGCCGGCTCGAGGGGTCGTACCTGCTCGGCAGCGACATCCTCGTGGACCGGATCGCCGCGGCGCTCCTCGGCCGCTGCGGGAAGGTCGAGGTTCCCGCGCGCGTGCGCGCGCGGGCGCGCTTCGAGCATCGCGACCTGCTGCGCGACCCCCTCCCGCCCGGCCTGTTCGACGTGGTGGTCTGCCGGCACGTGGTGACCTACCTCGCCGAGGAGGCGAGGGATCGCCTCTGCGAGCGGCTGGCGGACGCGCTCGCGCCGGGCGGCGTCCTGCTGCTCGGGCATGGCGAGCGCGTGAGCGACCCGGCGGCCCTCGGGCTCGAGCCGGCGGGTCCGCACGCGTACCGCCTGGCGGCGTGAGCCGCTGAGCCGACGCCGCCGCGGCGCGGCCTGCACGGCGGCCCGCCCCGCCGGAGCGCCTGCGCGCGCCCGCGACATGAAAACGAGAATCGTTCTATATAGTGGCTTTCGTGCTCGAGCCGCTCACGCTGCCGTTCTTCCAGCGCGGCCTCGTCGAGGCGCTCGTCCTCGCGCTCGCGGCGGGCGTGCTCGGCACCTGGATCGTGCTGCGGGGGCTCGCCTTCTACTCGCACGCGGTGGCCACGGCGTCGTTCCCAGGGCTCGTGCTGGCCGACGGCCTCGGCTTCGCGCCGCAGCTCGGGGCGCTCGGAGCCGCGGCGCTGCTCGCGCTCGCGGTCAGCCCCCTCGCCAGCGGCCGCCGGCGCGGCTCGGACTCGGCGACGGCGCTCGCGCTCGCCGCTGCGCTCGCCGCGGGCGTCGTGCTGGCGAGCGACGTGTTCCACTCGGGCTCGAGCGTGGAGACGCTGCTGTTCGGCAGCCTGCTGCTGATCGGCCCGGACGACATCGCGCTCGCCGGCGCTGCGGCGGCGCTCGCGCTCTGCGCGAACGCCCTGCTCGGCTGGCGCTGGCTCCAGCGCGGGCTCGACGAGGGCGTCTCCGGCGCGCTCGGCGAGCGCACGAGCGCCCTCGACGGCGCGCTCCTCGCCCTCGTCGCGCTGGCGGCCGTGGCGGCGCTGGCCGCGGTCGGCGCCCTGCTCGCCGGCGCGCTGCTCGTCGTGCCGGCGGCGACGACCCGGCTGCTCGTCGACCGCATGCCGGCCTGGCAGCTCGCGACGGTCGCGCTCGCCGCCGCGGAGGGCGTGCTCGGGCTGTGGCTCTCGGTCCGCACGAACGCCCCGCCCGGCGCGACGATCGCCGCGACGGGCGGCGTCGGGTTCGCGCTCGCCGCCCTGGCGCGCGCGCTCCGACCGGGCCGCCGGGTCGCGCCGGTCGCCGCGCTCGCGGCGGGCCTGCTCGCCGTCGGCGCGCTCGGCGGCTGCGCCGGCGCGGGGACCTCGTCGGGCGGTCGGCTCCTGGTCGTGGCGACCACCACGCAGCTCGGCGACTTCGCCCGCGAGGTCGGCGGCCGCGACGTGCAGGTCCACCAGATCCTGCGCCCGAGCACCGACCCCCACGACTACGAGCCGCGGCCGCGGGACGTGCTGGCGACGGCGGACGCGCGCCTCGTGCTCGCAAGCGGCGACGGCCTCGACCGCTGGATCGACGACGTGGTGGACGACGCCGGCGGCGCGCCCTCCCGTCTCGACCTCGCTACGCGCGTACCGGTGCGGCGCGGCGCGGACCCGCACTGGTGGCACGACCCTCGCAACGCCGAGGCCGCCGTGGCCGCGATCCGCGACGCGCTCGTCGCCGCCGAGCCGGCCCATCGCTCGGCCTACGAGCGCAACGCCGCCGACTACCTGGCCCGGCTGCGCGCCCTCGACGCCGGCATCGCCCGCTGCCTCTCGGCGATCCCGCCGGCCGACCGCAAGCTCGTGACCGACCACGACGCGTTCGGGTACTTCGCGGCCCGCTACGGGCTGCGGGTGGTCGGCGCGGTGATCCCCTCCCAGGCGACCGACGCGCAGTCCTCGGGAAGCGACGTGTCGAAGCTCGTCGACACGATCCGGCGCGAGCACGTTCGCGCGATCTTCCCCGAGAGCGCCGTCAGCCCGAAGCTCGCGCGCGCGATCGCGCGCGAGACGGGCGCGACGCCCGGCGGCGAGCTCCGCGGCGACACGCTCGGGCCGGAGGGCTCGGCAGCGGCCACCTACCTGGGGATGGAGCGCGCGAACGCCGACGCGATCGCGCGCGGCCTGAGCGGGGGCCGTCTGCGCTGTCGGCTGGAGGCGGGGGCGTGAGCGCGCCGCTCGTGGAGGCGGCGGGGCTCGCCGCGGGCTACGGGGGCCCGCCCGCGATCGCCGAGGTGACGTTCTCGCTCGACCCCGGCGAGCGAGTCGGCGTGCTCGGCCCCAACGGCGGCGGCAAGACGACGCTCTTCCGCGTCCTGCTCGGCGAGCTCCGCCCGCTCTCCGGCGAGCTGCGCGCGCCCGGGCGGATCGCAACGGTCGCGCAGACCGAGCGCTCGCGGCTCGACTTCCCGGTCAGCACGCTCGACGTGGCGCTGATGGGATCGCTCGACCGCCTGCCGTGGTGGCGGCGCCCGGGGCGAGCGGAGCGCCGCCGGGCGCGCGAGGCGCTCGAGCTCGTCGGGCTCGGGAGGCTTGCGGACGCGTCGTTCGGCGAGCTCTCGGGCGGGCAGCGCCAGCGGGTGCTCGTGGCGCGCGCGCTCGTCCAGGACGCGCCGCTGCTGCTGCTCGACGAGCCGTACTCGGGGCTCGACGCGGCGAGCTCCGAGCGCCTCACCCGCCTGCTCGACCGGCTGGCGGCGGAGGGACGCGGCCTGATGATCGCGACCCACGACCTCGAGCAGGCGCGCGCCTGCGACCGCGTGCTCTGCATCAACCGCCGCCAGATCTCGTTCGGGCCGCCGGAGCTGGCCTGCACGCGCAAGGTGCTCGAGCGCACCTACGGCGGAGAGCTCGTGGAGCTGCCGGGAAGCGGGCTCGGTGTGCCGCCCCCGCATCACCACCACCGGCACGAGGCCGAGGAGGAGGCCCATGGGCGTTGACGCGCTCGCGGCGGAGGCGCTCGGCGCGGTGTGGCACGCGCTGGCCGACCCGTGGACGAGCGGGATCATGCGACGCGCGTTCCTGGAGACGGCGCTCGTGGGCGCGAGCGCCGGGGCGCTCGGGTGCTGGGTGGTGCAGTTCCAGCTCTCCTACGGGGCGGAGTCGCTCGCCCACGCGCTGCTCCCGGGGCTCGTGCTCGCCGCCCTCGTCGGGGCGCCGCTCGCGGCGGGTGGCCTGGTGGGCGTGGTCGTGGCGGCGCTCGCCACCGCGCTGGCGGCGCGCACCCCGGCTATCGGCCGCGACACCGCAGTCGCGGTGGTGGTCACGGCGCTCGTCGGCCTCGGCGCGCTGCTCGCGCTCTCGCCGGACACCCCGCCCGGCGTGCGGTCGCTGCTCTTCGGCGACGTGCTGGCGGCCTCGGACGCCGACCTCGCGCTGGCCGCGGGCCTTGGGGCCGTGGTGCTCGCGGCGCTGCGGCTGCTGCACGGCCGCCTGCTCGCGGTCGGCTTCGACCGCAGCGCCGCCCGCCGGCTCGGCGCCTCGCCCGCGCTGGTCGACGCCGTGCTGCTCGTGCTGCTCGCGGCGGCCATCGTCGTGGGGATCCAGGGGCTGGGCAACCTGCTCGTCGTGGCCACGGTGATCGGACCCGCCGCGGCGGCGCGGCTGCTCGCGCGCCGGATGCCCGCGATGCTCGGGCTCGCGGCCGCGCTTGCGGTGGCGTGCGGGTTCGCGGGCCTCTACCTGAGCTGGTACGCCTCCACCGCGGCCGGCGCCTCGATCGCGCTCGCCCTCGTGGCCGCCTACGCGCTCTGCGAGCTGTGGTCCCGAGCGGCTCGGCGGCGGCCCGTGCCGGAGAGGAGCTGATCTACCCTTGGCCGAGATGACAGCCGCCTCGAGCTGGTCCGAGCACGTGCACCGCGAGCTGAAGGCGGCCGGGTACCGCAACGCGCAGGCGCGGCGCTCGATCGTGGACGTGCTGGGCACGGAGCCGTGCGGGCTGACGGCCGCGGAGATCCACGATCGGCTGCGCGGCGCCGGGCAGTCGGTCGGCCTCGCGACCGTCTACCGCACGCTCGAGCTGCTCGTCGAGCGCGGCTTCGCCCAGCGCCTCGACCTGGGTCAGGGAACGGCGCGCTACGAGCGCGTGCACCCGAGCGGCGACCATCACCATCACCTGGTGTGCGAGAGCTGCGGGCGGGTCACGCCGTTCGACGACTCGGACCTCGAGCGGGCGATCGAGCGCGTGACGAGGCGGCAGCTCGACTTCCGCGTCGCCGACCACGACATCGTCCTGCGCGGCTCCTGCGAGGCCTGCCGCGGCTGACCGCCCAGGCCCGCGCGACGGTCAGCCGCTCTGGCGGCGGTCGTCGTCGGCGCCGCGGTCGCGCGGCGGCTCCCCGCTCTCCTCGCGCGTGGGCGGACGCGCGCTCTCCCGCGGCGGATCCAGCAGCTCGTGACCACAGGCCGGGCAGATCTTCGCGGCCGCCCGGCTGGCGCTGTAGAAGGTCGCGGGGCAGGCCGGACACGAGAAGTACGGCATCGCCCTTCAATATATAGACGATTTTTCATGGCTCGTGGGCGCCGCCGCACACGGGGCAGCCGGGGTTGCTCGGCACGGCGTCGGTCGCCTGGCTCATCGTGCGCAGGTCGACGATGCGGGCCGCCCCGGTGGTCGCCGCCGGGGCGATCCCGCTCAGGCGATGGACGACCTCGACTGCCACCCAGGAGCCGATGAGCCCGCAGGCGGGGCCGAAGGTCCCGGTCGGGGAGGGGCGCGCGATGCGCTGCTCGACCACGCGGTCGAAGAGCGGGAACTCGTCCCGCAGGCGGGCCTCGAGGCACTCGAAGCAGCCGGTCTCGCCAGGCACGTAGAGCGGCCCGACCCGCGCGATCGGCGGAAAGTGGCTCATCGTCATGTACGGGAGGCCGAGCTCGAAGCAGACCCTGTTGACCCAGCGCTCGATCAGGTGGGCGGGCCAGTCGGCCGCGTCGACGACGAGGTCGGCGCCGGCCACGACCGCGCGGATGTCCGCGGGCGACTCGAGCCGGCGGTCGATCGCCTCGAGCTCGAGCTCGCTGTCGAAGGCGCGCAGCGTCCGAGCGGCCGCGCTGGCCTTGGGCGCGCCGATGTCGCGCTCGCGGTAGAGCACCTGGCGGTTGAAGTTGCTGGGCTCCACCACGTCGCCGTCGACCAGCACGAGCCGCCCGATGCCCACGCACGCGAGCGCGAGCGCCGTCCAGCTCCCGAGCCCGCCGAGACCCAGCACCGCGACGGTCGAGCGCGCGAGGCGCTGCTGGTACTCGGCCCGCGCCACCCCGGGCCGGGCGAGGTCGCCGAAGTAGCGGAGCTGGCGGTCGAGCCGCTCCAACCGGCGCTCGCCGAGCACCTCGTCAGAGGCGGCGTCCTCGAGCAGCCCGAGCTCGTCCAGCCGCTCGAGCCACTCGAGGGGCTGCCCGACGGGCGCGCCGCCCGCGAGCAGCTCGTCGAGGCCGCGCGCCCCGTCGAGCGACTGGAGGAACCGCTCCACGGGCCCCCCCGCCCCCTCGATCACGAGGTCGCTCTCGCCGCTCGGGTGCAGCAGGTATACGTTGCCGTCGCCCGGGCGCACCACCTCGATCGTCGGCTTGAGCCGCGGGCGCGCGGGCAGGCGCGCCGACCCCGGCCCGGAAGGCACGCCGGGCCGGGGTCGCGCAGCGGGTTCCGCTCCTACGCGGACTTGGTCACCGACAGCGCGGGGATCACGCGCGTGTCGAGCTTCTTGATGCTGGGCATCGGTCACCTCCTCTCTCCTTCGTGGTTGACGGGTCGGCGCGCGACGTAGACGGCCTTGTGGTGGCCGAGCTCGTCCGCGCCTGGCTCCACCGAGCCGTCCGGGAGCTGGCCGTACACGCCCAGGCACTCGAGCCCGGCGTCCCGCAGCAGCTCGCGCAGCAGCGGCTCCGGGTGGTGGCGCTGGACGTGTCGGCTGACGGTGCGCTCCCAGGCGCCCTCGGCAGTCTTGGTGAAGGCCTCGATCACGACGCTGGCGCGGGCGCCGGGACCGGCGTCGCGGCTCGCCTCGCCGCGCCACAGGTAGGCGCGCTTCTCCCCGCCGGAGAACGACAGGGACGCCCACGTCGTGCGGTAGCCCTTGAGCGTGTTGACGTCGAAGAGGTAGAGTCCGCCCGGCGCCAGGTTGCGCCTCGCCGAGCGGAACGCGGCGCGCAGGTCGTCCGGGTCGAGGAGGTAGTTGAGGACGTCGTCGAGGCAGGTGACGAGGGCGAACTCGCCGACGTTCGGGAGCGCCCGCAGGTCGGCCTGGAGCAGCCGCACGCCGGGCGCCTTCCGGCGCGCGCGCGCGAGCATCTCCGCGGAGATGTCGCAGCCGACTACCTCGTAGCCGCGCGCGAGCAACGGCAGGAAGCTCTTGCCGGTCCCGCAGGCGACGTCGAGCACGCGGCCGGCGGCCAGGCCATGGCCGCGCGCGAGGCGCTCGAGCGCGCCGATCCACGCCTCGTAGTCGTGATCGGATGTGAACTCGTCGTAGAAGGGCGCAAATCCGTCGTAGACGTCGACGACGGTTGGAAGGTCGGCTTCGGCGGTCGGGTGAGCTTGCAGTGTCATCACCGTTCAATGACCCGACCAGCGCTTAGAACCGTTTCAGTGCTTTTGCGCCAACTTGTAGGGCGCAGCAAGGCTGGGGTGACGCAGCCGCGCGGTGGCCGAGCCGCACGACCCCCCGTGGGATTGGGCCGAGGTGCACGCGCGTTGCCTACGCGAGGCGAGGCGCTTCCTGGACGGGCCGGACGCCGAGGACGCGGCGCAGGAAGCGGCAATCCGCGCCTGGTCGAGGCGTCAGAGCTGCCGCAGCCCGGAGGCGCGCGACGCCTGGGTGAGCCAGATCGCGCGCAACGAGGCGCTGCGCGTGCTCGCGCGGCGCCGGGAGGGCGCGAGCCTGGAGCTGGCCGAGGACGAGCCCGCCCCGCCGGAAAGCGACCCCGTCACGAGGCTGGATGTACTGGCGGCGCTGGGCGAGTTGAGCGAAAGTGAGAGGATGCTCACCGCAATGCGCTACTTCGCGGACATGAGCCAACCCCGAATTGCCGAGGTGCTCGGAATGCCGGAAGGAACCACTAGAGTTCAGCTCCACCGAGTGAGAGGAAAGCTTCGCACCGCATTGAAGGGCTACGAATGAGTCCCCAGAAGGCCGTAATCGATCAGCGCCTGGTAAAGGCGCTCGCACATCCGCTGCGCTCGCGGCTGCTCGCGATCTTGAACGAGCGCGTCGCGAGCCCCAACGAGCTCGCCAAGGAGTTGGGCGAGCCCCTCGGCGTGGTCGCCTATCACGTGCGCACGCTGCTCCAGCTGAAGGCGATCGAGCTCGTGCGCACCGAGCCGCGCCGCGGCGCCGTCGAGCACTACTACCGCGCGACCATGCGCCCTTACTTCACGGGCAAGAACTGGACGGAGCTGCCGGAGTCGCTCCGGCAGTCGATCTCCGGGTCCACGCTCTCGCTCGTGTGGGAGGACGTCCAGAAGGCCACCGCGAGCGGCGGCTTCGACTCGCGCCCCGATCGGCATCTGAGCCGCACCCCGCTGGTCCTCGACGAGCAGGGCTGGCAGGAGCTCGGCAAGCTGCTCGCGGACGTGGTCGAGCGGGCGCTGGAGCTCCAGGCCGAGAGCGCGGCTCGACTTGCCGAGAGCGGCGAGGAGGGCTTCTCGACCAAGCTCGAGATCATGCACTTCCCCTCCGCGGACGGCGACGACGAGGAGCCGACCCGCAGGGGCTCGCGGCGCTCGAAGCGCACGGCGGCGGCGCGCAGGTAGACGCCCCGGCGCGTCGCCCGGTCAGGGGTCGCGAAGGGAGCTGAAGGAGAGATCCCAGGAGCCCGTGAAGCGGTTCACGACGCCGTTGACGTCGGCGCTGCGCATGTTCGCCTGGTCCGGCCAGAGCCAGGGGATCCCGACAGCGCGCGCCGACGCCATGCGGTCGATCTCGCCCCAGGCCTCGGCGCGGGCGCGCGGCGAGGCCAGCAGCTCCGCCCTCGCGATCGCGCGGTTGAGCGCCGGATCGTCGAGCTGCGAGTAGTTCGTGTTGCTGACCGGCAGGACGTGCCGGCCGTTGAACAGCGGGTCGAGCACGGTCTGCGGGTCGTAGAAGTCCTTGAGCCACCCGAGATTCGGGCAGATCGCCACGCGCGCCTTCGGCACGCCGCAGAACTTCGAGTACATCGTCGCCGCCGGGACCTCTCGGAGGGTGACGTCGAGCCCGAGCTGCGCGAGCCGCTCGCGCACCGCCTCCGCCATCCGGTCCCCGGGGTGCTCGCTCTGGGCGACCATCAGCAGCCGGGCGTGCCCGGTGTAGCGCCCGCTCGGGTAACCGGCCCGTCGCATGTACGCGCGCGCGAGCGCGAGGCTGCCGCGCGGGTGGGAGAGGAAGTCGAAGCCCGGTCCGCGCTCGCCGCCCGCCTCCTCGAAGCCCGGCATGCCGGGGAACAGGTAGTGAGTGGCGATCGCGCCGGCCGACGCGCCGCCGCGCGTGAGCCGCAGCGCCTCACGGTCCACGGCCGCCACGATCGCCCGCCGCACGTTCACGTCGTCGAGCGGCGGGATGCGCGTGTTGAGGGACGCGAACAGCGTGCCCGCCCCGTGCGCCGTGACGATCTGCGAGCGCCGCTCGTCGCTCGCCCGCTCGAGGAGGGCGGGCGGCGCGGCGAAGTCGCCCGAGAGCTTGCGGTTGCCCTCGAGGATCGCGCGGCTCGCCACGCGCACGTCGTTGCCCAGCCGGATCTCGATCCTGTCTGCGTAGGCGGGCCGCCAGTCCGTCCGCTCGTCCCAGTTGGGGTTTCGGGTCAGCACCGCCTCGCGGCCCGGCTCGTAGGACGAGACGACGTAAGGCCCGGTGAAGACCATGTGCCGCGCGTAGCTGGACGGGCTCGCGGCGTCGTAGCGCGCCGCGTACTCGCGCGGGACGGGCGCCGTCATCGGCAGCGAGAGGGCCTGCGCCAGGATCGCGCCGGTCGGTCGCCGGAGCCGGAACACGAGCGTGTGCGGGTCGGGCGTCTCGATGCCGGCGATCTCCTTCGCGCGGCGCCGCTGGAACGCGGCCGCTCCGACGAGGTCGTCGAAGTAGGTCGCGAAGTACGGGCTCGTCACGTTCGGCGTGGCGGCCCGCTCGATCGCGTACTTGACGTCGGCGGCGGTCACCTCCCGGTCGACCGGCGGGCTGAAGCGGACGCCCCGTCGGAGGCGAACGGTCACCACGCGGCCGGCGGAGCTGATGCGCGGAGGACCGGCCGCGAGGTCCGGTTCCGGAGCGCCGACGCTGCGCGGCTTCCAGCCGTAGAGGGCGCGCTGGGTCGCGAACACGACCATGTCGTCGAACTGCGCCGACGCCTGACCGGGGTCGAGCGTCTGGAAATCCCCTGCGGCGAGCACCTCCAGCACGCCGCCGCGCTTCGCGCCCTCCGCCGAGTGCGGATGGCCGGCGGCGCGCGAGCCGCAGCCTGCCGCGAGCGCCGTCGCGAACGCGATGCAGGCCAGCTTCAGCACGGGCCGGCGCCCCAGCCCCCCTCCTCGATCAGAGCCGAGCGTCACGCCCGCATTGTGCGCGACGCACCGGCGGCTTCGGCGCGCGGGGTGTCAGGCGCGCCGCGCTCGCTGCCCCGCCCGCCTGCGCGCGGACGAGGAGGCCTTCGCCGCTGGCGGCGAGTCGAAGAGCATGAGGACCGCGGTACCGGAGCGCTCCCCCTCGTGGTCCGCCTTCGCGAGGCGCCGCTCGCTCTCCGCGGCGATCTCCTCGATCTCGTCGAGGAGGCGCAGCATCGATTGGGACACCTTGCTCCAGCCGTCCTCGTCGAGGGTGACGCGCACGTGGCTGAAATGAATGTCGGGGCGCTCGAAGCCGCCGTCGAGCGCTGCCGTCCTTACCTCCTCGCCCACCTTCTCGAGCTGGGCGGCAAGGAGCGCCTCCTTCACGATCGCGGGGACCTTCTCCCACGCAGTGCCGGTGATCCGCGGCCGAACCTTGGCCCGGTAGTAGTGCTCGACCGCGCCGCGGCGCTGCACCGTGTCGACCAGCGTGAGCATGTCGCACTTCACGAGCTGCCGGACGTGGTAGCTCGTGAGGGCGAGCGGCGTCCCGAGCTCCTTGGCCAGGTCGCTCGGGCTCGAGACCCGGTCGCTCAGCGCGTCGAGGATCTGGACACGCAGCGGATGCGCCAGCGCCCGGACCACGCGGCTGTCGGTCACATCGAGATGTCGCCTCATAGCCTCTGCATCGGTCGCCTCGGGGGCCGCGCCACCGTGGCGAGGCTCCCGGGCGGGTTTGGTTGGAGAAAGAGTACGGGCTGTTGCGGTCTTGTGCCAGTAGTCGGCCTTGTCTGACCGTGTCCGCAAGCGTTCAGAGCTGGATGACGCCGGCAGGCGCGGATCCTCCCGCCCTGCGCGCGAAGTAGACCAGCCTGTCGTGAGCCAGCTCGTCGGCGCGGGGGACCAGGCGTCCCGCGTGCACCTGCCCGTACACGCCTGCGATCTCGAGCCCCGCGTCGAGGCACGCCGACTCGACCTCGTCGCGCGGGTGATGCCGCTGCTCGAGGTGGGCGACGAGCCGCCGCCAGCTTTCCCGACCCTCCGCGACGAACGCGTCGAGCGACGCGGCGGCCATCTCGTGCGGCTCGAATGAAGGAGCGCATTCGCCGCGCCAGCAGAAGTAGGCGTCCCCGCTCTCGCTGACGAGCGTGCTCGCGAAGGTCGTCCTGTAGGTGCGGAGGGTGTTGAGGTCGAGCACCGCGATCCCGCCGGGACGCAGGACGCGGGCGATCTCCTCGAGCGCCGTGCCGAGGTCGTGCTCGTAGAGGAGGTGGTTGAGCGTCGCGCCGAGGCAGGTGACGAGGTCGAAGCCGCCGATGTCCGGCAGGGAGCGGACATCGGCCCTGAAGATCCGCTCCCCCGGCTCGCCCGCCTTCGCGCGCGCGATCTCCACCATCGCCTCGGAGGCGTCGCAAGCCGACACCTCGTAGCCACGGTCGAGCAGCGGCAGGAAGCTGCTCCCGGTCCCGCAGCCCACGTCGAGCACGCGCCGGCCCGTCAGGCCGTGCTCGATCGCGAGCCTCTCGATGCGGGCTAGCCAGCAGTCGTAGGGCCAGCCGGCTGTCAAGCGGTCGTAGACCGGCGCGAGCGTGTCGAACGGGTCGGGGCAAGGCGCCTCGCCCGTACCGCTGCGGGGCGCCGACGCGATCATCGAGCGACCGGCGCCGTGCTTGTGCGAGCCATCACGGGCTCTACTTGCGCGAAGCGGTCGATTTGTGACCGTGACCGACCATCGGTCGATTCAGACGATCGAGGGGCCGCCGGCTGGTCACAGGCGGGCTCGTGTACGAAAGTAACCGGGTGGTGAATGCGTGGGAGCTGCATAGCGATGAGGACCTCCTGATCGCGACTCGTTCCGACCCGCAGGCTTTCGGCGCCTTCTACCGGCGGCACGAGGCGGCGGTCGTGCGCTTCTTCCGGAACCGCGTGCGCGACCCCGAGGTCGCCGCCGACCTCACGGCCGAGACCTTCGCCGCCGCCCTGCAGGCCACCGAGCGCTTCGAGCGGCGCGGAGAGCCGGCGAGCGCGTGGCTGTTCGGCATCGCGCGGAACGTGCTCGCGATGAGCCTGCGCCGCGGCCGGGTCGAGGCGAGGGCGCGCCAGAGGCTCGGGATGCCGCCGCTCGCGCTGAGCGACGCCTCGATCGAGCGCATCGAGGCGCTCGACGGCACGGTGCTCGAGCTGGTCGAGACGCTGCCCGGCGACCAGCAGGCGGCGCTGCGCGAGCGGGTGTTGAACGAGCGCGAGTACGCCGAAATCGCCCGGGAGCTCGAATGCTCGGAGGCCGTCGTCAGGAAGCGCGTGAGCCGCGCTCTCGGCGCCCTGCGACGGCGAGCGGGAGGCGCACGGTGAGCGCGATACCGGAGCTGGAGCAGCAGCTCGTCGCGGCCGCGGCGAGGCTGCACCGCCCGCGGCGCCGCCGCCGCCATACCTCGGCGGCTCTCGCGCTGGCCGTCCTGCTGGCCGGCGTGGGAGCCGCCGGGGCAGGCACCGGGGTGCTGCAGCTGGGGTCGGAGAGGCCGGCGCCGTCGCCGGGTCTCGATCGCCTGCTGTTCAACTTCAGCCGTAACCTGGTCGCCTCGGGCAGCGACCCGGCGCTCGGGCCTTGGCAGATGACGGCGGGGCCGGGCATACGCGGGTTCTGCCTGGCGATCACCTTCTACCGCGCGGGCACTCCGCCGGATCGCGGTCGGAGCGCGGAGAGCTGCGGTCTCACGAAGTTGTTCTACGTGGGCACAAGCACGGTGGGGCGCACATACGCGGCCTTCGGCTTCGCACCGCCGGTCGCCGCGGCGGTCAGGCTCGAGGCTCGCGAGTACTCGTCGGAGGCGGCGATGCTGCCGGGGCGAAGGGCATTCGGCCGCAGGTACTTCTTCACCCTGATGCCGCCGCACCTGGGGCGCGTGCGCTTCGTCTGGATCGATCGCGCGGGGCGCCGGCACGGTCCCCCGATCGTTCTCCTCGATCCGTAGCCGCCCCGAGAGGCGAGGTAACGCCGGTGACCCTTGTTCACCACAATGAACATGCCTGTCTATCCGACTCGGTCTTTATCACTGTGCTCTGTCCAGGGTGAAGGGAGGCGCCGTGACTGGAGGGAGACATGCAACACAGATCGAAGCGCAGGAGCCGGTCGCTGATCGCGGCGGTCGCGGCTTGCGTTCTCCTGGTCGGCGCCTTGGCCGCGACAGCGCACACGCCCGTCGCCAACGCCGGCTACACGTACTTCTGCCCTGCGTCCAGCTCCGGCTCGGTCCTGATCGAGGCATACGGCCGCTGCGCGAGCGCGAAGTTCTACACGCTCACCCGCGTGTGGGCGTTCACGACGAACGGCAACGGGGTCGAGCACTGCGCGGTGGGGAAGGAGGGCTCCGGCGGCACCGGTGGGAACGTCATCGACCCGGTGTGCGGCACGCCGATGCTGCAATTGACGGACTGCTACTCGCCGCGCGCGGGCTACGCGACGATCGTCAGCCGATCGCCCTCGGCGCACTACTTCTGGGGCTACGCCGCGTACGGAGATAGCTGCTGATGAGGCGCGCTCGGCTATTCCTCGCACTCGCGGCCACCGCAGCGGTGGCTCTCTCCGGGGTGGGAGCGGCCCTCAGCGCGACGACCGACGGCTCGGACCTGTCCGGCCATGTCGCCGTCGTGAAGACACCCGTAGCCGAGGCCCCCGCGGCGCTCGCGTCGCGCTTCGCGGTGTTGCGTGCGGCGACCGTCTCGCTGCCCGACGGGTCGCTGCCGGACGCCTTCGTCGGGATGACCGGCGTGAACCTGGGCCGAGCGGTCGGCGTGCCGATTCCCTCGGCGCGGCGGCTGTGGATCGCGCCCGCGGACAACGGGTTCTGCTTCATCGAGCAGGCCCCGCGCGCCGTGGCGCCGGGCGCGGCGTGCACGGACGATCCCCAGCTGGCGCTCTCGGGCGGCATCTGGGAGACCTACGGCTCCGTCGACAAGGGCGCCGACCTGGTGGCGCTGCTGCCAGACGGAATCGACAGCGCCACCGTCCACTACAGCGACGGGCACTCGGAGGAGCGCCCCGTTCAGGACAACGTGCTCTTCGCGCACCTGACCGACCAGATCGACGGCTACTCGTTCAAGGACGACGCCGGCGAGCACACGGTCAAGGCGAGCGTGTTCGACGGATAGCTCCCCAGCGGAGCGCTCTGGTGCTGCGGGGCGGCGACGGCCGCCCCGCGGCGCGTCCCGCCCGCGAGCGCGCGCCTAAAAAGCCCTCTGCCGGACTCGAACCGGCGACCCCTTCCTTACCATGGAAGTGCTCTACCAACTGAGCTAAGAGGGCGCATCGGACCGGTCGCCGGGGCGTCCGGGCCGGCCCCAACTGTAGCTTGCCGCGGGCGTCTTGACACGGCGGGCGCAGGACCGCGGGCGAGCGCATCGAATCCGCCAGCCAGTGGCCGATTCCTCGATCGACCTCGCGCGTCATTCGGCGACCTCGTGCAGCAGGGCGTGACGCAGAGCGACTACTCCGTCACTGGAGCGTTCCTGGCGATCGCGACGATCGGCATCCTCACCGTGTTCGTGTCGTGGCTCAACTGGCGCTTCCCGCTCCTGCGCCCCGCGCTGGAGGGGCAGCCGGTCGTGCTCGTCGAGAACGGCAGCGCAATCGAGCGGAACATGAGGCGCGAGCGGATCACGATGGAGGACCTCGAGGAGGAGATGCGCCAGCAGCAGATCACGTCGCTGAGCGAGGTCCAGTGGGCCGTGCTCGAGACGAGCGGGCGCATCTCGATCATCCCGAGGCGGAGCTGACCGCCGCTGTGCCCCCGCCACGCGCCCGGCGCGCCCGAACGCGGAGGGGCGGCGCGCGGCCGCCCCTCCGGTCCCACAGCGAGATGGGGGGAGCAGGATTCGAACCTGCGTAGGCAGAGCCAACGGGTTTACAGCCCGTCCCCTTTAACCACTCGGGCATCCCCCCGAACGAGACGCTCGATCGTCCCGCGGGCGAGGGCCACGCGGGCTGACCGCGCGGGCGGGGACCATGATAGAGACGACGCTAGGAAGCGTCTCTCAGCCGCTGCGCCTCGGGCAGGGTCTCGAGCTTCTTCAGCGTGTTGTTCTCGATCTGGCGGATGCGCTCGCGGGTCACGCCGAAGGCGCGCCCAACCTCCTCGAGCGTGCGCGCCTGGTGGCCCTTGAGCCCGTAGCGCATCTCGATCACCTCGCGCTCGCGCTCGGGGAGCGCGGCGAGCGCCTTGCGCACGTTCTCGCGGCGCAGGTTCTCGACCGCCAGCTCGAAGGGTGACTCGGCGGTCTGGTCCTCGACGAAGTCGCCCAGCTCGGAGTCCTCCTCCTCGCCGATCGGCTTCTCGAGCGACACGGGGACCTGCGCCATGCGCAGGATGTCGCGCACCTCGCGCGCGCTGCACTCGAGCTGCTCCGCGATCTCCTCGGCGGTCGGCTCGCGGCCGAGGTCCTGCAGGAGCTGGCGCTCGACGTGCACCACCTTGTTCAGCTTCTCGACCATGTGGACGGGGATGCGGATCGTGCGCGCCTTGTCCGCGATCGCCCTGGTCACGGCCTGGCGGATCCACCAGGTGGCGTACGTCGAGAACTTGTAGCCGCGCCGGTAGTCGAACTTCTCGACCGCGCGGATCAGGCCGAGCGAGCCCTCCTGGATCAGGTCGAGGAACGACAGCCCGCGGCCGAGGTAGCCCTTCGCGATCGAGACGACGAGCCGCAGGTTCGCCTCGATCATGTGCTGCTTCGCGGCCATGTCGCCGCGCTCGATGCGCTTGGCGAGCTCGACCTCCTCGGCGGCTGTGAGCAGCCCCACCCGCCCGATCGCCCGCAGGTAGAGGCGCAGCGAGTCGAGGCTCGGCTCGACCGTGAGGTCTATCTCCACCTTCTTCGGGGAGCCCTCCGCCTTCTCGACCGAAACGGCGAGATCGGCCGCCAACGAGCGGCCGTCCTGGGAGACGACCTCCACCCCGTGCTCGAGCAGGTATGCGTGTAGCTCCTGCACGTGCTCCTTCGAGACCTCTACCTCCTCGAGGCAGGATGCGATCTCCTCGAAGGTCAGGTACCCGCGCTCGCGGCCCTCGGATACGAGCGCGGCAAGCGGCTCGATCTCCATGAACGGCGCGTCGGGCTGCTCCGCATGGAGCACGACCTGATCCTTAGTGCTCAACCCCTCTCGCTCCTCTTCTCTCTCCCTCAGACCGGCGACCTGCAAGAAGTCGGACCAGAAAGGCCCGCGTGCCCCTCCCGCCGGCACGAAAGCGATTCGCGATGTCGTCGTTCTCCGCAGCGTCGGCCGCGATGGGCTGAGCCAATCGTCGGGGAATCGGCGAAGGACCCCTGGGCGTCGAGCCTGGCGTGAGTGTACCTGCGCTGATGCGAATCCGCACGCACACTGCCCCGCCTGCCCGGGGCCCTAGACCGGCCTGTAGGCGGAGACGACGACCGAGGCGCCGACCCGCACCGGCTCGGGGAGATCGGCGAGGCGCTCGCGCAGCGCCGAGGGCTCGGTGTGCCAGGCGCTCGGACCCATCGCCACGAGGCGCTCGGCGTCGGTGCGCGTCAGCTCCAGCTCGAACTCGCGCACGCGGCGCTCCACCCGCTCGAGCCCCGCGCCCAGCGCCTGCTCTATCCGCTCCGGCTTGCGCTCGTCGACCCGCAGCAGCCCGAGGCGCTCCACGAGCTCGGCGAGGTGACGCGGCGCGGCCGAGGCGACGACGAGCGCGCCGCGCGGGTGCAGGACCCGGCGGATCTCAGGCCCGTTCCGCGGGGCGAACACGTCGAGTACGAGCGCCGCCGCGCCGCTTCGGACCGGCAGCCTGCGCCACACGTCGCAGACGACCGCGCCTATGCGCGGGTGCGCCCGCGCCGCGCGCCGTGCCGCCGCCCGCGAGAGGTCGAGCGCGAGCCCGGCCCGCCCCGGCGCGCGCTCGAGCACCTGCGCGAGCTGCTGCCCCGTGCCGGCGCCGAGCTCGACGACGCCGCCGCTCGGGCCGTCGGCGAGGAAGCGCTCGGCCGTCGCCGCGACCGCGTCGACGAGCGGCCGGTAGTGGCCGGCGGCGAGGAACGCCGCGCGGGCCTCGACCATCTCGGAGGTGTCGCCGCCCGGGCGGGCCTCTCCGGGGAGCAGCGTCACGTACCCCTGGCGCGCGACGTCGAAGGCGTGACCCCTGCGGCAGCGGAGCGAGCGCTCGCGCAGGGCCAGCGGGTCGCCACAGTGCGGGCAGGCGAGCATGTCGATCACGTGCTCGAGCACGCGCACATTCTCGGCGGGCGTACGCGCGCGAGAGCGGCGACGCGCGCGCCGCGCCGACTAGGGCTCCGCGCCGCCGCCGACGCGCGGCTCCCGCGCCGCGCCGGCCCCGGCCGTCACGTCCCGGCGCGCGTGCTCGATGTGCCGGCGGACGTTGAGGAAGTAGTCGACGCCCGAGAGCACCGTGACCGCGACCGTCGCGTACACGAGCGCCTGGACCCAGGCCGTGCCCGGGTCGCTCACTGCGATCAGGGCCATCACGGCCGCCACCTGGACCACCGTCTTCGCCTTGCCGAGCAGGCTCGCCGGGATCACCGCGCCCTGGGCGCCCGCCGCGACGCGCAGGCCGCTGACCGCGAACTCGCGCGCGATGATCACCATCGCGATCCAGGCGTCCAGCCGGTCGAGCGCCACGAGCGAGATCAGCGCCGAGGCGATAAGGAGCTTGTCGGCGATCGGATCCATCACCTTGCCGAACGTGGTGATGCTCTGGCGCGAGCGCGCGATGTAGCCGTCGAGGCCGTCCGTGACCGCGGCGAGCGCGAACACCAGCGCCGCGACCGCGGAGCCGTGGGGCGTGTTCACGAGCAGCGCGGCGACGAGCACCGGCACGAGCAGGATACGGACGACCGTGAGGAAGTTCGGCAGGGTGAGCGGGAACACGCCCGCTGAGACTATCCGGCGCCGCGCTCCGCCACGCGCCTCTGCCGCGACAGGAGCTCGATCCCGAAGGAGCTGCCGAGCGGGCCGAGCGGCGAGACCGTGGCCGCGAGCAGCCACCATGGGAACACCCGCATCCGGCAGCCGATCGCGACGAGCAGGCAGAGCAGCGTCCAGCCGATGCCGTGGGTCCATCCGAACACGAGCTGCATGTGCTCGTCGCCCGCCGCCCAGAACCCGAGCAGACAGGCGAAGAGCAGCGACTCGACCACCGAGTAGAGCCGGACCGCGCGGAAGTAGGTCACGCAGGGAGGGTAGTCAGAGGCCGCGCCCGACCGCGTACGCGTGAGCTCGCCCACCTCTGCTGCTGCGGAGGTGGGAACGAGAGGAGGTTCGACCTCGGGGCTTGGCGGGAACCGCTAGAGCAGGCGCGGCGACGCCGCGACGAGCTAGAGGAGCGATATGGCCTCAGAAGGTCGGACAGGCGGCACCATCGGCGGGATCAGCATCGGCGGGATCCTCGTCATCGTCGGGATCGTGCTCATGATCGTGTGGTCGTTCTGGATCGGATTGATCATCGCGCTCGTGGGACTCGTCGCCTTTGGCGGATTCGCCAGGGGCAAGTGGTACTGAGCCAGAGACGAGCCGCGCTCGACGGCAGGATCCGGTCACAGGAGGGATCGCCATGAGCATCGTGGTGCGCTTCGCTCCGGCGTCGTTGACGCGGGAGCAGTACGACGCGTCCGTGCGTCGACTCGAGCAGGAAGGGCAGTTTCCGCCGGAGGGCATGGATCTCCACGTCTGCTTCGGGTCGGAAGGGAACCTCCGCGTGAGCGAGATCTGGGACTCGCGCGAGCAGTGGGAGGCGTTCGGCGAGCGGCTCATGCCGGTGCTTGCCGACGTCGGCATCCAGCCCGGAGAGCCCGAGGTGCTCGAGGTCCACAACCTCGTGAGAGGTGCGTAGCGGCCGCAGCGCATCGACGGGCGCACGCGCGTCGCGCTGCGTGGGTGTTGATCGTCCACGGCGCGCAGCTCGATCGGCTCGCCCGCCTGCTGCCGCTTGTCGAGAGCGTCGAGCACGCGATCGTCTGCGGCGAGCCAGAGGGCGTGCTGCCGTTCCGAGCCGCGAGGCCGCGCACGTTTCGGATACCCGCACCGGGGGTGGCGGAAGCCCGCACGGCAAATTGCAGGAAATCCGTATTGGACCGATCCTCACCGTAGGCGAGTCTGCCGGCACGCAACCACACGACAGGCGGCGCCCCGGCGCGGGCCGCGCTCTTCGGCTCGACCCCCACCCGCGCGCGCGGCCGCCAGGAGGCTCCTTCTCGTGACAACGCTCTCTCCCTCGCCATCGGAGCTGAACCTCCTCCGCGCAACCTTCACCGGTGGGCTCTTCACCCCCGAGGACGAAGGCTGGGACGAGGCCCGCCTTGCGTGGAACCTCGCCGTCGACCAGCGCCCGGCGCTCGTGGCGCTGCCCGAGACGGCCGAGGACGTCGCCGCGGTGGTCCGCTTCGCCTCCTCCAACGGCTACCGGGTGGCCGCGCAGGCGACCGGCCACAACGCCGCTCCGCTCGACCTCTCAAGCGGGACCGTGCTCGTCAAGTGCGAGCGCATGCGCGGCGTGGAGATCGACCCCGAGTGCCGCATCGCGCGGGTCGAGCCGGGCGCCGTCTGGGCGGACGTCGTCGCCCCCGCGGCCGAGCACGGCCTGGCCGCGCTCGCCGGCTCCTCCCCCGACGTCGGCGTGCTCGGCTACACGCTCGGCGGCGGCATCTCCTGGCTCTCCCGCCGCCACGGCCTCGCCGCGAGCTCGGTGTCGGCGGTCGAGATCGTGACCGCGAGCGGCGAGCAGGTGCGCGCCGACCGTGACAACGAGCCCGACCTGTTCTGGGCCGTGCGCGGCGGAGGCGGCAGCTTCGGCATCGTGACCGCGCTCGAGATGCAGCTCTACCCGATCGCCGAGGTGCACGCCGGCGTCCTGTTCTTCCCGATCGAGCGCGCGCACGAGGTGCTGAACGCCTGGCGCGAGTGGCTGCCTGGCGTGCCCGACGAGGTCACCTCGGTCGGCCGCCTACTGCGCCTGCCGCCGCTCGAGGAGATCCCCGAGCCGGTGCGGGGCCGCTCGTTCGCGGTGATCGAGGCGACGATGCTGCTCGACGAGGCGGCCGCGAGCGACATCCTGCGTCCGTTGCGGGAGCTCGGTCCGGAGATGGACACGTTCGCCACGATCCCCGTGTCCGAGCTCCAGCACCTGCACATGGATCCCGAGCACCCGGTCCCCGGGATCGGAGACCACCGGCTTCTGGGCGAGCTCCCGGCCGAGGCCCTCGACGCTCTGATTGCGGTGGACGGCCCGGACGTGGAGTCGCCGCTCCTGTCGGTGGAGCTGCGCCACCTGGGAGGCGCGGTCGGCCGGCTCGACGAGCGCGGCGGCGCGCTGGCGTCGATCGACGCCGCGTTCGCGATGTTCGCGGTCGGCATTGTCATGACCCCCGAGATGGGCGAGGCCGTGGAGGCGCAGCTGACGAAGGTCAGGCGGGCGCTCGAGCCGTGGGACGCCGGCCGCGAGTACCTCAACTTCGCGGAGCGCTCGACCGACCCGGCCAGGCTCTGGAGCCCGTCGGCATACGCGCGGCTGCGTGAGCTGAAGGCGAGGTACGACGGCGGCGAGCTGTTCCGGGCCAACCACCCGATCCCCCCGGCCCGCTGAGGGCGGCGAGCCGGCGAGTGGGGAGGGGCCGCCCGTCCGGAGCGGCCCCACGCTCGCTACGGCCGCTTCGATGAGAGCTGGCTGCGCACCGCGCCTCCCGGGAAGGCCGCCGTGTGGACGTTCACGTAGAACCGGGACGGGTTGCTCAGGATCGCCCTGGACAGCGACGCCGCGATCGGCTTGCACTCGCTCGACGCCCCGGGGTCGCCGCTCGACGGCTGCTGCAGCGGCAGCACGATCGGGCCCGCCACGCTCGGCCCGCCCCTGTGGATGTGTGCGGCCACCGGGGTCCCGATGTTCGTGACCGTGATGCCGTAGCAGATCGTCCTGCCGTCGATGATCGCGGTGAAGCTCCCCCGGCCGTTGCGGTCGCCCGCATTCCTCATGCCGGTCGGGCTGACCTCCTTCTTGCCGTTCATCACCCCGATCAACGCGCGGTTCTCGCGGCTGCCGCCCGCGCCTGACGCGAGCGGTACGGCGGCGACAGCCAGAGCGGCGGCCACGACCGCGGCGAGGATGAGACGAAGCTTCATCGGGACACCTCCCCCGTTTCGATGGGTCCCTCACACGTGAGACGCGCGGGCGGCGCGGATTAGTCCCGGCGGGATGGTGCGGGTAAGGCGCTACGCTGCTGCGAGCAGGTGCTCGACGTCGCGGCGGGGCTCCGCCACACCACCGGCGCGCTTGCGCGCAAACCGAGCAGCGTCCAGCAGTCGCTTCACAACATCCTCCGCAACTCGGTTCCGAAGGCGTCCAAGGGCACATCGACCTCACGACCGGAGTTGCTGTCCTAGCGGTCTCGCGGCAACGGACCCAGTCGCCCTTACGCGCGATGACGTCAAACGCCCTCTCGGTGTCGCCCAACCGCGCCCACCGCTGTCGTGGGCGCGGCAGCACCAACGGGCGCTGCTGTTCCGCCCCGCCACGGTTGTGGTGGCCTGGGGGCCATTACCGCCTCCTGATTGACGGCCCCGAGATGCGTGAAGACTTGTGCGGAGCCAAGCCGACGGAGGGATTCGAACCCTCGACCCCCGCTTTACGAGAGCGGTGCTCTGGCCAACTGAGCTACGTCGGCGGACGTGGCCAGTCTAGCCGCACGCGGCCGATCCGGGAGGGGCGAGAGCGGACGCCCAGCGCCCTTTGTCGGACATGCTGCCGCCGCGGCTCGCCCGGCTTCCCGTCTGCGCCCCGGCCGAGGGCCTCGTCGTCGCGATCGCCCGCGGCCCGCGCGCCCGGCTCGCCGGCCTCGCGCTGGCGGACGGCCTGCCGCCCGGTGTCGCGCTCGCCCTGCCGCGCTGCCGCTCGGTCCACACCTTCGGCATGCGGTTCGCGATCGACGTGGCCTTCATCACTCCGGCCGGCGTCGAGGTGCGCGAGGCCGTGCCGGCGAGCCGCGTGGTCGTGGGCCCGCGCGACGCGCACGCGCTCGAGACCCGGGCGGGCGAGTCGGGCCCCTTCCTGCGCGGGCCCGCGCTACGCCGACTGCGGCTCGCGCTCGAGCAGTGAACGCAGCCGGAAGGTGAGCGCGGCAAGCGCGAGGTCCTCGCTCACGTTGAGCTCGAGCGACTGGCGCGCCTCCTCGCACAGCTCGGCCGCCCGGCGCAGGGCCAAGGGGTCGAGCCGGCGCGCGCCCGCGGCCGCGCGCAGCGCGTCGATCCGGTCGCTCGCGAGCACCGCCTCCGGCGCCCCGACCTGCAGCGCGAGCAGATCCCGGAACCCGATCGCCGCGAGCTCGAGGCCGAGGTCGAGCACCTCGGTCCGCGCGCGGCGGCCGTCGCGCCTCGCCGCCTCGTCGAACTCGCGCTCGAGCGCCCGGCGCTCGCGACCCTTCGGCTCGACCTCGAGGCGCTCGCGCTTGGCCCGCTCGACGGCCTCCTCGGCGGCTGCCCGGCGCTCCTCCGCCCGCTCGAGCAGCGCGCGCCACGGCTCGCGCGTGGCGCGCGCCGGATCCGCCGCCGCCAGGGCGTCGAGCACGAGCGACTCCGCGCCGCGCCGCAGCGCCGCCCCCCCCCCGGGCTCTTATAAAAATATCCCAGCCCACCAGACGCGTAGTA
>JADGHQ010000105.1 GCA_019683805.1 Thermoleophilaceae bacterium
GTCTTCATCACGCCCGGGCGCAGCACGTAGAGCATCGCCGGCACGTCGTCGCCGAGCCGTGCGGGCGGGCGGGGCGGGCGCGGCGCGTCGGTGAAGGGGCGAAGCGACGCGAGCAGGTCCGGTCGCTGCGAGCGCCGCAGCGGCGGCAGGCACAAGAGCTCGCAGCAGGCCGAGGTCGGGACCGACACGCACGGATGCTCGTCCTCGACGCGCGCGATCTCCTCCGGCCCGGCCCGCAGCGCCACCTTGCGGAACGAGGCCGCGGCCCACTCGGCCCACGCCGCGCCGAAGCGCGCGTCCGAGGCGAAGCGGCGCTCGCAGAGAGCCGCGGCGGCGCCCGCGCGCGCAATCGCCTCACCCCGCGCGAGCGGCAGGTCCTTGCGGACCACGAAGTACATGACGAGGTCCTCGCCGGCCACGGGCCTCCGCGGCTAACGGTGGCCTGCGCCCGAGCCCGCCCAGGGCGCGCGCTGGACCCACGAGGAGTCGAGCTCCGACGCGCGCGGGCAGCCCGCGAGCGCGAGCGCCGTCTCGAGCTCGCCGCGGAGGATCTCGAGCACGCGCCGCGCGCCCTCCTCCCCGCCGACGGCGAGCCCCCAGAGCACCGGCCGCCCCACGAGCACCGCGCGGGCGCCGAGCGCGAGCGCCTTGAGCACGTCGGTGCCGCGGCGGACTCCGCCGTCGACGAGCACGTCGATCTCGTCCCCCACCTCCTCGGCTACCGGCGGCAGGGCGTCGGCCCCGGAGAGCACGGTGTCGAGCTGGCGGCCGCCGTGGTTGGAGACGACGACCCCGGCGGCGCCGCACTCGCGCGCGCGCCGAGCGTCCTCGGGCGCGAGCACGCCCTTCACGATCACGGGCAGCCCGCTCTCGGCGGCGAGGTCCTCGATGTCCGACCAGCGCAGCGCCGGGTCGATGAGCGACACGACGTCGGGCATCGACATCCGGCCCCGTCCCCCGCCCCGCTCGACCATCGGGATCGCGGTCGCCTCGCCGACCGCGAAGCCGCTGCGCAGGTCGCGCTCGCGCACGCCGAGGACCGGCATGTCGACCGTCACGACGAGCGCCTCGTAGCCGCTCTCCGCCGCCATCGCGACGAGCTCGCGCGACACGCCTCGGTCCTTGAAGACGTAGAGCTGGAACCAGCGCGCGCCGCCCTCCGGGCACGCCGCGGCCACCTCGGCGCAGCCGCTCGTGGCGAGCGTCGAGAGGACGAAGATCGTGTCGGTCGCCGCAGCCGCGCGCGCCGTCGCGCGCTCGCCGTCGGGGGTCGCGAGCCTGTGGAAGGCCGTGGGCGCGACCACGATCGGGTGCCGCCGCTCGCGGCCGAGCAGCGTGGTCCGGGTGTCGATGAGAGAGCAGTCGACGAGCGTGCGCGGGCGGATCGCGAGCCGCCGCCACCCGTCGACGTTGTCGCGGAGCGTGATCTCGTCGCCCGCGCCCCCCGCGTAGTACCCGAGCGGGCCTGCCTCGAGCAGCTCGGCGGCCCGCGCCTCGAAGTCGGCGATCGTGAGCGGGAGCCTCACACAGCGGAATCTAGCCGCGCGCCCGGCGGGTGCAGGTCAGGAGTCCGACCGAAAGTACGCGGCGTTCAGCTCGATGAAGCGCTCCCACTCGGGCGGCACCTGGTCCTCGGGGGTGATCGCGTCGACCGGGCAGGCCTCGACGCAGGCGTCGCAGTCGATGCACTCGTCGGGGTCGATGAAGAGCTGCTCCTGGTTCGGCCAGTCCGGCTCGTCGGGCGTCGGGTGTATGCAGTCGACCGGGCACACCTCCACGCAGCTCGCGTCCTTAACGCCGATGCACGGCTCGTTGATGACGTACGCCAAGCCGACCTCCTCGTCGCTTTTAACCAGGTGTCCTGTGAAAATAGCGCAATCGGCCCGCGGAGCGCGCGCCCTGTCCGGATCGCCGCGTGCCCGCCCGCCTGCGGCCGGGAATCGCCCGCCTACGCGCTCTGCAGCGCCCCGCGCGGCTCGAGCACCGCATCGGCCACGCGCTCGGAGATCGCCTTCGGCGTGAGCCCGATCTCCTCGCGCAGCAGCGCCGGCTTGCCGTGGGTGACGTAGCGGTCCGGGATGCCGAAGCGCATCAGCCACGCCTCGGCGGCGAGCTGCCTGTCGCCGAGGAGCTCCGCGACCGCCGACCCGAAGCCGCCGTGCAGGCAGCCGTCCTCGACCGTCACGACGAGCTCGTGGTCCTGCACGAGCTGCTCGATCAGCGCCTTGTCGAGCGGCTTCGCGAAGCGCGCGTCGGCGACGGTCGCGCTCAGCCCGCGCTCGGCGAGCAGGTCGGCGGCGCCGAGCGCGATGTTGACGCCGTCGCCGTAGCCGAGGAACGCCACGCGCTCGCCCTCGCGCAGCAGCTCGCCCTGGCCGATCCGAATCGGCTCGGGCTGCTCGGGGAGCGGCACGCCGACAGCCTCGCCGCGGGGGTAGCGGATCCCCACCGGGCCGTCGTCGTAGAGCAGCGCGGTGCGCAGCATCCGCACGAGCATCGCCTCGTCGCGCGGCGCCATCAGCGTCATGTTGGGCAGGCAGCGCATGTACGCGATGTCGAACGCGCCGTGGTGCGTCGGCCCGTCGTCGCCCACCAGGCCCGCACGGTCCATCGCGAACACGACGTTCAGCTTCTGCAGGCAGACGTCGTGGACGATCTGGTCGAAGGCGCGCTGCAGGAAGGTCGAGTAGATCGCCGCCACCGGCTTGAGGCCCTGGAGCGCGAGGCCGGCCGCGAACAGCACCGCGTGCTGCTCGGCGATGCCGACGTCGTAGTAGCGGTCGGGCATCGCCTTCTGCAGGATGTTGAGGCCCGTGCCCGAGTTCATCGCGGCGGTGATTCCGACGACTCGCTTGTCGCGCCGGCACTCCTCCACCATCGCGTTGCCGAACACGGTCGTGTACTGGGGCGGGGCGGGCGCCGGGCGCTGCCCGTTCGGCTTCGAGGCGGTGGCAGGCGCTCCGTTCTTGATCGACGCGGGCTTCGCGGCATGCCACTTCTCCATGCCTTCGAGCCCGCCCTCCTCAGCGGGCGGGAAGCCCTTGCCCTTCACGGTCTTGATGTGGACGACGACGGGGCGATCGGCGTCGAGCGCCTTGCCGATCGCCTCGCGCAGCTGGGAGACGTCGTGCCCGTCGACAACACCGACGTAGGCGAGGTCGAGCTCCTCGAACAGGAGCCCGGGCGCCCAGAACGCCTTGAGCGCCTCCTTGACCTGGGGGCCCACGCGCTCGATGCGCTCGCCGATCCCAGCCGGCAGCCGGGTGAGCCCCTCCTCCACGTCCTCGCGCGCCTTGTGCAGCTTGGGGTTGAGGCGCACGCGGTTGAAGTACTTGCTGAGGGCGCCGACGTTCGGCGCGATCGACATGCCGTTGTCGTTGAGCACGATCACGATCGGCACGCCCATCCCGCCCGCGTTGTGGAGCGCCTCGAACGCGACGCCGCCGGTGAGTGCGCCGTCGCCGATCACCGCCACGACCTTGCCGTCCGGCGCGAGGCCTCGGCGCATCGCCTCCTTGATGCCGACGGCGTAGGAGACGGAGGTGGACGCGTGGCCCGCGCCCATGATGTCGTGCTCCGACTCGAAGATCGAGCAGAACGGGGCGAGGCCGCCGTACTTGCGGATCGTGGCGAGCTGGTCGCGGCGGCCGGTGAGGATCTTGTGCGGGTAGGCCTGATGGCCGACGTCCCAGAGGATCTTGTCCCGCGGCGAGTCGAGCAGGCTGTGCAGCGCGACGGCGAGCTCGCAGGTGCCGAGGTTCGCGCCGAAGTGGCCGCCGATCTCGCCGATCGTGTCGATGATGAGCTCGCGCACCTCCTGCGCGACCTGCTGCAGCTGCTCGTCGGTGAAGCCGCGGAGGTCCTTCGGTCCGTCGATCTTCTCCAGGAGGCTCATGTCTGTCGGGTGAGTATGTAGTCGGTGATCTGCTCGAGCGTCTGCGTCCTGCCGCCGGCCTCGGCCAGCGCCGTCCTCGCCTTGGCGTGCGACTCGACGGCGAGCTGCCTGGCGCGGTCGAGCCCGTGCACGCTGACGTAGGTGCGCTTGCCGTGTCGCTGGTCGGAGCCCTGCGGCTTGCCCAGGGCGGCCTCGTCGCCCGTCACATCGAGTATGTCGTCGACGATCTGGAAGAGCACGCCCAGCTCCGCGGCGAAGCGCCTGTAGCCGATTGTCGCACGTTCGGGGGCGCCACCGAGCGCCAGCACGCTCTGGACCGAGGCCGCGATCAGCCTGCCCGTCTTGAGCTCGTGCAGCCGGCGCAGGCCGCTCTCGTCGAGCTCGTCGGACGCCTTGACGTCGACGTACTGGCCGCCCACCATGCCCGCGACTGCCGCGGCGGAGACGAGCTCGTGGACCGCGGCGAGGACGTTCGCGGGCTCGCCCCGCTGGCGCTCGAGCACGAGCTTCACCGCCTCGGCGAAGAGGCCGTCGCCGGCCAGGATCGCGACGTCCTCGCCGTAGACGACGTGGCAGGTCGGCTGGCCGCGGCGGAGGTCGTCGTCGTCCATCGCGGGGAGGTCGTCGTGGATCAGCGAGTAGGTGTGGATCAGCTCGAGCGCCGCGGCGAGCGGCATCACCTCCGCCGTGTCGAGCCCGATCGCCTCCGCCGTGGCGAGCGCGAGCACCGGCCGGATGCGCTTGCCGCCCGCAAGCAGCGAGTAGCGCATCGCCTCGTTGAGGCCCTCGGTCGCCTCCTCGTCGCCGAAGCGCAGCTCTCTGAGGTAGGCGTCGACCTGGGCCTGGAGGGCGGTCGGGTACGACGCCGCGACCCGGGGCACGCTCAAAGCAGCCGCTCCTGCCCCGGCGCCGGCTCGCCGCTCGCCGCGGCGCGCTCGCGCCGCTCGAGCTCCGCCGCGACCCGCCCGGCCAGCTCGGCGCAGCGCTCCACGAGCGCCGCCGCCCGCTCGCGCTCGATCTCGCCCGCGCGCAGCGCCCCTGCGGCCTGCTCGAGCTCGGCGATGAGCCCCTCCAGCGCGTCCTGCGAGGTGCCCGCGCTCATCGCCTCGCTAGCGCCTCGCGCTGGACGGCGCCCAGGATCCCGTTGATGAAGCCCGGCGCGTCCACGCCGCAGAGCTCCTTGGCCGCCTCGACCGCCTCGTCGATCGCCACCTCCGCCGGGATGTCCTCGCGCTCGAGCAGCTCGTACAGCGCCACGCGCAGGATGCTGCGCTCGAGCGGGGCGATGCGGGCGAGCGTCCACCCCACGGCGTGCCGCTCGATCAGCTCGTCGAGGCGCGGCCGCTCGCGCGCGACCCCCTCGACCAGCTCGCGCGTGAAGGGCGTCGCGCGGCGCTCGACGAGCTCCTCGAGCGGTCGGCCGGTCACGTCGTGCTGGTAGAGCGCGACGACGGCCGCCCTGCGCTGATCGGTCCGCCGCACGCGGCCTCCTACGCTCGCGCGACGTACTCGCCGGTGCGCGTGTCCACGCGCACGCGGTCGCCCACGTCGACGAAGAGCGGGACCCGGATCGTGGCGCCGGTCTCGAGCGTCGCCGGCTTGTCGCCGGACCCCGAGGCGGTGTCGCCGCGCACGCCGGGCTCGGTCTCGGAGACGGTCAGCTCCACGGCGGTCGGGACCTGGAGGTCGGCCGGCTTGCCGTCGATGTAGAGCACGTCCACCTCCTGGCTCGGGAGGATCCAGCGCAGCGCCTCCTCCACCGACGCCTGGGGCACGGTCGTCTGCTCGTAGGTCTCCATGTCCATCAGGTGTGCGTCGCTGCCGTCCGCGTAGAGGAACTGCATCTTGCGGTTCTCGGTGCGGACCTGGCGGAACCTCTCGCCGGCCCGGAAGGTCTTGTCGATCACGGCGCCGTCGACCGTGCGCTTGAGCTTGGTGCGGACGAAGGCGCCACCCTTGCCGGGCTTCACGTGCTGGAACTCGACGATCTTGAAGACCGTGCCGTCGACCTCGATGTGGCTGCCGTTCTTGAACTGGTTCGTACTTATCTGCACTGCGGGATCGGGTTGGGGGACG
>JADGHQ010000106.1 GCA_019683805.1 Thermoleophilaceae bacterium
CGCCCCCCCGCGCGGGGGGGGGGCGGGCGAGCCCCCCGCCGCGGGCGCGCGGCGAGGCGGGGTCGAGGTATCCGAGCAGCAGGTTCGCATCGGTCACCGTGGGCTCGGTGCCGCCGCGGCCGTAGCAGGCGGGCCCGGGCACGGCGCCCGCCGAGCGGGGGCCCACGCGCAGCGCCCCGCCGGCGTCGCGCCAGGCCACGCTGCCGCCGCCCGCGCCGATCGTGTGCACGTCGACCATCGGAAGCGCGAGGGCCCGGCCGCCCACGTCCCGCCCGCCAGTCTCGCGCACCCTGCCGCGCAAGGCGACCGACACGTCGCACGAGGTGCCGCCCATGTCGAGGCAGACGGCGCCGGTCGCGCCCGCGCGCCGCGCGAGCGCACCGGCGCCCACCGCGCCGCCCGCCGGCCCGGACAGGACCGTCCACGAGCCGTGCCGAGCGGCGGTCTCGGCGCTCGCGACCCCGCCGCCCGACAGCATCACCTCGGGCGCCGGCAGCCCCGCCTCGCGAGCCCGCTCCGAGAGGCGCTCGAGGTAGCGCCGCAGCAGCGGGGACACGGCGGCGTCCACGATCGTCGTGGCGCAGCGCTCGTACTCGCGGAACACAGCGGCGGTCTCGTGCGAGGTCGAGACGTGCACGCCGCAAAGCTCCTCCTGCGCGATTCGCGCGGCGGCGCGCTCGTGGCCGGGGTGGCGGAAGCCCCAGAGCAGGCACACCGCCACCGACTCGACCCCGTCGAGGCGCTCGCGCACCAGCCTGCGCAGCACGCGCTCGTCGAGCGGCCGCAGCACGCCGTCCGGCCCGGTCCGCTCCGGCACGGGGACGCGCAGGGCGGCCGGCACGAGCGGCGGGGGATGGCCGGCGCAGAGGCGGTAGAGCTCAGGCCGCGCCTGGCGGCCGAGCTCCTCGATGTCGGTGAAGCCCTCGGTGGCGAGCAGCGCGGTGCGCGCGACCCTGCCCTCGAGCAGGGCGTTCGTGCCCACCGTCATGCCGTGCACGAAGCGGTCGACCTGCGACGCGCGCGCGCCTGCCGCCGCGAGCGCCCGGCTCACGGCGTCGAGCACGCCACGGGACTGGTCGTCGGGCGTCGAGGGGGCCTTGGCCGTGACGAGGCCGTCAGGGGTCAGCAGCGCGGCGTCCGTGAAGGTGCCGCCCACGTCCACTCCGAGGAGCATGGCGGCAACCTATCCTGCGCGCCAGGGGCGCCGGCGGGCCGCCGCGGGCCGCGCGGGCGCAGGAGCGGCGGCGCCGGCGGGGCAGCCGCCCGACTCCTCCACCGGCTAGGCCGCCGTGGTCGCGAAGCCCTCCTCGAGGTGCTTGTGCGAGGGGCAGTACCTCGAGCCCGGCACCGGATCGCGCCGGCACGGCGCTCCCTTGCGGGTGCTCGCCTGGCACGTCAGCGAGGTGCCGTCGAGCGAGCGCCCCGCCGCGAGCGCCCGGTCCACGTATGCGGTCGCGAGCGCCATGTGGCGCTCGATCACTCGATACACGCGCATCTGGCTCGAGATCGGGAAGTAGATCCGGACGTCACGGAACAGCGCGCGAGCGGGCCGCGCGAAGTAGTGCCGATCCGCGGCGAGCCGCTCGAACGCCGCCTCGCACGCCTTCAGGAACGCCAGGCGGTTCGCGCCGCCTCTGTCCTCGATCACCTCCGGGACGAGCTCCCGGTAGATAGAGCGGCTGAACTGGTACATGACGTGGGTCCCCCATCCCGTGCTCCGCCGCCGTGTCAGGGGCCGCTGCCTCCCGCACCGGCGGGGCGTCTCTCGCCCGGACCATCCTTCACGCCTCCGGCGGAGACCGTCGAGGATGACCGGTGTGTGATCTCCATCTTTTACGGAGGTTTTGCGTTCTAAACCTCCCGTGAAGGGCTGGGCGCCCGATCCGGGCGGGCGGCGGGCGGGCCGGCCCTCTATACCCAGTGCTCGAGGTGCGGCGGCGCCTCGCCGCCGACCACGTAGTGGCGCCCGTCGAGCTGGGGGTCGGTGTCGGGGTGGTCGCTCCGCTGGTGCGCGCCGCGGCTCTCGCGCCGGGCGAGGGCGGAGCTCGCGATGAGCCGCGCGAGCGGGAACGGGTCGTCGAGCAGCGTCGCGAGCGAGCGGCGGTCGCGCACCGGCCCGGCCGCCGCCCAGAGGCGCTCGCGCGTGCGGTCCGGGGGGACGAGCGGCGGCCCCTCCGACGGAGGCGCGCCCGGCGAGCGCGGCGGCGGCGGCTCGTCGCCCGCGCGCGCGGCGGCGCGGCGGCCGAACACGAAGCACTCGGCGAGCGAGTTCGACGCGAGCCGGTTCGCCCCGTGGAGCCCCGTGCACGAGCACTCGCCGACCGCATAGAGCCCGGGCAGCGAGGAGCGGCCGTCGAGGTCCGCCTTCACGCCGCCCATCGCGTAGTGGGCGGCGGGCGCGACCGGCACGGGCTCGCGGCGGGGGTCGATGCCGGCCTGCTCGAGCACGGCGACGATGTTCGGGAAGCGCAGCGCGTCGACCGCGCGCATATCGAGGAACACGCGCTCGCCCTGGTCGAGCTTCGCCTTCACCGCGAGCGACACCTGGTCGCGGGGGGCGAGCTCGTCGGTGAAGCGCTCGCCCGAGCCGTCGACGAGCAGCGCGCCCTCGCCGCGCACGGCCTCGCTGATGAGGAAGGCGTCGTGCTCGCCCGGCAGCGCGAGCGCGGTGGGGTGGAACTGCACGAGCTCGAGGTCGGCGAGATCGGCGCCCGCCGCATGGGCGAGCGACATCCCGGCGCCGGTCGCGCCGCGCGGGTTGGTCGTCCGGCTCCAGAGCGCCGCGGCGCCTCCGGTCGCGAGGATCGTGGCGCGGGCGAGCACCGCGGCGCGCTCCCCGTCGACCGCCTCGACCGCCACGCCGACGCAGCGCCCGTCCACGACCCAGAGCGCGCGCGCCGTCGTGCGCTCGAGCACCTCGATGCGCCGATCGACGGCCGCGAGCGCGGACAGCTCGCGCGTGATCCGGCGGCCGGTGGCGCTGCCGCCGGCGTGCACCACCCGCCGCCGCGAGTGCCCGCCCTCGAGCCCGAGCGCGAGCGCGCCGGTGCGATCGGCGTCGAATCGGACCCCGAGCGACTCGAGGTCGCGCACGCACTCCGGCGCGTCGCGGCAGAGGACGCGGGCGGCGCTCTCCCGCGACGCTCCGCGGCCCGCGGCGAGCGTGTCGGCGAGGTGCCTGTCCACCGAGTCGTCCGGCGCGAGCGCGGCGGCGATCCCGCCCTGCGCCCAGTAGCTCGCCGACTCGGCGAGCGGCGAGCGCGATACGAGCACGACGCGCATCCCGGCTCGGGCGGCGGTGATCGCGGCGTAGAGCCCGGCTGCGCCCGCGCCCACCACCGCCACGTCGGCGCGCAGCGTCTCTGTCGTGCTCTCGGCCTGCAACGCGGGCGCTTACGGTATCGGCATCGCGGACCCGATCTACTTCAGGCACGCCTCCTCGCTCGACCACGACACCGGGGCGCACCCGGAGCGGTTCGGGCGGATCGAGGCCATCGAGCGCGCGCTGGAGGAGCGCGGCTGGCTCGGCTTCGAGGTGCGCGACGCGCCCGCGGTCGACCTGGCCGTGCTCGAGGCGGTCCACCCGCGCGAGTACATCGAGCACGTGCGCGTGGTCAGCGAGGAGCGCGGGGGAGGTTCGCTCGACCCCGACACGGTCACGAGCCCGGGCTCGTTCCGCGCGGCCCTCCACGCGGCCGGCGGCGCGGTGGCGGCGGTCGACGCCCTGCTCGGGGACGGCGCGCCGCTCGCGTTCTCGGGCCTGCGGCCGCCCGGTCACCACGCCGAGGCGGCCGCCGCGATGGGCTTCTGCCTCTTCAACAACGTCGCCGTGGCGGCGCGCCACGCACTCGACGCCCACGGCGCCGAGCGCGTCCTCGTCCTCGACTGGGACGTCCACCACGGCAACGGCACGGCGCACAGCTTCGAGGCGACCGCGGAGGTGCTGTACGCGAGCATCCACCAGATGCCGCTCTACCCGGGCACCGGGCGGCTCGAGGACGCGGGGCGCGGCGACGGCGCCGGTTACACGCTCAATTGCCCGGTGCCGCCGGGGTCGGGGGAGTCGACCTGGCTACCGCTCCTCGAGCACGTGGTCGCGCCGGTCCTGCGCGAGTACGGTCCCGACCTCGTCCTGGTCTCCGCGGGCTACGACGCGCACCGCTCGGACCCGCTCGCGGACTGCACGCTCGAGACGGACTCGTTCGCGCAGATGGCGCTCTGGGTGCGGCTCGCGGCGGCGGAGTGCGGCGCGCCGATCGGCGTCGTGCTCGAGGGCGGCTACGACCTCGAGGCGCTGTCTGCCTCGGTGGCCGCCACGCTCGAGGCGCTCCGAGACGGCGGCGAGCCCCGCTCGCTCCCGCCCGACGCGGTCACTGACCGCTGCGCGGCGCAGGCGCGGCGCTGGTGGCGCCTGTAGGCGACTCGCTCGCGGTGTCCGCCGCGGGCGGGGTCGGCACGCTGCGGGGCGTGCGCCCGGTCGGCTCGCCGCAGCGCTGGCAGTAGCCCGCGTGGCGCGGCACGAGCGCGCGGCAGCGCGCGCACGCGGCGACCGTCTCGGTCGAGAGCAGCTCGCCGAGCGTGCGGTCAGTGGCGAGCGCGTCGGCGAGGGCGCACGCCTCCTCCTCGAGCGAGCGCAGCGCCTTGGTCACCTGCTCCGCGCGGCCGGTGTCGGGCTCGCCGCGCGCGGCGGCGAGCGTGAGCTCGCCCAGCTCGAGCACGAGCGCCTCGCGCTCGCGGCGCGCCTCGCGCAGGCGGCGGCGCACCACGCCGCGCTCGCGCGCGCTCGGCCGCGGACGCTCGCCCGGCGCTCGCGGCTCGACGCCGGCCGGGGGTGTCGACCCCTCGGCGGTCCGCTCGATCAGCGAGAGAGTCCGTTGCCTTAAGCCTCTGAGCACGGTCTCGGCCGGCGGTCCGCTACGGGAATCGGACGCCGAGCGGGCCACTATACCCCGAGCCCCGGGGAGCCCGGGGGGTCCGCGCACGCGAGCTCCCGGTAGGCGATCGCCACGCGCTCGGCCATGCGCGCGCTCGAGAAGATCTCGGCCCGCCGGCGGCCGGGGGCGCGCGGGTCGGGCGAGCTCAGGTGCGGCTCGAGCGCGGCGCGCCAGCGCTCGAGGTCGAACTCGGCGCAGAGCGCGCCCGGCACGCCCTCGAGCGCGAGCGGCGCGATCCCGATCGGCGTGGCGACCACAGGCACCTCGCACGCGAGCGCCTCGAGCGGGGCGAGCCCGAAGCCCTCGCGCTCCGAGGTGACGACCACGGCGTTCGCGGCGTTGATGTAGGTCGGCACGAGCTCGGGCGGCGTGGCGGAGTAGGCGATCAGCTCGGCGCCTGCCGCGTCGGCGAGCGCGCGGGCGCGGTCGTGCCGCTTCTCGGGGCGCGCGGGGTCCGCCGGGAACAGCAGGTAGCGGCCGTCGGGGTCGAGGCCGAGGCGCTCGCGGCAGCGGCGGCGGTCGAGCGGCCGGAAGCGCGCGAGGTCGACGCCGCAGGGGAGCACCGCCACGCGGCGGCGCTCGCCCGGCCCGCCGAGGCGGCGCGCCTCGCTGCGGGCGAGGTCGCCCGAGACGGTGGCCGGGAGCGTGACGAGGCGGCTCAGCAGCGCGCCGAGGCCCGCGACCTTGCGCAGGCGCAGGTCGTCGCCGTGGTAGGTCACGACGTGCGCGCGGCCACGGACTGCGAGCGCGCACCAGCCGGTCAGGCCGTAGTGCGCGTGCACGACGTCGTAGCGGCGGCCCCTGAACCGCCGCGCGATGTCGAAGGCCGCCCGGACGTACGGCGCGAGCCCGCCGGGCGGCACGAACCAGTGCAGCTCGAGGTCGATGTCCTCGCGCGCGCGCAGCGCCTCGACCTGGTCGCGCACGAACGGGCCGAGCGCCGGCCGGGCCCCGGTCGGCCACATGTTCGTCACGACGAGCACCTCGAGCACGGCGGCGCGAGCCTACCGGCGGCAGCGACGGGACGGGTGACAG
>JADGHQ010000107.1 GCA_019683805.1 Thermoleophilaceae bacterium
AACGCGGCGCGGCTCCCTGCCCCGGAGGCGCAGCGCGGCGCTCGGCGAAGCGCTCATGGCGGCGCCGCCCGCCGCGCCGGCGAGCGCGCCGCGCGCGAGCGCGGCGCGCGTCACCGCTGCACCGCCCGGGCGAGGCGCGCGCCCGGGCGCGGGCTGTCCGCGGCGAGCGCCGCCGCAGCGGCGTTCGCTCCGGGGGCGCCGTGGACGCCTCCACCCGGGTGCGCAGAGGCCGACGCGAGGAAGAGGCCCCGGATCGGCGTGTCCGCGCGAGCCAGACCTGCGACCGGGCGCAGCACGAGCTGCTGATGCAGCTGCGCGGTCCCGCCGTTGAGCGCCCCGTTGACGAGGTTCGGGTCCGCCTCCTCGAAGTCCCGCGGCGTCGTCACGCGCCGACCGCGGATCAGCGAGCGAAAGCCCGGCGCGCGCGCCTCGACCTGCTCCTCGATCCTGTCGGCGAAGGCGCGCGTCTCGCGCTCGTCCCAGCTCCCCGTGAGCTCGCCGCGGGCGTCGCCCGCGATCCGCTGCGGCACGTGGGTGTAGGCCCAGGCGGTGTCGCGGCCGGCCGGCGCGCGCGTCGGGTCGAAGTGCGCGTACTGCCCCATCACGAGATAGGGCTCGGCCGGGAGCAGGCCGAGCGCGATCTCGCAGCTCTGCCTCGTGAGCCCGTCGAGCCCCTCAGCGACGTGCAGGGTGCCGGCCCGGCGAGCCGGCGCGGCCGTCCACGGGATCGGCGCGTCGAGCGTCCAGTCGACCTTCACGGTCCCGTTGTCCCACTGGAACCGGGCGATCTCGTCGAGCAGCCGCGCCGGTAGGTGCTCCCGGCCCACGAGCTCCAGGTAGAGCGCGGGCGCCGACACGTCCGCGAGCACGGCGCGCGACGCGGGGAAGCGCTCCGAGCCCGTCAGAACCGCCCGCGCGCTTCCCCCGGACACCTCGATGCGCGCAGCGCGCCTGCCGTAGAGCACGCGCCCGCCCCGCAGCTCGAGCCGCCGCACCAGCGCCGCGGCGATCCGGCCGGCGCCCCCCTCGGCGGCCGGGAACCCGAGCTGCTGGCCGAGGCAGCAGAGCACCCAGCCGTACACGCCGCTCGGCGGGGTCTCGGGACCGAGGTCCGAGTGGAGGGCGTTTCCGGCTAGCAGCAGCGGGCCGCCCTCGCCCCGGAACGTCTCCTCGCCGAGGCGCCTCACCGGCAGCAGCGCGAACCTCGCGAAGCGCGCGAGCTCGCCCCGGCCGAGCTCGCGCACGAGGCGCAGCGCGGGGCGCACGGGCGGGAAGGGCGAGAGGAGCGCCGCGAGCGCGTGCGGGCCGACCCGCAGCCAGAGGTCGTACAGCCCGCGCCACGCGTTGCCGTCGCCTGGCGCGAACCCGTCGAGCGACGCCGCCGTCTCGTCGACGTCGAGCGAGAGCAGCGGGCAGCGGCCGTCCCGGAGCGGGTGCGCCACCACCCCGGGGCTGCGGCGCCAGCGCAGCCCGTAGCGCTCGAGCTCGAGCCCGCGCATGTGCGGCGAGGCGGCGGCGAGCGGGTAGAACGAGCTGCAGACGTCGTTCACGAAGCCCGGCTCGACGAGCTCTGCCGACTTCACCGCGCCGCCGGGCTCCGGCGCCGCCTCGAGCACGGTCACCTCCCACCCGCGGTCGGCGAGCAGGTTCGCAGCCACGAGGCCGTTCGGCCCGGCGCCGATCACGAGGGCGTCCACCATGCGTTGGCCGCCTACCCGGACTCGCCGCGGCGGAACCGCGCTCGGCACGGCCGCCGCGGGACGCTCAGCTCGCGCGCGGCTGCTCGTCGTCGCCCGCCACCTGGACGACGATCCAGACGACCACGGCGGTCACCGTCACCAGCACGGCGAGCACGACGAACACGGCGACCCATGTGGCGCTCACGAGCGCGAGCATGGCCGCCAGCACGATGAAGAACGCGACGGTGATCCCAGGCAGCAGCCCGTGCCTCTCGATTAGGGGCTTCTGGCTCTCGATGAATCGCTTCACCGGATCTCCCTTCCGGAGCAATGCTCGAAGCCGAGAGCGCTCGCCGAAACCGCACAGGCCCGCAGACCTGCGGCGGCGAACTACGGAGCCCGGTGTGCGAAGCTCCGGCGCGTGAGCGTCCGAGCCTGGATCGCCTTCGCGACGATGTCGACGGTCTGGGGCATCCCGTACCTCTTCATCAAGGTCGCGGTCGACGGGCGGATGCCGCCTGCGTTCCTCGCGTGGGCGCGGGTGGCGCTCGCCGCCGCGGTGCTGCTCGCGCTCGCGTGGCGCGCCGGCACGCTCCCGTCCCTGCGCGGCAGGTGGCGGTGGGTGGCGCTGTACGCCGTCGCCGAGATCTCGATCCCGTTCCCGCTGATCGCCTTCGGAGAGACGCGCGTGTCCTCGTCGCTCGCCGCGATCATGATCGCGACGGCGCCGCTCCTGATCGCGCTGCTCGCGCTCCGCTTCGACGAGGCCGAGCGCGTCGACGGCGAGCGCCTCGCGGGCCTGCTCGTCGGCTTCGGCGGCGTAGTCGCACTTGTCGGCATCGACGTGAGCGGCAGCGCGCGCGAGCTCGTCGGCGCGGCCGCGGTGCTGCTCGCGGCCGCCGGCTACGCCGCGGGGCCGATGATCCTCAAGCGGCACCTCACCGAGCTCGACGCGCGCGCCACGATGGGCGCGAGCCTCGCCACCGCCGCCCTCGTGCTCGCCCCGGTGGCGGCGCTCGACCATCCCACCTCGACGCCGTCCACGGCGGCGATGCTCGCGGTGATCGTGCTCGGGCTTGTGTGCACGGCGGGCGCGTTCGTCGTGTTCGTCGGCCTCGTGGCGGAGATCGGCCCGAGCCGCACTTCGGTCATCACCTACATCAACCCCGTGGTCGCGGTCGCGCTCGGGGTGGCGATCCTCGGCGAGCGCCCCGGCGCGGGGGCGGTCGCGGGGCTGCTCCTGATCCTCGCGGGGTCGTGGCTCTCGACCGGGGGCGGGCTCCCGCCCGGGCTGCGGGCCCTGCGGAGCCGTGCGGCCAGGGCTGCCCGGCGGCCGGCCGCGCAGACCCCGCCCGAGGGCGCGTCGGTCGAGCCGGCGAGCGCGTAAGCGCCCGCGCCCGGGGTACTGTGACGGGCATGGAATACCGCACGCTCGGACGCACGGGGGTGAAGGTGAGCCCCCTCTGCCTGGGCGCGATGATGTTCGGCGCCTGGGGCAACGCCGACCACGCCGAGTCGATCCGGATCATCCACCGGGCGCTCGACGCGGGGATCAACTTCATAGACACCGCCGACGTGTACTCGCGCGGCGAGTCGGAGGAGATCGTCGGCAAGGCGCTCGCGGGCGGGCGCCGCGACGACGTCGTGCTCGCCACCAAGTTCCACAGCGCGATGGGCGACGATCCCAACGAGCGCGGGAACTCCCGACGCTGGATCGTGCGCGAGGTGGAGGCCTCGCTGCGGCGGCTCGGCACCGACTGGATCGACCTCTACCAGGTTCACCGCCCCGACCCGTACACCGACATCGAGGAGACGCTGTCCGCGCTGACGGACCTCGTGCGCGACGGCAAGGTCCGCTACATCGGCTCCTCCACGTTCCCTGCCTCGCAGATCGTCGAGGCGCAGTGGGTGGCGCGCGAGCGCGGGCTCGAGCGCTTCAAGTGCGAGCAGCCGCCCTACTCGCTGCTCGTCCGCGGCGTCGAGGCCGACGTGCTGCCGACCTGCAAGCGCCACGGAATCGGCGTGATCGCCTGGAGCCCGCTCGCGGGCGGATGGCTGTCGGGGCGCTGGCGCAAGGGGCAGGAGCCCCCGCGGACCAGGCGCGCCGAGCGGCTCCCCGAGCGCTACGACCTCTCTTGCCCGGAGAACCAGCGCAAGCTCGACGCCGCCGACGCGCTTGGCCGCCTCGCAGACGAGGCCGGCATGAGCCTCGTGGAGATGGCGATCGCGTGGGTCGTGAACCACCCGGCCGTGACGGCCGCGATCATCGGGCCGCGGACGATGGACCAGCTCGAGGACCAGCTCCCGGCAGCCGACCGCAGCCTCCCGGAGGACCTGCTCGACCGTATCGACGAGGTCGTGCCGCCCGGAGTGAACCTCAACCCCGCGGACGCGGGCTGGCAGAACCCCGCGCTCGAGGCGGCCGCTCGACGGCGCTAGCGGAGCGCCCGGCTCCCGCTTCGAGCGGGCGGGCCCTCCGGGAACTGCGCGGCCACGAGGTCGCCTCCCAGGTGGCGCCCCTCGCCGAGATGGAACCCAAGCTCGCGCAGGCGCGCCGCCTGCTCCTCCGTGTCGACGCCGTCGGCGATGACCGCCATGTCGAGCGCCCCCGCGACGGCGACCACCGCCTTCAGGAGCTCGGGCGAGGCGCAGTCCGCGTGGACGCGGACGTAGTCGAAGGGGAACTCGACGAGCGTGCGGATGGAGAAGTCCGGCGCGAAGTTGCTGCAGACGGCGATCGCCCCGCCCGCCTGGAGCTCGACGAGCCCCTCTGGCAGGCCGTCGAGAGGGAGCGGCGGCATGTCGACCTCGACGGCCAGGCTCTCAAGCGTGAGGCCTGCCTCGGCGAGCGCCCCCACGAGCGTGTCGACTAGCCGCCGGCCGCTCAAGGCATCGAGCGGCAGCCGCAGCAGCAGACGTGGCGGCGGCGGGAAGCCGGTCCTAGGCGTCCCGAGCAGGCGATCGATAGGGGCCGCGCGCAGAAGCTCAACCGCCGCGCGGCCCGAGCGCGCCCAGCGCGGGAGCGCGCCGTCTCGCGATCGCAGGCAGTCGGGGAGCAGCCGTAGAGCCGCCACGCGGCCGTCGCCGAGCGCCACGACCGGACGACAGCGCACGCGCGGCCTCGGCCTACGGGCCGCGCCGTCGACGTACGACGGGCGGAGGCTGCCGATGCTCGTCATCACGAGCCCCGTTCACCGGCATCGGCAGCGCGACCGCGCCGATGGCACGCACAGCGAACCTGCTGCTGCGGTCGCAGAGAATGAGTTGGCGGCATGCCAGGTTGCACCGTCCCTCCAGCCAGATGAGCGAGCGCCGACGACTCGAGCAAGCCGCTCCCGGCCAACCCGCGCGCCCTCGGCGTGGCGCCTCTTTTCGGCATTGCTTGTGAGATTTTTTATCAGTCTGTAGCCAGAGGTACAAGCCCCGGCAAAAGAACTCTCACCTATTTCAAGGAATTGAGATGTTTTCGGATCGGAGTTATGGTGCCCGTATGGCGCCCCTCCATCCGTCCGGGCCACCGGCGCGCCTTCCGCGCGGTCACCACGGGCTGCCCCGCAGGTTCGTGATCCAGTCGCAGCGCTCGCGCGTGATCGCGGCTGTCGCGGACGTGGTCGCCGAGAAGGGGTACCAGGCGATGACCGTCGCCGACATCACCGCGCACGCGGGCGTTTCCCGGAAGACGTTCTACGAGCTCTTCCGCGATAAGCACGACTGCTTCCTGGTCGCCTACGAGACCGTCGCGAAGCAGCTCGTCGACACGGTCGCCGCCTCCTACGCGAAGGCCGGTTCGTGGCCCGAAGGGGTGGCCGCCGGGCTCGCCGCGTTCCTCGACACGCTCGCGGCGGAGCCGAGCTTCGCCCGCATGTGCATCGTCGAGGTGCTCGCCGCGGGCCCCGAGGCGGTGAAGCGCCGCGACGCCGTGATGGGCTCGTTCGCGAGCTACATCGCGGAGGGCGCCCGCCAGCCGAACGCGGGCGAGGCGACGCCCCCGGCCACCGCCGAGGCGATCGTCGGGGCGATCCACGGCGTCGTCCAGTCGCGGATCCTGCAGGACCGCACGAAGGAGCTCCCCTCCCTCGCCCCGGACCTGCTCTATCTCGTGCTGTCCGCCTACCTCGGCCGCGCCGAGGCGCAGAGGCAGCTCGACCGGCTGATGCCCGCGGGAGCCGAGCGCGGCGGGCGGCGGTGAGCGG
>JADGHQ010000108.1 GCA_019683805.1 Thermoleophilaceae bacterium
CTCGATGTCTCCAGCGGTGCCCTGCGCCGGCTCCTCAGCCCCCGCTCTACCCTCGCGGCGGGCGCCCTCGATGTCACCCGCGGTGCCCTGCGCCGGCTCCCCAACGGCGGCGGCCTCGGCACCGCGCGGATTCGCCACGAGGTCGTATGCCATGGCGGCAAGCACGCCTCCGACGATCGGGCCGATGATGTAGACGGCGAAGTCGTTCCAGTCGGTGCTCCCGTTCCAGAGGTCCGTCACGAGCAGCGGGCCGAACGTGCGCGCGGGGTTCAGCGAGCCGCCCGTGAGCGGGCCGATGAGCAGGATGCCGGCGCCGACCGAGAGGCCGATCATCAGGCCTGCCCAGCCGCCGGGCGCGCGCTTGTCGACGGCGAGCGCGAAGATCGCCAGCACGAGCAGGAACGTGGCGATCCCCTCCGCGACCACGCCGCGCCAGAACGTCACGTCGACGCCCAGATGGGTTCCGCCCACCCCGTTCAGGTTGACGGCTCCGTCGCCGAACGCCGCGACGACCAGCAGCGCCCCCAGGACCGCGCCTACGAGCTGCGCCACGATGTACGGGCCCGCCTCCATGATCGGGAAGCGGTTGCGGGCCGTGAGCGCGATCGTCACTGCCGGGTTGATGTGCGCCCCGGACGTCGTGCCGAAGGCGTAGATCACCAGGGCGATGACGAGCGAGAAAGCGATCGCGACCATCCCGAGCCCGGCGTAGTCGAGCCGGCCGCCGCCGACCCTCAGCGCCGCGACGACCGAGCCCGCCCCGAAGAGCACCAGCAGGCCGGTTCCGATCATCTCGGCCAGGAGTCGCCGGCCGATGTCACCAAGCGCCCACGCGCGAGCGGGGCCGGGGACGCCGCGCTCTTCGCGGAGGGCCTCTGCTTCCATGGGCGTAGTCATCGCTCTGCCCCCAATCGGGCCGATTGACACCTCTTGTCTGCGCGGCGCACCGCGCACAAAGCTCCGGAAGATCACTGCCCGGGATCGGCCCCGCTTTCACCTCAATTTCGCGCCCGGACGCCTAGTCGGGCGTCGCAGCAGGACCCGGGGGCCCGATCGCGGGGGCGGTGGCGCTAGAGGACCTTTGAGAGGAACGCCCGTGTGCGCTCGTGCTTGGGGTTGGCGAGCACCTCGCGCGGATCGCCGCTCTCGACGACCGCGCCGGCGTCCATGAACACGAGCTTGTCGCCGACCTCGCGGGCGAACCCGATCTCGTGCGTGACCACGACCATCGTCATCCCGTCGGCGGCGAGCCGGCGCATCACGTCGAGCACCTCGCCGACGAGCTCGGGGTCGAGCGCGGAGGTGGGCTCGTCGAAGAGCATCAGGCGCGGGTCCATCGCGAGCGCCCGCGCGATCGCCACGCGCTGCTGCTGCCCGCCCGAGAGCTGGGCGGGATAGCTGTCGAGCTTGTCGGCGAGCCCGACGGAGCGCAGCAGCGCGGCGGCGCGCTTGAACGCCTCGTCCTTCGGCACGCCCTTCACGTGCACCGGCGCGAGCGCGACGTTCTCCGCGGCGGTCATGTGCGGGAAGAGGTTGAAGCGCTGGAACACCATGCCGATCGTCGAGCGCTTGCGGCAGACCTCCGACTCGCGCAGCTCGTAGAGCTTCGATCCCTGCTGGCGGTAGCCGACGAGGTCGCCGTCCACCCACAGGCGGCCGGCGTCGATCTTCTCGAGGTGGTTGATGCAGCGCAGGAAGGTCGACTTGCCGGACCCCGAGGGCCCGAGCAGGCACATCACCTCGCCCTGCCGCACCTCGAGCGAGATCCCCTTCAGGACCTCGAGCCTGCCGAAGCTCTTGTGGACGCCCTCGGCGATGACCATCGGCTCGCTCATGGGACGCCGACCCCCCGGCCGGAGCTCTCGGACGCCGGGAGAGGCACGCGCGCGTGCCGGATCGCGAGGTTGCGTCTCAACCGCTGCAGGGGCGTGGGCGGCAGCTCCCGTGCCGTGCCGCGGCCGAAGTAGCGCTCGAGGTAGTACTGGCCGATCGAGAGAACCGTGGTGATGGTCAGGTACCAGATGCTCGCCACGAGCAGCAGCGGGATCTGCTTGAAGTTCACGGCGTAGATGAGCTGCGCCGAGTAGAGCAGCTCCCGGTAGGCGATCACCGACACGAGCGAGCTCGTCTTCAGCATCGAGATCGTCTCGTTGCCCGTGGGCGGGATGATCACGCGCATCGCCTGCGGCAGCACGATCCGGCGCATAGTCTGGAGCCGCGTCATCCCGAGCGCCTGCGCGGCCTCTGTCTGCCCCTCCTCGACCGAGAGGATGCCCGCGCGCACGATCTCCGCCATGTAGGCGCCCTCGTTGAGCCCGAGCCCCAGGATCGCGGCGACGAACGGGGTGATCAGGTGGTTCGCGTCCGCGTGGATGAACGAGGGCCCGAACGGGATGCCGAGGTTGATCTTCGGGTAAAGGGCGGAGATGAAGCTCCAGAACAGAAGCTGCACGAGCACCGGCGTGCCGCGGAAGAACCAGATGTAGAACCAGCTCGCGCCCGAGATCAGGGGGTTCGGCGAGAGCCGCATCACCGCCAGCACCACCCCGAGCACGACGCCGATCGCCATCGAGACGACGGTCAGGTAGATCGTGATCTTCAGGCCCTCGAGGATCTGGCTCGAGAACAGGTAGTGGCCGACCGTGCCCCACCCGAAGCGCGGGTTCGTGGCGACCGAGTTGATGACCACCGCGGCGATCACCAACACGATCAGCGTCGCGAGCCAGCGCCCCGGGTGGCGCACCGGGACGGCCTTGATCTGGTCAGGCGGGAGGCCCGCCTGACTCAGATCGCGGGTTGCCGTGGACTGGTCCACGACCGTCGGCTGCCGTTTTCGCTAGCTGGTCGCGCCGTTGATCTGCGGGTTGTCGATGGCGCCGCTCTCGATCCCCCACTTCTGGAGGATCTTCATGTAGGTCCCATTCGACATCAGGACCTTGAGCGCGTCCAGCACCGGCTTCGCCATGCCCGTGTCCTTCGGGACGGCGATGCCGTACGGCGCCGTGCCGTACGGGGTGCCGACGAGCTTGAACTGCCCGCCCGTCTTCTTCACCTGGTAAGCGGCGACGGGGGAGTCGGCCATGCCGACCTCCGCGCGCCCGCTCGAGAGCGCGAGGTTGGCCCCGTTCTGGTCGGGGAACGTGAGCACGTTCACGGCCTTCTTGCCGGCCGCCTTGCACTTCTTGCTCTGCGCGTTCGCGTCGTCCGCCTGGGTTGTGCCCTTCTCGACCGCCACCGTGAGGCCGCAGAGCGAGTCGAGGCCGGTGATCGGCGGGCCGCCCTGCGCCTTCGTGTAGAAGGAGGTGCCGGCGGAGAAGTAGGTGACGAAGTCGACCGTCTTCTCGCGCTCCTTGGTGTCCGTGAACGAGGACATGCCGAGGCTGTACTTGTGCGCCGCGAGCCCCGGGATGATCGAGTCGAAGGTCGCGTTCCTGACGGAGGCCTTGAGGCCCATCACGCCGGCGAGCGCCTGCGCCAGGTCGGCGTCCATGCCCTGGACGGTTTTGCCGTCGGAGCCAATGAACTCGTTCGGCGCGTAGGTCGCGTCGGCTGCGACCACGAGCGTCCCCTTCGACTTGATGTCGGCGGGCACCTCGGCGGCGACCTTCTGGTCTACGCTGGTCCCGCCGGCCTGTGTCGAGGTCCCGGTGTTGTTGTTGTCGTTGCCGCCGCCGCAGCCTGCGACCGCGATCACGGCGGCGGCGAGCACGGCGAGCGGTGCGCCTGCCCGAAGCTTTCTCGAAGTCATGTGGTGCCCACCTCCGGGGGTGACGAGCTGCGTTTCCCGCGCGAGCATAAGGGACACGCAGGCGCCGAGCCGATCCTGCCCGGTTATGCGCGCGTTACGCCGCCATGTGGGCCGCCGTGTCAGGTGAACAGGGTGACCGCGCCGGCGACGATGAACGCGGCTGCCCAGATGTGATCGGTGTTGATCCACGCGCGCCGGAGCACCTCGAGCCCGAGCTTCTCGTACACGAGCAGCGCGACCGCGCCCATCACGAGCAGCATCGCGCCCACGTGCAGCATGATCCCGACGCCGCTCGAGAGCCAGGAGACGTCGGTGACCATGCCGACGTCCGTCCTGTCGTGGGCGGCCGAGTGGGGGGACGCGGCGGACGCGCCGCCGAGCCCGATCAGGACCGGCGCGACGATCAGGCCGGCCCCGTGCGCCGTGGACATCAGGAACGACCAGAGCGTGAGCTCGCGCCCGTTCACGCGCATGGTGGTCCAGCGCCAGTGCGCGCGCGGCTTGACGAAGCGGAAGAGGCCGAAGGCGAACAGCACGACGGCCGCGGCCACGTGGAGCGCGGTCGGATCGACCACGGACTCAGCGCCGAGCACGAGCGCCGCGACGATCGCGATCGACAGCTCATGCCCGAGCGCTATCGGCCAGAGCGAGCGCACGACCGCCTCCCGGCTGCGGTGCTGGAGGCCGTTCGAGACCGCGAACAGCCACCCCATCGCGGGGTTGATGCCGTGGTAGGCGCCGAGCCCGATCAGCGTGAGCCAGAGTCCGGTGTCCCGGCTCATCGGCCTCTCCGCGAAGAGCCTACGGGAAGCAGTAGCTGTCGGAGGAGGCGTCGCCGCCCTGCAGACGCACCTGGTGCGGGCGCTCGCCGTCGAACTCCACGAAGAAGTCCGGGTCGAGCTGGAAGGCCCCGTCCGGCTCCGAGTCGAGCTTCACCATCCAGCCCTTGATGCCCTCCGGGTAGAACTGCGCGTCCCAGGCGGCGTAGAGCGAGTTCGTGAGGTAGACGCGGCGGCCGTCGCGGCTCACCTCGACCATCTGCGGGCCGCCGTTGACGGGGCCCGCGGCCGGGTGGGGCGACTTTCGCACGATCCCGCCGAGCCGCACCGAGCCCGCCTCCCTGGGGTTGCGAGGGTCGCTGACGTCGTAGCGCCTGAGCTCGCCCGTGCCCCAGCAGGAGACGTACAGGTAGCGGTCGTCCACGGACAGCGCGATGTCGGTGACGAGCGGCGGCACGGCGCCGAAGGGCTGGATCGCGGGTGGAAGCCGGTCCGCCTCGGCGGGCTCCGCGGGGATCTCGATCACCTTCCTCACGCCCACCTGACCGTCGGCGCCCCGCTCCCAGAGCCACACCGACGCCGAGAGGTCTGCGGTCGAGACGACCACGCCCACGAAGCCGTACGGCTTGGTCGGGTCGTGCGCGGGCCGCAGCTCGAGCACCATCTGCTGCTCGGCGCCGAGGTCGATCGCCTGCGTGTGCCGGCGCTTGCGCAGGTCCCAGATGTGCAGCCGGCGGCCGTACTTGCCCCCGAGCAGGAGCTCCGGGTTCACGCCGTCCTCGACCATCTCCGGCGTGCCCCACTCGCTGGTGAGCAGCGTGTCGTAGCCGATGTTCCACCACACGTCGTAGGCGAGTTCCTGCGGGCCGCGGTCGACCTCCCAACGGCCGAGCGGGCTGAAGTCGTCGTGGTCGAGCAGGAGGACGCCGCCCGGTCCGCCGCCGTCCGGCGCCCCGAGCGCGCTCATGTAGAGGCCGTCGGGGCCGCAGTGGACGGTGTGGGGGCGGCTGTAGCCGGTGCGCCTGTGGAGCTCGTCCGGCTCGATCACCTTCACGAGCTTCGGGTTGACGGGGTCGTCCTTCACGTCGACGACGTGGATGCGCGAGGAGCGGAGGCCGGGCACGAGCAGGTAGCGGCG